>JBKPPP010000217.1:0-10817 GCA_046733615.1 Acidobacteriota bacterium | reverse complement strand
TGCACGGTCGCGCCGTAATTAACGAACGGTGCGTTGTAGACGACGATCTTTCCACGGACACGCTCGCCGAGCGCTTCGAGCTCGTCGAAGTTGCGCACGACGACGGCATCGGCCGAGATACCTTCAGCGGGCGTGCCGACGCTGTTGCCGAGTCCGAGCATCGACAGCTTTACCGAAACGGGGGCCAGCATTTCGAGACTCTCTTCACCGCGCACCCAATGCGGCACCATCACTTTCTCAGCGCGCACGTTGTCGAGCCCGTCGCTCTTCATTTCGGCAAGCGCCCACTCGATCGCGCGTTCGAGGTTTTTCGAACCGCTGAGGCGGTTGCCGATGCGATCGGTCAGGTACGAGAGCCTGGCCTGAGCTTTGTTGCTGGTCAGCGCGGCGCCGATGATGCGGCCCGCGGGCGCACGGTAAGGGTCAATCCTGACCGTGGGCGAGGGCAATACTATCGGCGTCGGCGTGGGCGAGGCCGGCGGTTGGGCCAACGGCGACGCCGGGCGCGGGTTCTGTGTTGGGTTTTGCGGAATCAGCGCCGCGCCGGAGACGATGATGGAAATAAGTGCGAAGAGTTGGAATAAACGCACGTGACGGAAAACCCTCCTCATTCAGTTTCAAAGAAACAGTTGCCGATTCGTTGACAGGCGCAGTCGACTTTGCGCTGGGACGCACCATGAACGGCCGTTCGCAAAACCAGAAAAAGAACCAGGCTAACAACATCGTCATCGGCACGATGACGAGAAATACGTTGCCGAGTTGCAGCCTTGCCGGGTTAATCCAGCGCCACGATTGCATGATTGTCAGCTCATGCGTCAGGTAGATCGAATAAGAGAACAGCCCGAGCGTGGCGAAGAGCGAAATCGATGTAGGCAAGCGGAACTGTCGTATCCAGCCCTTCTCGGCGATCACCAGGCGATTGACGGCGATGAAGAAGCCGAGGCCCCAAAGCGGATGAATCAGGAACCAGCCTACGTCGTGCGCGGGCGTGTCTTTCGAGATCACCGGCAGGTACGCCGAGATCACCGAAGCAATGACGATCGCAACCGTCGCGATCGACAGACTACGCGTCCACTTTGGCAGCTCAACCACGCCGAGCATGGCTTCCACCGCAAGCGCCCCCAGCGCCCACGTAAACCAGTGTGCGGCAGCAGATTCAGGAACGGGAATACCGAAGCCTGTTTTCAGCCAGACGAGATGGCTGAAGACCATCCAACCCGCGCGCGCCGCCAGGCAAATCGCCAACGTCACGATCCAACCCCAACGCGCCCGGACAAACAGCAGCAGAAAATAGGCCAGGTAGAGTTGCTCTTCGATCGCGAGTGTCCAGAAGATGCCGTTGATCGAGTAGGCCGTGTGCGAGTCGAGGTTGTGCAACATCAGCAAGTGCATGCCGACGTCGTAAACGACAAAGCGAGTGACGTCGAGACCGACAGTTACGAGGGTGAGCACCAGGTAGAGCGCGACCGCGATCACGTACGGCGGATACAGTCGCCGGATGCGGCGTTTCCAGAACGCGCCGAAAGGGATCTTCGGTTCCTGTCCGGCTGCACGGGCGCGCGCCCATTGCAGATGAATACAGAAACCGGAAATCACGAAAAAGAGAAAGACGCTGATGTACGTTTGCGAGATCGCAAACTGCACCGCGCGCACCGGGTAGTGCAACAGGTTGGCCGGAACGGCCTTCGCGGTCTGGTCCGTGCAGTGATAGAGCACGATCGCCACGCAGGCCATCCCGCGCAGCGCGTCGAGCCCGCGCATGCGGGTGCTGTTGGGAGCCACGGATAAGCTGGTAGACATAAGCGACGACGAAATGACGATTATCGCTTCGCGTTATGCCGACACCAGTGACGGCACATCGATGTTGTATTTTCTGATCTTGCTGTACAGCCGCGGGCGGTAGATGCCTAAAAGATTAGCTGCCGCCTGTTTGTTACCGCCGGTGCGTTGCAGTGTTCGCTCGATCACCAGCCGTTCGATGTCTTCGAGCGTCATGTTTGGTGGAACGTCCCACTGAACGTTTGTAGACGCACCTTCCGGGAACGTGCCGTTGTCAAACGGCAGATCGATCGGCTCGATCTGCTTGTCTTTCGCCAGCAACACGGCGCGCTCGATCACGTTTTGCAACTCGCGCACATTCCCCGGCCACGAGTGTCCAAACAGCCGTTGATACGCTGCCTGCGAAACACCGGTGATCGGCCGCTCATACTTCTGCGCGTACATGTGCAGGAAGTGATCGGTCAGAAGTTGAATATCTTCAGTTCGCTCGCGCAACGGCGGAACGTGAATCGTGATCGTCGAGATGCGATAGAAGAGATCGTCGCGCAACAGCCCGTCGCGGATCGCATCTGCCGGTGGACGATTTGTCGAGCACACCAGACGGAAATCGACTGCGTAAGTCTTCTCCGAACCGATCTTCCGATAACTGCGTTCCTGCAACACGCGCAACAGCTTTGGCTGCAACTCGATCGGCATCTCGGCGATTTCGTCGAGCATCAGCGAGCCACCCGCGGCGTGTTGCACGAGTCCTTCCTTGTCGGCATGCGCGCCGGTGAATGCGCCTTTCGTGTGGCCAAACAGCTCCGACTCGATCAGCTCCTTCGGCAGCGCCGCGCAGTTCACCTTGATGAACGGCTTCTTCGACCGCAGCGACTGGTAGTGAATCGCGTTGGCAATCAACTCCTTACCCGTGCCCGACTCGCCCACGATCAGCACGTTCGCGTCAGACTTCGCCACTGACTCGATCGTCTCGTAGATCGTCTGCATCGGCTTGGAGGCGCCAATGATGTTGAAATACTCCGCGCGGGTCGAAAGCTGCCGGCGCATGTTTGCCGTCTCAGCAACCAGCTCGCGTCGTTCCAAAGCTTTCTCGACGAGCGGTTGCAGCTCTTCAAAGTCAAACGGCTTCTCGACGAAATAGAACGCGCCCGCTTTCGTTGCTTCAACTGCCTTCTGCACCGAACCATATCCGGTAACGACGATCACTTCCGTCGTCGGCCGCGCGTCTTTCATGTGACGCAGCACTTCGAGTCCGTCCATGTCCGGCAACTGTAGATCGCAGATGGCGAGATGGTGTCCGCCCTGGTCGAATAGCTCGATCGCGGCTGCTCCTGTCGCCGCCGTGTCTACCGAGTATCCTTCTTCGCCGAAATTCTGCCGCAGAGAATCCGCCATCATTGGCTCGTCATCTACCACAAGAATTCGTACTTCTTTGTTTTCCACCCTTTTCTCCTCTCTGGAAATCGCCGCACCTTGAGGGCCCATACCTGGATCACTCCTTCAAAAGAATGCCAACCTCTTATTAATCAACCGCAGAGCGGAAGTCGTACTTCAAACCGGTTCTCCGCATATTTTGCCGACCCGCCGTGGGCTTCAATAATCTTCGCCGCCAGCGCCAGTCTGATCTCTTCGCTCCCGACAAACGAGCGAAACGGATCATGATCGATCTGCCGTAGATTGGACCACGCGACCAGCGCCTGCTGCTCGTCAACCGCCGCCACTTTGACCGATACCGGCACGGTATTCTCGTCATTGTCGTTGCGCCGGTTCTTCACGGCGCCGGCCGAGATCCACTTGAAAGCGTCGGTAAGCTTCAGGTGATCGAAAGTTCCCTGGGCCGAATCAGATTCCGCGTCGAAGACAATCTGAGCTGTTGGCCCATCAAAACTCGAACAGATCGTGCGCAGCACTTTCTGCATTTCAAACCCCGGCTGTTTCTTCAACTCGATCTCGCGTCCGTAGGCGACGATAGTCGACAGATCGCCGGCAGCACGATCGAGCCCGGCGATCAGTTTATTGATTGTTTCCTGTTCGTCATCAGGCCGTTCGCTCTTCTCGAGACGACGCCGAAGGAACGTGGCATAGAGTTTGAGACCGTTGAGCTGGTTTTTGAGATCATGAACTATTTGAATCGAAGCTCGCCCGAGGTCTTGAAGCGTCTCACTGTCTTCAGTTCTCGACATTGGAGCCTTCATCGGATGCGTCGCGCTGCTGCAATCTCATTAGGGGGGCCACCGGGGGAGGCGAACCTTACAACCAGACCGAGTGTATGAATTAAACGCTGGCCGAAGATCCTTGGGTGTTGCGTTTCAGTGCGGCATGGTAACAAAAAAGGCGCGCGTATTCTAGTGATACAGTAAAATCAATAACTTGAAGGCCTTGCGCGAGTTCGTACGCGATCCGTTCCAGGCGTAGGAGAGTAAATGAACAGTCAGCTCGAACCGGTAACCGTGTTGCTGGTCGAAGATACCGAAGACAACCGCTTCATGATGCGGCGTCTTCTGGAGATGACCGGTTACCGCGTGGTCGAGGCCACAAACGGCGAAGAGGCGGTCAGGATCGCGCAGGAACAGTCGCCGGGGCTGATCCTAATGGACCTAAGCCTCCCGGTGATTGATGGTCTGGCCGCGACGCGCCTGATTCGAAAGCTCCCGCATTGCGAGGCGGTGCCGATCATTGCCGTTTCCGCGCACGACAGCTCCGACTTCCAGACTGAAGCCCTCGGTGCCGGGTGTAACAGTTACATCACCAAACCGATTGACTTCAGTGAGTTGGAAGTGTTGATTGCGCGACTACTCGGCAAGTAGAATCGTCCCACCATGACTGCTCAGGACCGCAGAGTTGAATCGACTGAATCCAATCGAACACTAATCATCATCATTGCCGTGGCTGCGGCGGTCGTAATCGCGCTCTTCTTTTACGTGCTGATGCGAGCCAGCAGCGGTGGCGCCGGCGACCCGACGCTGCAAGGCGCGATTCGTCCGGGTTCACAGCAGTTCGAAGAGAACAAAGGGAAGATCTATCTCGACGAGCCGGAAGCTACTGAAGCCAAGCGCGCGCTCGGCGACCTGGTGATGAGTTTGACCACGACCGTTCGCAATCTAACCGGCAAGACGATAAATGGCCTCGAGGTCAGGGCAGCGGTGGTCGATTACAACGGACAGCCGATCAAGCAGCGCACGGTAGTCATCATTCCGGGAAGACAGCCCGAGCTGGGGCCGAATAAAACGATGCAGTTCGGTGTGATGCTGGAGGGATTTAAGGACACCGATGCCCGCGCCAACATCAAGATGGAAGTGACCGGGTTCAAGTTCAAAGAATAGTTTTTAGTCGAGGAACAGCTCTTCGAGCGACTGCTTGATCGGCTGAACAGAAACAAGTTTCCCGCCCGCTTTTCGCAACGCACACAGCACGCTCTCGATCTCAGTTTCCGCGGCAATCTCGATTCGCAAGCCCCGCGGTGTTGGTGTGACATTTCCGTTTTGCAGAAACTGCTGCAACGTTTGTGCGTCGGTGCCGGTCGCCAACACCTCCAGACGATTCGGATCTTCCGTCTTTTGCCGCAGCTCGTCGAGATAACCCACCTGCGCCAATCGCCCGCGCTTGAGAATCGCCACTTGATCGCAAAGAACTTCGATGTCTGACAGGATGTGCGAGCACATGAAGACCGTCTTGCCGTCATCGCGTAGCGACGCGATCAGATCGCGAACCTCGCGGCGTCCCACTGGATCGAGGCCACTCATCGGCTCGTCGAGAAAGACGATCTCCGGATCGTTGATTAGCGACTGAGCCAGGCCGACGCGCTGGAGCATGCCTTTCGAAAACTTGCGCAACTGCGTGTCCCAACGTTTCTCGTCGAGCTTTACGCGCGCGAGCAGATCGGCGGTGCGTCGTTTACGTTCGACGGCCGGAAAACCAAAAATCTCGGCACAGTATTCGAGCAGTTCGCGCGCTGTGAGATAGTCGTAGAAGTAAGGATTCTCGGGCAGGTAGCCGATGCGGCGGTGCATACGGACGTCCTGAATGTCGTGGCCAAGAATGCGCGCCCGACCGCTGGTGGGAAAGATCAGGCGCATCAGCAGCTTCAGCGTCGTCGTCTTTCCAGCGCCGTTCGCGCCGAGAAAGCCGAAGATCTGGCCCGCCTCGATTGACAGCGAGAGATCGTCGAGTGCGCGCACTTTGCGTTTGCGCCAGAAGCCGACTTCGTAATCCTTCGTCAGGTTTGTGATCTCAACAACAGGCATTTTCTACTTGATGATGATCTTTGACTGTTGGTCTAACACGACTTCACACGTGTCGGAGCGCAAGACGTAAGGCGCACCTGAAGGATCCAGCGGCGCGCCGGATTGATCGACCGGAGTGCGGATGGCGCGGAGAACGGGTTCGATCTCGCGCCAGTTTGCCGGACACCGGCCGGCGCGTGCCTGATACGCGGTGAGCAGTTTGTGCAGTCCGTCGCGTTGGTCGAGCGAATCGAGTTGCTGCAAACGGCGCTGGGCCATGTCTTTCACTTTTTCATCCGCCGATTGCTCAAACATGCGCGTGTAGATTTCACGCGCAGTCGAGCGGCTGCCGCCTTCAGCCGCCATGCGCGCCTTCATTGCTTCCATCCAAACGGGCGCGCCCGGCAACCGCGCCCCGCGATCGTAGATTTCAGCGGCAGCGACGTAGTCGCGTTGTTGCCAGTAGATGTAGCCGAGATGTTGATGCAGCCGCCAGGCGTTTGGATTGGCGGCGATGCCTTTGCGCGTGATCCGAATCGCTTCGTTCACGTCGATGGCGGGCAGGACGACGGCGGCGTACTCGTACGGATCGAGAAACTCCGGATCGAGCGTGGTGGCGTTGTCGAGTAACGGAGCGAGCAGCTTCAGGTCGAGCTGGCTGAGGTCGTCGAGCGCGATCCGATCGCCCTGCTCGATGATCTTTCTGCCGACGTATTGGAGCGAGCGCATCCAGTACCAATCGGCGGCCAGGCCGTTGAAGCCGAGGCTCATACGTTTCGCGGTGCGTCCGTTGAGGTAGAGGCTTTCGTCAGCGGTCGCGTTGTCGAGCGAAGGCCGGCGCGCATCGACGCAGCGCGCCAGCAGGATGGTTGCGATCATGCCGGCGACGATTACGAGACTCAGGCTGGCAGTATGACTCCGAACACTCATTGTCACTTGAAGTTTCGCCGGCTGAACACCAGCGTGGCCATGGCGAGGATGACTGTGATGTAGATGAGCGCGTAAGCGGCGGTTACGGCGACGAAACCAGCCGGCGGCGAGTGGCCGTGCGCGGTGGGAGTGATGAAGCTGTAGTTTGCGAGATTCGGGAGCAGGTAATAGAGCCCGCCGAACAGCCAGCGCGCTGCGGTGCTACCCATCGAAACCGAAAGCGATTTCAGGTCCGCGCTGAAGTGCCCGATGATGAAAACAAAGAACGTGAGCAGCGCTGATAGCGCCGGCGACGAGAACGAAGAAAACAGTAGCGCCACGCCGGTCAGGATCATCAGCTCGAGATAGATCAGCAGCACGGCGGGCCAGAGATTCAGGATCAGCGGATCCCAGCCGCGGCTGACGTAGAGCAGCGCCAGCGAAACACCCAGTCCCATCACTACCACGTTCACCAGCAGCGTGAGACAGAGTCCCAGGTACTTCCCAACGAGAAACTCGCCGCGTGCAACCGGCTTGGAAAAGATCGCGTAGATCGTGCGCCGCTCGATCTCCTTGTAGACCAGTCCGACGCCGACAAAGATCGAGATGAATACTCCGAACAGCAGCATCGCGCTGAGTCCGAGGTCGACTATGATCTTTCGTTCCTGTCCGCCCGACAGCTCGCCGATGAAGATCGCCGCGGCGGTGAGCAGCAGCACGAACAGCACGAGATTGTAGAGCACACGATCGCGAACTGCTTCGCGAAAGGCGTTGCGGGCAATCGCAGTGATGCGCCAGAGCGTCCCGTCTCTGTTCACGGTCGAGGAGTTAACCACAGATTAGAGTGATGTGCACAAATTTTATCGGTTCGTCTGTAACTCAAAAGGGGCAGAGAAGCGAATCTCTGCCCACATGACCGATTGACTGAAACGTAAGCAGTTAGTTGCCAAGCACCGGCAGAGCGTTGATGTCTGCTCTGGTATTCGGGATCGCGCTGAGGTCTGAGTCGCCGCGCACGATGCCGACTTCAGTGACGCCAAAGGTGCGAGTGCCTGTCATGGAGGTGCCGGAGGTTGTCACGGGATAAGCATAAGCCCCGTAAACGGCCGTCGGGCCGGTGCCGGCTTGTTCGACGATCGCGTAGTTGTAACCGCTCTTGGTGCCACTCGAGAGGACGCTGTCGATTAAGCTTTGACCGTTGAGGGCCGCGAGGTTGGCAGCGTAGGCGCCGTTGCCGGTGGTGTACTGGTAGACCACCTGGGCGCTGTGGATGGTGCGCATTGCAGATTGGGCCGAGCCTTCGTTAGCCGCACGCCGCGAGGCAAGGAGACCGGGAATAGCGATGGCGGCGATGATGCCGATAATCGCGACAACAATGAGAAGCTCTATCAGGGAGAAGCCTTGTTGGCGATTGGTGTTCATGATGGTTAATGGCTCCTTAATCAACTGCGCTTGAAGCGCCGAGTTTCACCGGGTTTGTAACAAAGCATGTGCCAGAGGGTTCTGGACTACATTAGAGCGTTGAGTTGCGGGTAATTGACAAAAAGCGGCATCAGCGTGTGTCGCAATCTGTCAGGGCCACGAGTGCGCCGGTGGCCAAAAAAAGAGGGTGGAACCAACGCTCCACCCTCAGCGAAACAAACGAGCTCAATAGCAGATTAGTTACCGAGCACGCCCATACCCGCGATCAATGCTCTGGTGTTCGGGACGGTCGTCAGAGTGGCATCACCACGCATGACGCCCGTTTCCGTCACGCCGAAACGACGGGTGCCGGTGGCTGAAACACCGCTGGTGGTCGTCGGATAAGCGTAGGCGCCAAACACGGCGGTCGCGCCAGTGCCGGCCTGTTCGACGATCGCGAAGTCGTAACCGCTCTTCTGACCGCCGGCGAGGACGCTGTCGATCAGGTTAACGGTGCCGAGGTCGGCGATCGCGTTGGCGAAAGCACCGTTACCGGTGGTCGCCTGGTAGGTGGCCTGCGAACTGTGGATGGTGCGGAGCGACGACTGAGCCGAGCCCTCATTCGCGGCGCGGCGGGAAGCAAGGAGGTTGGGGATAGCGATGGCGGCGATGATGCCGATGATCGCGACGACGATGAGAAGTTCAATCAACGAAAAGCCTTCTTGGCGTTTGGTATGCATGGCGAAAACAGGCTCCTTCAGGTTAAATCAAATTGCTTTTAATTAAAGAGGGTGGAAGCACGCCTCCACCCTCGGATAAGAAACTCGTTGGCTACTAGTTGCCGAGCACGCCCATACCCGCGATCAGTGCTCTCGTGTTCGGGACGGTCGTCAGAGTGGCGTCGCCACGCATCACGCCCGTTTCCGTCACGCCGAAACGACGGGTGCCGGTGGCTGAAACACCGCTGGTGGTCTGCGGATAAGCGTAGGCGCCAAACACGGCGGTCGCGCCCGTGCCGGCCTGTTCGACGATCGCGAACGTGTAACCGCTCTTCGTGCCGCCACTGAGGACGCTGTCGATCAGGTTAACGGTGCCGAGGTCGGCCATGGTGTTGGCGAAAGCACCGTTTCCGGTGGTCGCCTGGTAGGTGGCTTGCGAGCTGTGGATGGTGCGGAGCGACGATTGGGCCGAGCCCTCATTCGCCGCACGGCGGGAAGCAAGCAGGTTCGGGATAGCGATGGCGGCGATGATGCCGATGATCGCGACGACGATGAGAAGTTCGATCAACGAAAAGCCTTCTTGACGTTTACTAGTCATTTTGTAGTGGTGCTCCTTAGCAGAAATAGGGGTTTCCTAGTCTCGCGCCACCGGCTTTCGTCTGTTTGAGCCGCGCAGAGCGCGAAGTGTCGGGCGGCTTTAGAACAACCACTGTGCCAATCGGGATTTGAGGTGAAAGTGCAAAAAAGCGATCGTTTTTGATCGAAATTTCTACTCGGGCTCAAGGGCGGGGAAAAGCCGTGACAATTTGTGGCAGGCGGTGAATGACGCTTTCCGGCAGGCTGCGGAGAGTGCGATTTGGCGGTGGTCCAACGAGCGGTAAACCGCCACAGTGAACACGGAAGCAGCCCTGTTCATCCATGTCTGCTTTGTCGGCTAAGAAGGAGAGGTCTAGTTGCCTTCGCCGACACCGGCAGCGAACTCGCCCGTGTCTTCGACACGACGTCGCGGGCCCTGGTCCGTCGCGCGGCGTCGCGGCGTCGAATCCGGACTGCGGCGTTCGTCCCGCATTTGGGCCGTGAGACCGCGCACGCCGTGCTTGTCGAGCAGGTGTCGCAACGAGCGAACGGAAAGACGAAGGAGCTCGGCCGCGTTCGTCTGGTTTCCGGCGGTGCGTCGCAGTGCTTCGAGAACGTAAGTCTTCTCGAGCTGGTCAAGATGGGCCATGAGGTTGATCCCGTCCTCGGGAAACTCCATCGCTTCGGCGACGCGGAAGGGATTGTAGTTTGAGATCTTTTCCGGCAGGCGTTCAGGTTCGATCGAGTTTGTGCTTTCCAGGGCGACCGCACGTTCGATCGTGTGTTCCAGTTCACGCACGTTGCCCGGCCACAAATAGTGTTCGAGCAAACGCATCGCACTCTCGCTGATCGACAACTCTCGTCCGGTCGGCGCGCAGAACTTCTGCACGAAGTGATTTGCGAGTTCCGAGATATCTTCGGCGCGTTCCCGCAGCGGCGGCAATTCGATCGGAATCACAGAGATGCGGTAGTAGAGATCTTCGCGAAATGTTCCGGCAGTTACCATGCTCGCCAGGTCACGATTAGTCGCGGCGATCACGCGCGTGTCCACGAGGGTCTCATCCGTTGCGCCGACCGGTCTGACTTTTCGTTCCTGCAAAACTCGCAATAGTTTTACCTGCATCGCCGGCGACATTTCGCCGATCTCGTCGAGAAAGATCGTGCCGCTGTTAGCTGCTTCGAAGAGTCCCTTGCGATTGGCGCTCGCGCC
>JBKPPP010000216.1:0-8568 GCA_046733615.1 Acidobacteriota bacterium | reverse complement strand
AAGGGTCACGAATTTGATAGTCGAGTTCCAGTTTGCATCAAGCCGAACCGGCTTCTCACCGTCCAATAACTCGTTCCAACGAGGCGCGAGATATTTCGCCGCCAGGTAGGCGCGAATCAGATCGTGCCGAAACTGAAATTGCCCGCCTCGGAGGAATAGCAGCTCGCCCGTTCGAGGTGGCTATAGGTCTCCTGAGAGCTGAGAAAGAAGTAGTTGTCTTTATGTCCACCAGACCGTAAACATCCCATTCCTGATCCGGGACTCGAATAGCGACCTGGCCGCGAGTCGAGGACGCTCCCATCAATAGGAGCGCCACAATCAAGACGAGCATGGGCAGGCGAATCATTTTTGCTGTCCGCGGCGATTGGTTCAGATGCGTGGCTTCACTCGCCAGATAGTGAAGTCGCCGACAGAGTATGCGTCGTATCTCTCGTACCAGCGATCGAAGTTCGACAGGTCCGGGCCGCGCTGTGATTGGGTAACGACGTAATCGATCTTGAGAGCTGAAGCATGTTCGACATCGAACGATGAGATGAAGCGGGAGTAGCGCTCCTGTTCACGCAGGACATCCTCAGCAGGGATCGCTTCGCCAGAATAATCCTGACTCGACGCGCGTTCAAAACCGAAGAGCGCCAAGCTGAGGTAACTGTTGACCGAGGCCATCGCCGCGAAGTTCTGTCCGGTAACTCCCTGGAAATATAGATAGCGATACAACCGTTCCCGGTTCTGAACTTCACTGACGCCGGGAAAAACAAACATGTGCGGCGACCACAAAACCAGGTACGGTGCTATCGCCGGAGCCATGTCGGCCTGGTCGAGATCGGTAAAGAAGACGACTGGCCTGAATGCACGCGTCGCGGGTTCTTCGCCTGCCGTCTTGTCGTGCATCTTTTTCAAGACAGCGAGCTTCTCGGCAGCGTTAGCCTGCGACGCGATCTGCTTGCTACTCATAATCGTCGTAGTTGCTGCTGCTCGAGCGAGGATCAGTCCTGCGATGCAGGCAAGAATCAGAGTCTGCCTGCTGTGTAACGAAGGCATGAACAACAGCCGGCGGCCGGCGAGAGTGGCAAGCAACACTGCGGCAATCGCCACCGAATACGGTGCGACGTAGAGCTCGTAGTGAAAAGGTTGTAGTGAGTAGCCGGTGATGACCTGCTGGTTGAATAGAACGAAAGGCAGCAAGGCAAAACACAAGACAATGCGACTCAGTGACTCGGACGGGCTAGTCAAGCCTCGTTTTACGACAACCGCGAGTAGCACGATTATCACGCCGGCGAAGAGTTCAGAACGACGATAGAGATTGGGCTTATGAGATTTGAGCAGCAACTGCGCGATGTCCATCGTCGGCGATCTTTGCAGCAGCAGAAGCACGTACGGCACAAGCGCGCAGACGGCGATTGCGCCAATCACGCCGACTGTCGCCAAAACCCGTTCCTTGTTCTCCGACGACGCCGGGAACGACAAGAGAACAGCTACACACACTAACCACGCGGCTGCCGCGGTCCACAGGAAGAAGTAGGAAAACAGCAACACCACGAAAGCCACGCCACCCAACACGGCCCAGGCGAAGCGGTGCACTCGCTGCTCGCTCACCATCGCTTTCCAGACCGCCGCACAGAAGAGGAAGAAGATGGGAAACGGCAGCGCCGGAACGAAGCAGCGCAGGAAGGGAAAGTCATAACCAGCCCAGTTGAGCGCAAACAGCGAGAGCACGGGCTTGGAAGAACCGATGTAACAACCCAAACAGAAGACGATCACGGTGCCCACCGTTGCGATCTTCAGTTTGTTTGTAAACGCCTGTAACAACCAGAAGATTGCGAGTGCGGCAGCGAACGCGGAGATGCTTCGCAAGGCAATGAATGCCTCACTCGACGTCACACCCAACCATCTTGCGGGTATCGCGACCGCGTACGCCGGCAAGAATTGAATCGAGAACAACGATTCAGTGCGAACAGTCTGGTTCGCCTGGTCCAGCCCGGTGTATGGATCGTTACGGCGTGGGAGTCCGTCGATCAGGCTTTGCAGATAAGTTAAGTAAGCAGGCTCGTCAAAGTAGTAAGAGACAAACGAATTATTCGAAGCCGGACCGCCCGAGAGTTTGGCGTGGAGTTGTGGGATTGAGGCCAGTGCCGCGAGCGCCAGCGCGACGAGGACGGCAGACAGCCACGCGTGAATAACCCTGCGGAATCGGGGTGCTTGGTCTGAAACGTTGATATGAGAGAAGGAGCGACGTACCCGCGTCCTGTACATCGTGCGGAAGATATTTCAAATCCCGCGGCAGATCAACCTGAATTTTCCCGCGCGGGCTGGTTGTGAAGGGACCAGCCTGCGACGCAAGTCACGTACGTCTGGCATTGCCTTTCAGCGTCGGCGTCGGCGAGGGCGATGGAGTTGGAGTTGGCGTTGGAGAGGGCGAAGGCGCAGCCGTCGGCGACGGCGACGGCGAGGGTGTCGGCGATGGAGCACTCTCCGGCAACGTCGTGAGCGCGAGGCCCGCGTCGATGCGATCCGGCACCTCTCCGCCGATGTTCACTGACATCCGCTCGACCTGGCGAGCGATGTCTTTGTTCGAGAGATACGGGAACGTCGCGCGAACGAGCGCCGCCTCGCCAGCCACAATCGGCGCGGCCATCGACGTCCCGCTCCACGTTCCGTATTGACCAACCGGGACCGTGCTCAGAATCGCCTGGCCGGGCGCGGCCACCTGAACCCACGAACCGCGGCTGGAAAAAGTTGCCAGCGCGTCAGTGCTCGTAGACGCGGCAACAGCGATCAGCCCATCGACATTTTCAGCCGCCGGATACTGTTCGGTCGTATCACCGCCATTTCCCGCCGCCGCGACCACGATGAGATATGGATTCACGGAAACCGGAAAATCCTCACTCTCGCTCGTCGCGTGACCGCACGCTTTCGACAGTAGATTGGCGATCAAGCGAGTCTCTCGCAGCGTGGACAAACTGAGATTGATCACGTCCGCGCCGTCTGCCGTTTTTGGATCGCCGTCGGGATCGAGTGCGAACGCGAGTGCTTCCGCCAGCACCCAGATGTTTCCCATCCCAAACCGATCCAATACTCTCACGGGAATGATCTTCGCTTCCGGCGCAACCAGGGCGATGAGTCCGGCTACGTGCGTGCCGTGCCCGTATGGCCCAGTCTGCTGGTCGCCGACTTCGCTCGGATCGCTGTCGTTGTCGACAAAGTCCCAACCCGGCAGCAGGTGTCCGGCGAGCGCGGGATGGCTTCTATCCACGCCCATGTCGAGGACCGCGATCCGGATCGGGCCGTTTGGTCCACTGCCGCGATTGATCTGCTGGGCCGTGGAAAGATGAATCTTCTGCGGCGCCCACTGCGCCACGTAGGTTCCATAATCGCCGCCGACACTCCACGTGTTGCCTACGCTCCAGGTATTCCCGCCGCCGACCGGCGGTTTGGCGACGAAGTTTGGCTCAACGAAGACGACGCGCGAATCGCGCGATAACTGATCGACGCGAGTCTCCACGGAAGCGCCGTCTGTGATTCTCAATCTGAAGATCGGACGGGTGCCGAATTGATCGATCGGAGTCGGATCGAGGTGATAGGTGGCGGCAACATCGGGCAGATCGCCGGCGCTCGTCAGTTTCACCACGACTTCGCCCGCGACGAACTCTTCACTGCCGCTACCCCCGTCGCTGGCAGTCGAAACAGGCATCGTGCGCACGTTAAAGAGCACACTGATGACGACGAGCAATAGAATCAACAACACTACACGTTGACGCATGGCGGCAGTCCTTTCTTTTCCTTACCACTACCAGTGTCCGACTAGAACGAAAGGCGACCAGAAGAATGGATGCGGCCGTTGCTGCATCAACTTCACCTGGGCGCTGCGAAGCGCGCTCGCCGGCGATTTGGTTCTTGCGAGGCCGGTGTAAAACTCAACCATCAACTCCGTGGTCGCTTCATCATCGACAGTCCACAAACTCATCATCACTGACGGCGCGCCGGCGGAGAAGAAACCGCGCGTAAGCCCGATCAGCTCGTCTCCCGGCGCAACCGCATGCATGCCGGTTTCACAGCCACTGAGCGTTACGATTCCCGAATTCAGTTTGAGCTGGTACGCGTCGCGCGCGGTAAACCATCCGTCCGCTAATCTCAGTGCCGAGAACAAGGGATTGTCGGAACGAAACTGCGCGTGACAGGCAAGATGAAGCACGTCGCAGTTGTTCGCCTGTTCGCGCAGAACCGCGATTGTCGCCTCGTCGTCCTCAAACCGTTTCACCTCGGAGAAGATTCGATCGAGCGCGTTGAGCTCAGCACGGACACCGGGAATCTGTTCGTCAGCGACACCCAGGACCAACGCGCTGCGAAACTCACGCCGCGGCCGATCGACACATTGCTGCAAAACGACTGCACTGGGCGCGTAAGAAACTTCGCGTCTCTCGATGAGATAGCTGTCGCCGTCGTGCAACGCGTGGAAGGGCAGGTAATGGAGACCACAATGCGGAACGATTGCGAGTTGGCGATCGCCAATCTTTGTTTCGATCCCGCGCAGCAATCGATCGTAGAGAAAACGCAGATGCTTCTGCGTGCGATCGGTAAGCGTTTTTAAATGTTTCCGCACGGGCATAGCGCCGTAACGCAACGTGTCGATCTGAAAACGGCATTGCTTGATCCGGTTCACGATGTCGGCTTCAGTTCCCAGGTCGGACGCGACCTCGACGCCTTCGTTCGTTACTACGAAAGCGATCAGTCTGTCGTCGATGGTCGTGTATTCGACCAGCGCGCGTTGCGTGCCGAGTCTCGCCTGCAATGCGGCCAGTGAAAACTGATCGTTATCGCGATAATTGTGTTCTGCATTTGCGCTGCGATGTTGAAGCTGGCGCGTAATCTCCAGCAATCGCCGTTCGCGTCGCAGCAGTTCGCGTTCTAATCCGGAATTCGTTTGCTTGTTCGCAACCGCGCCGCGCACTGAACTGTGCATCTGGTTGTAAAGATAGTTCAGCTCTTCTCGTAACTTCGCAACCTGCGCATGGAGGTGCGCTTCGAAGTCGTCGCGCGGCTTAGCGACGCGCGTGATGCGACCCGCCAGGTTGTCCGCGAGCACGCGCGACTTGGCCCGCTCGACGAAAGTCAACGCCTCGGCAACTCGCGGCGGTTCTTCAGACAGGCAGAGTTTCGCCAACTGGTGATACGGAGAGATGCGGCTCGAGAAGAAGGCAGTGCGAAACTCTTCGCCCGGGATCGGAGCGCGCAAATCTTCCGTCACATCGATCGCCTGGTGAAAGTTCACTTCGGCAAGCTCGAAGTCTCCCTCGCGAAGCGCGAGCGAGCCGAGAGAAGTGAAACAACGTTCGGCGATCTGCGGTTGTCCGTGCGCTTCCGCGTCCTGCAATGTCTGTTCGAGTAACTGGCGGGCTTGCGCGAGATTTCCCAAAGCGCGATCGGCCTCGGCGCGCAGCCAGCGTGCGAGCAGCAAACGTTGCCAGCTTCCGGAAATCAATAACGCCGGTTCGATCTGGCTGGCCATTATTCGCGCGCCTTCAAACTTGCCTTCTCGATAGAGCAACTGCGCGTGAGTCAGTTCGACCAGGGCGGCCCCGACGGGATTGTCTTCAGCGGCGTAGAGTCGTTGGGCCTGATCGAGCGATCGTTGCGCTTGTTTCGTTCGACCCAGCAACATCAGAGCACGACCGCGATAGGCTTGCGCCCGCGCCTGTTCCGCACGCATTCCGTGCTCGGTAAAGATCGGAATCACTCGCTCGTAGATCTCGAGCGCTTCGGCGGCGAGATTTAGTTCGAGATAAGCGTCGGCGATTTCATGTTCCGCGAGAATTGCCTGGAGCGTGAGCCCGAGCGCGGTGTAATGCTGTCGCGAGCGTTCGAGAAAATCCAGCGCGCGATCGTAACGGCCTTGGAGCAACGCAAACAGACCGATGTTGCCTTCGATGCCGGCTAGTGTCACCGGCTGGTCGGCTGCTTCCGCTTGTTTCAATGCCTGTTCGAAAAGATCTTCAGCCGACTTGAACTTGTGCAGCAACGCGTGAGTGTTCGCGAGGCAGTTATTGACCGTGGCGAGTTGCTTCTGATCGTTGAGAGCGGCGAAACGTTCGCGAGCGGCGGTTTGAAATGCTTCGGCGTCGAAGTAACGATCGCGGCGGAAGTGTAGATTGCCGATGTTGTGCTCGATCCTGCCCGCGGCATGAAAATCGTTGTACGCGAGAAAGACTTCGCGTGCGCGCAAGCCACACTCGATCGCTTCTTCGTAACGGCCCAACATCGCGAGCGCGATCAGCTTGCTGACCTGCGTCGAGGCCGCAGTATGGATCTTGCCAAGCCTGAGAAAGCGGCGTTCCGACTCTTCGAGTTCCGCAATCGCCGTTTGCATGTTGCCTTCTATGAGCGCCTTGAGACCGGCGGTCCACGAGGTTACCGCTTTGATTTCGGCGCTGGGCCTGATGTCAGAGAGCAATTGCAGCGCGGCAGCGGCTCCGAGCGCCTGTTCGGGATTGGTGCTCCAACCTTCGAGACAGACGTCTTTCAAACAGTAAGCAAGCTCGACGTCGGCCAGCGCGGAGTTTTCCCAAAGCAATGTCTTGCGGTTCGCATTGCTTGAGTTGACGAGCAGTGTGGCAAGTTCCGCGTGGCGCATCGTTGGCTTCAATCCTTGAGCTCTAATTTCGGAATTTCGAATTCGAGTTGCGGCAGTCGCACTCGCAATGAATAGTTACCCACCGGCAGGGCGGGAAAAGTGAACTCACATAGTTCGTTGAGACTAACTTCGGCAGACCCCTCCTGGTTCCAAATCTCGATCACGCCTCCGGTGCAATCGTCGCGTATCACCTGGCCGGCGAGCAGGCAGTCGTCGTGCTGGACGCTAATGCGCAAGTCTAAGTCGGTGTCGTGAGCCGAGTAGATCAGTTGGCGCGACTTCGTGTGCAGCGAGCGCACGCCATGAACGGGCTGCGCGTAGCGGCTGTCGAAGGTCAAGACTGCGACGAGTGGGTGCTGGGAAGACATGAGCTATCTCTTTCAGTTGTATCGACGGACTGGGCAGCACCCGGTAAGTCGAACCTGAGTTCGATGATGATGCAGCCACATTTTAGCGAGGTTTGCGAAGTGAGAATAGTATGGTTTGGCGCCTTTGCCAAACGCCAACGACACTATCACCCGCCGGATCTTAGAAAGGATTTAGTCAGAACAACCTGAGATTGACGCCAACATCGCCATCCGCTGGTTGCACCAGGTGCGGATCGTCGAGTTTCACGTCGTTAACGTCACGACTCACGGTGTGGCTCATCATTTCCGAAGCGGGAAAGGGCTGGAGCAAAGGCTTTACGTTTGGAAGACGGCCGGTGAGCCACAAGTCATACGAGCCGCTATCAAGGATCACGGGCATACGATGATGGATTTGGGCCAAGAGTTCGTTGGCCGTCGTAGTGATGATGGCGCACGAAGTAATCGAACTTTCCGAGAGCGAAGTCCCCGAGGTCGAATTAATCGATGTCGAGTTGCCATTACTCGTCCACACGTCCCAGATGCCGGCAAACGCGAACGGCGCACCATCTTTCATCTGAAAGTAATACGGCTGCGAAACCTTCCCATTCCGCTCCCACTCGTAAAACCCGTCCGCAAAGATCAAACACCGCCGATTCATAAACGACTCGCTAAAACTCGGCTTGCGCTCTATCGTCTCGACGCGCGCGTTGATGAACCCTTTCGGCTCCGTACTCCACGCCGGAATCAACCCCCATTGCAGAAAATCGGCGTGACGATCCGATCCATGCTGGCGCAAGGTCAAAACGGGTTGTGTCGGCGCGATGTTGTAGCGCGGAATCAGATCCTCACCACGAAGATAGTCGATATGATTGAGCTTGATCCGTCGCGGATCTCGAAGTGTAAATCGCCCACACATTGTTATTCTGTTGTCACAGTAGTGTACGTGGCGGTGATTATATGGTGAATCCTCGAAACTTCCACGGAGCCAATATGAACAGACGCATGTTTACAGGCCTGCTCGCAAGCGCAGCGGTTTGCTCGACCGGCAAATTCACACGCGAAACCCACGCCGAGTCGAAGACTCCCGACGTTGCACGAATGCTGGAAGTGACACGCGTTCCCGGCGTCGCCGCCGGCGGGATGAAAGACGCCGGACCGTATCTACTCGTAGCCGGCGTGGAGCGCGCGGGTGGTCCACCAATAACAGCGCAGACACGCTTTCCCGCGGCTTCGCTTTCCAAGCCAGTCTTCGCCTGGGGCGTTCACGATCTCGCGAAACAAGGTAAGCTCGACTTGAACAAGCCGCTTCAGGATTACGTCGATCTCGGTCTCGAAGGGACTGCTCGCAAGATCACCGCACTGCACGTTCTCACGCACAGCACCGGCCTGCCCAACTGGCGCTTTCAACCCGATCTAAAGCTTGCCTCGTCTTTTGAGCCCGGGAGCAAGTGGCAGTACAGCGGCGAAGGTTTCGTGTTGCTGCAACGCGTCGTCGAGAAGATCACGGGCAAGCCGATTGCCGAGTACATGAGAAAGGAAGTGCTCGACCCGTTGGGAATGAAGGAAAGCACCGTTGCCTGGACACCCGACATTCAG
>JBKPPP010000215.1:0-7601 GCA_046733615.1 Acidobacteriota bacterium | reverse complement strand
ACCGTGTCCGTGCGTAGCCACGTGCGTCGGGATGTCTTCATGAACTGGCCCAACGTGCTCACCGGGCTCATGCCGTGGACGATCGCCCGCTGAGGGACGCATCGCATCATGCGCTGCCAGACCTTTGTCGTAGGCTGATGCATGAGCCTCGTCAGCTTCGCCGCCGGCACCCGCCAGGAATCGTTCGCGTCCCCAGAACGTCAGCGCCATCAGGCGCGTCATGTAAAACGCGGTGCACGTCGCGGCGATTGTTCCGATCAGCCAGACGATCCAGCCGAGCGGAATCTGCGTCGTCGACGCTGCGTTCCAGAGAATCTCATCTTTGGACCAGAAACCACTGAACGGAATGATGCCGCAGATCGCCAGCCACCCGGCCATGAACGTCCAGTAGGTGTAGGGCATGTACTTCTTCAACCCGCCCATGCGCCGCATGTCCTGCTCGTGGTGCATGCCGTGAATCACGCTGCCCGCGCCGAGAAACATCAGCGCCTTGAAAAACGCGTGCGTCATCACGTGAAAGATGCCGATGACAAACGCGCCCACGCCGCAGGCCATGAACATGAACCCGAGCTGCGAGACAGTCGAGTAAGCGAGAACTTTTTTGATGTCGTTCTGCGTGATGCCGATCGTGGCGGCGAAGATCGCGGTCGCGGCGCCGACCAGCGCGACGACCAGCATCATAGTTTGCGAGTGCTGGAAGATCACGTTGGTGCGCGTGACCATGTAGAGTCCCGCGGTGACCATTGTCGCCGCGTGGATCAGAGCGGAAACGGGCGTCGGACCGGCCATCGCATCGGGCAGCCAGACGTGCAGCGGAAGCTGCGCCGACTTGCCGCATGCGCCGACGAAGAGTCCCAACGCGATCCACGAAAGAACGCCCCACTGGCCGATGGTTTCGAGCGGGTACGCTTTCGCCTGTTCAAAGACTTGCGTGTACTGCGCGCTGCCGAACGTGGCGATGATGCCGAAGATCGCGAGCGCGAAACCGAAGTCGCCGACGCGGTTCGTGATGAACGCCTTGCGGGAAGCGTTCGCGGCTTCCTGGCGATCGAAGTAGTAACCTATGAGCAGATACGAGCAGAGGCCTACACCTTCCCAACCGACAAACATCATCAGGAAGTTTGAGCCCATCACCAGCACCAGCATCGCGAACATGAAAAGACCCATGTAAGCGAAAAAGCGATAGAAGCCGTTCTCGCCGTGCATGTAGCCGGTGGCGAAGACGAAGATGCACAGGCCGACGCCGGTGACGATCAGCATGAAGATCGACGACAGCGGATCGAGCTGGTAGCTCCATTCGACGTTCAGCAGGGCGTAATTCGTTCCGTGGTTAATGCTGACCGCGCCGCCGGGAATCCAATCGAAACTGAAAGCGTCCTGGCTGGTGAGGTAGGGGTTGGGCCACTCGGCGTGGCCGCCAAAGCCGTAGGAGTAGACCGCTGCCACACTGATCAGAAACGCCAGCGCGACCGAGCCGACCGCGATCCCGCCAATCAGTCTCTCGGAAAAGCGAAACTTCCGTCCGAGCAGGCCGTTAATGGCGGCGCCGATGAGTGGCAGCAGGGGAACTAACCAGATGTATTTGTACATTTAGAAGTTCAGCTCACCATTTCAGAAGATCGATCTCGTCAACCCAGATCGTCTCCTTGTTGCGATAGAGCGCAATCACGATTCCCAAACCGATGGCCGCCTCCGCTGCCGCCACGACTATCACAAACACCGTGAAGATCTGGCCCGCCAGCGCGTTCACCTGGCCGGCTTCCTGGAGATAGCGCGAGAAGGCGACGAAGTTGAGGTTCGCGGCATTGAGAATCAACTCGATCGACATGAAGATCACGATGATGTTTCGCCGCGTCAGCACACCCGCCACGCCGATGATAAAAAGCAGCGCTCCGATCACGAGAAACTTCGACAGGTCAGGATGCGTGATGGCGTGCCAGGTCTGCGCCGCGCGGCCGCCTTCGACTTCCTGAAACAAGAACGCCAATGCTGGAACGAAGCTATTAAGCATGTTTAGTCAATCTGCGGCTCCAACTTCGCGAGCTCAGGATCCTTCACCATTTCGATCTTCAACGTCTCGGGGTCGACGTCGTCGGCGGAAGCTTCCTGCCGGAGTGTGCGAGCCAGCATCACTGAGCCGATGATCGCCACCAGCAACAGGATGCTGGCGATCTCGAATGGCAGCGACGCGTAACGATACAAACTCCCGCCCACGCGCTCGGTGTCTTTCGTGATGCGGCTGGTTCCGGTTGCGGACGGCGGATGGGCGTCATCAGCATTCGACGTTTGCGTGACAGGCGCTTCGGCAACCGGCGTCAGTTTCTGCAAACCGCGATAACCCTGGTTCACCGCGTAGAGCACGCCGGCTACGAGCACAAAGCAGAAGATCAAACTCGCAGTCACCTGCCGCTGGTTGTTGAAGATCGCGTCGCGCCCCTGCTCTTCGGCGCCGACGTTGACGAGCATGATGACAAACAGAAACAGCACCATGACGCCGCCGACGTAGACCAGTATCTGCACGCCGGCAATGAACTCCGCGCGCGCGAGCACAAACAAAGCCGCCACGGAAACGAGCGAAGAGATCAGAAACAACGCGCTGTGAACCGCATTGCGCGCCATCACCGTCAGCAACGCCGCAAAGATCGCCGCAAGCGCGAAGATCCAGAAGAAGAGCGCTTCGTAACCCGATAAGATCATCGTCAATGACTTAGCTGGTGTATTTGACTGTCTCTCGACCCTGTTCCAACATCTCGCGATTCCAGACAAATCCGGCGCGCGAGTATGTTGCCAATTCGAACTCCTGCGTCAGCTCAAGGCAGGCAGTCGGACACGCTTCCTGGCAGAGCGCGCAGAACATGCAGCGCGAAGTGTCGAAGATAAATTCGTCCAGAACTTTCTTGCGACGCGGCTTGCCGGCGACGATGATCTCGACGTCCATGGCGAGCACGTCGATGCAGTCTTCCGGACAGGCGAGTGCGCAGAGGTTGCAGGCGATGCAGAGCGTGTCGTGCGTTTCGGGATCCATGTTCAGGCGCGGTGCGCCGTGGAAACGCGGCGCGACGTCGGGCCGCACCTTCGGATACTGCTCCGTGTAGATTCCCTTCCCGGCGACCGCGTCTTTGTCGATGAGTGCGCCGATATTGTACTTCAGCGTCAGCCCGAGTCCTTTGATCAGATCGATCATGAAGAACCGTTTCAGCTTTTGCGCCAGCGTTGGTTTTGGAGTCGGAACTTTAGCCATTAAAACTACCCCTCTCGAATCATGAGACCGCTGGTTTCCCCTTCGGCACGTTCACCAGCCTGATATTTCTCCGCTGCGTCTTGAGATTGAAATCGCGCGAGCGCCAGTTGATGCGCGACAGCAATCCCGCCGTGATGAACAAACCCGCGATGCCGAACGCGATCATGATCGCTTTGCCCGTCGACGTGAGATTCAACCCGCGATCGAGGGATTCAATCGTCGTCATGCCGCGCCAGCCGTTCAACGCCTGCACGAGAAACACGGCAAACGCCGACAGCGCGATGTTGATGAGCGCCGAGGGAATCAGCCACTTCCAACCGATGTCCATCAACTGGTCGTAACGAAAACGCGGCAACGTCCAACGCAGCCAGAAGTAGACGTAAAGAATAATGGAAACCTTCGTCAAAAACACCAGCAGGCTGACGATCACATACAAATCGTGATGGCCGCTCGTCTCGAGCCGGTAGACAAACGGAAAGTACCAGCCGCCGAGAAACACTGTCGCCGCGACTGCCGAGACAACCACCATCGCCGCGTATTCAGCCATGAAAAAGAGCGACCAGCGCATCCCGGAGTATTCGGTGTGAAAGCCCGCGACGAGCTCCGACTCAGCTTCCGGCAGATCGAACGGCGCGCGATTGTTTTCGGCAATGCCGCTGATTAGGAAAAGCAAAAAGCCGGCCGGTTGATAAAGCACGAACCAGATCGAGTCGGAACCCTGCGCGGCGATGATGCCCGAGAGCGACAGCGTGCGCGCGAACATCAACGCGCCGATCAGCGACAATCCCATCGCCACTTCGTACGACACCATCTGCGCGCTCGAACGGAGTCCGCCGAGCAGCGCATATTTCGAGTTGGATGACCAGCCTGCGAGTATCAACGCCAGCACACCGACGCTCGACACGGCGAGCACCAGCAGCAGACCGATGTTGACGTCGGCGATCACCGCCCAGTCAGGACCGAAAGGAATAACCGAGAAGACGATGAACGCCGACGCGACGGCGATGTACGGCGCGAAGAAGAAGATCCAGCGGTCGGCGTGCTCGGGAATGAAGTCTTCTTTCACGAGCAGCTTCAACCCATCGGCGATCGGTTGCAGCAGTCCCCACGGGCCAACGCGCATCGGGCCGAGCCGCGCCTGCATGAACGCGGAAATCTTTCGTTCGAGGTAAGTGGCGTACGCGACCCAGAGCGCGACCAGGGTCACGACGAGGCCGATCTGGATCAGCGGCCAAATGAAGAAGTTGATCGTCTCGGCGCTGAAGAACTTCAGCAAAAGATCGTTAAGAACGTTTACCGGAGAAAGAAGAAACATGCGGTTCAGCGGTCGATCTCTCCTAAAACAATATCGAGCGTTCCGATTATCGCAACCACGTCGGCCACCAGATGCCCGACGCACATCTGTTTCAGCGCCTGTAGATTGACGAATGAAGGTGGACGAACTCGCACACGATACGGTTGCGCGGTTCCGTCAGACACGAGGTAACAACCAATCTCGCCTTTCGGCGCTTCGATCGAGTGATAGTAATCGCCGGCGGGCGGCTTCACGAGCTTCGGCAGCTTGGCATTCACCGGCCCGTCGGGCAAATTGTCGAGCGCCTGGATGATAATGCGGCGCGACTGGCGCATCTCTTCGAGTCGTACAAGATATCGGTCGTACGTGTCGCCGTTTTCGCCGAGCGGAATATCGAAATCCATGTCGGCGTAGGCAGCGTAGGGGCGCGACTTCCGCACGTCCCAGGCGACGCCGGAACCACGCAGCGCCGGGCCGGACAGACCGATTGCGATCGCGTCCGGACCGGAAATGACTCCGATGCCGACAGTGCGACTCAACCAGATGCGGTTCTCGGAAAGGACCGTCTCGTATTCGTCGAGCCGTTTAGGAAAGTTGTTGGCAAACTGGCGGACGTCTTTGTCGAAGTCGTCGTAAGCGTCATTGGGCATGCCGCCGACGCGCCAGGCGTGACACGTCAGACGCGCGCCAAACTGCCGTTCGAAGATCTTCAGAATCTCTTCGCGCTCGCGGAGCGCCCAGAGCAGCACGGTGACGGCGCCGATATCGAGCGCGTGCGTCGCGAGCCAGAGCAGGTGCGACGCGATGCGATTGAGCTCGGTCAGGATCGTGCGCAGGTAGTGCGCGCGCGGCGGCACCGGAAGACTCATCATCTGCTCGACTGTCTCCACCCAAACGAGCCCGTTGGATACGGCGGCGATGTAATCGAGCCGATCCCAGTAGGGCGCGATCATCGTGTACATGCGGTTTTCCGCGATCTTCTCCATGCCGCGGTGCAGGTAACCGATGTCGCAGTCGAGATCGATCACGGTTTCGCCGTCGAGTTTCAGGACGATGCGCAACACGCCGTGAGTCGACGGGTGTTGCGGACCCATGTTCAGCACCATCTCCGGGCTGTCGAGCAGGGTCTCTTGTGTTGTTGCTATTTCTACCTGGTGCATGTGAACTAGTTTACGCCGCGGGCTCTTCGGACGGCTGCGGTTTGTAGCAGCCGGTCACGCGCCACGGCTCGATTACTAAACCAATCTCGTGCGCATCGCCGCGCGTTTTCTGTTCGACCAATTTCAGCACGATCGCGTTTGCGGCGCTAGCCTTGTTCCAGACGTTTCGCGGTTGCGCAGTTTCGGTTAGAACAAACCCCGCCACCTTCGCCGCCTCCGGCGTGTCGAAGACCTTTGCGTCGTACTGGGCGGCGATCTCTTTGGGTGTCATTTATCTTTGGGCATCACTTCTTTGCCGCCGCGGAAAATGTCGCGCATCATTCGTTCCTGCGGCACCGACAAAATCTCCAGGCCATATGCGCGTCGCTGCTCGAGCTGCTCCCGTTGCACGTCAGTCATCTCCGGCAGGTGTCGTTCAGTCCACGCGTTTTCGATGAACTCGAGCGGATAGTCTTTGCGCAGCGGGTAGCCTTCCCAGTCGGAAGGTAGCAGCAGCCGGCGCAGATCCGGGTGACCGTGAAAACGAATCCCAAACAGATCGAAAACCTCACGTTCGAGCCAGTTTGCCGACGGCCAGACGCCGGTGACGCTATCTACGCCCGTCGCCTCGTTAGTCCGCACTTTCAACCGCACACGCTCGTTCGCCGGGATCGAAAACAGGTTGTAGACGATCTCGAAAGGCGTTTCCCAGCGGTCGGGATAGTGAACGCAGGTCAGATCCGAGAGATAGTCAAACGGCGTCTCTCCGTCGGTTCTAAGAAACTCGCAGATTTCCACGATGCGCGCGCCGTCGACATAAACGGAAAGCTGGCCGATGAACTCGCTCGCGTCGCCGATCGCTTCGCCGAACTGGGATTTTAGTTTTTGAACGCGCGGATGATTGGCAGCGTCGGTAGGTTTAGGTCCTTCTTCTTTCTTCTTGACCGGCGGTTTCGGTGCGCCTGGCGCTGCGGGCTGTTCGCCCAGCGACTCTTTCACCGCGGCGACGCGCGACTTCGCCTGCTCGACCATCGCCGCTTTTTCGGCGTCGGCGCCTGCAAGTTCTCCCGCGGGTGGAATTGCGGACGGTGGGGGTGTTCCGGACGAATCGGCGGGCGATTCGTCCGGTTTCATAGGTTCTTCCGCACCAGGCTGCTTCGCGTCTTCCGACATAGATCGGCAGTGACCCTCGACAGTTACACGTCGATTAGCAGATTAAAACAAACCGCGGGGCTGCGTTGTTACTGCTAATTAAGAAGAAGAGCTGAATTCGGAAACGGATTATAGCAGAAGTGGTGTAAATTCCGATCATAGTGACCCGCGCACCCGCCAACCGCACGTTGACGCTCTCCGACGAGGAGCTGGCGCGTTACCAGAAAACGCTTGCGACCATCAGTGGTCCGGTGAGCGTGGACGAGGTGCGCGATCGCGTGTTCTGCGGCGATATATTTACTGCTTTGCCGCATCTGCCGGGTGGTTTTGTGGATCTACTGTTCGCCGATCCGCCTTACAACCTTACAAAGAATTTCAACGACCGCCACTTTCGCAAGACTTCGCTTGAGCAATATGAAGAATGGCTCGAATCGTGGCTCGCGCCGATGGTGCGTCTGCTCAAACCCACGGCGTCGGTCTACATCTGCGGCGACTGGGAGAGTTCGGCGGCGATCCATCGCGTCGGCGAGAAGTATTTCAAAGTCCGGAATCGGATTAGCTGGGAGCGCGAGAAAGGCCGCGGCGCGAAGTCAAACTGGAAGAAATGCTCGGAAGACATCTGGTTCTTCACGGCTTCCGACGATTATTACTTCAACGTCGAGGCGGTGATGTTGAAGCGGCAGGTGCTAGCGCCCTACACGCATCGGAACGGTGCACCCAAAGATTGGCTTGAATCGTCAGACGGCCGCTTCCGGCTGACGCACCCGTCGAATCT
>JBKPPP010000214.1:0-5298 GCA_046733615.1 Acidobacteriota bacterium | reverse complement strand
GCCTCACTCGTGCCCAGCGCCATCGCCGGATACGCGCGCGGCGGTCTCGGAAGGCCAGCCTTGGCTGCGAGACTCATCACGCGGCCGATCGTCACTTCCATCGCCACTTCAACCGTCACGACGTTGAGACTGTGAACCAGCCCGTCGCGCAGCGTCACTGGTTGGTGGCTGTACGTTTCGCCGAAGTTACCGGGCGAGTACTCCTGGTTGTCGTAGGTAAAGGTCTTCGGCTCGTCCATGTAGGTCGTCGCCGGTGTGATCACGCGCGGAACCGGATCGTACGCCGTGTTCAGCGCGGTCGCGTAGACGAACGGCTTGAAGACTGAACCCGGCTGGCGCAACGCGTCGGACGCGCGATTCAACTGGCTTTTCGAATAATCGCGCCCGCCGACCATCGCGACGATCTCGCCGGTCTTCGCATTCATCGCCACCAGCGCCGCCTGCAACGTGCCGGGTTCGAAACGTTTCGCCTGCACTTTGTCGAGCGCCTGCAACTGCTTAGTCAACGCAGCGTAAGCAGCGCGCTGAAGATCCATGTCGATCGTCGTGTAGATGCGCAGATGCTCCGCGCCCGGGCCGGCGATCATGTCGCCGAGCTGATTCTGCACGTAATCGGCGAAGTAGGGCGCGTCGGAAATATCGATGCGGCCGCGAACGGGGACAACTTGCAGCGGCGATGCTTTCGCGAGTTTGGCTTCGTCAGTGGAGATCGCGCCCGCTTCGAGCATCGAATCGAGCACCTGGTTACGGCGAGCAGTCGCGGTGTCGAGTTTGTTGTAGGGGTTGTAACGATTCGGGCTGCGAATGAGCCCGGCCAGAAATGCCGACTCCGCCAGGTTCAGGTTGGTTACGTCTTTGTTGAAGTAAGCGCTCGCGGCTTCGCCGAAACCATTGATCGAGAAGCCCGCCTGCTGGCCCATGTAAACCTGGTTGCAGTAGAGCTCGAAAATCTTTTCTTTGCTGAGACGCGTCTCAAGAATGACCGACATGTAAGCTTCGGCGGTCTTGCGCCGCCATGTCTGTTCGGGTGAAAGCAGCAGGTTCTTGACGAGCTGCTGCGTGATGCTCGAACCGCCCTGGCGCGCGAGCGGCGAGTTGGGATCCGTGTCGTAACGACGGATGAAAGCGCGGATAATGCCGCGAACGTTGACGCCGTAGTGATCGAAGAACGAGCGATCCTCGGTCACGGTGATCGCCTTGACGAGGTGCGGCGGCAGGTCGCCGAAGCCGATCACCTTTCGCTTCGCGCGCTCAGTTCCGGTTACAGAGCTGATCAACTCCGGCTCGAGCCAAACGCGATCCAACTGCGAGCGGGTGTCGAGATCGTAAAGCGACGTGATCGCTTTTGCGCTGCCGTTGAACTGAACGCGCGCGTGGAGAAACTGCTGGCGGCCATCCACCGTCCCAGCGCTGCTCGGCTCGATCTCGACCGTCCCTCCATTCAACGAGTAGCGACCGCGGCCGCTCTCGGCCTGCTGACTCTTCTCGACGTAGCCGGCGCGCTTCAGAAACGCGACAAGATCCGCCTGCGAGATCGTCTCGTTCACGCGGAGCTGTTTGGGCGCGGCGTAGATGCCGGCCGACCGCGTGAACACTTCGCCCGCAAGCAGGTTGTCGATGCGTCTGGAGAAGACGGTCCAGTAATAGATCAGGATGCCCAGGACGATCGCGCCGACGAAGACGGTTGGAATAATGACCGAAGCACTGAACAAACGGCGCAGCACTCGACGAGCGAAACTCGGTTCTCGTTCAACGTAGGAGACAACTCGCGGATTGTGCGGCCGTTGCGGCGCGGGATTATTCGGTGGATAGCGAACTGGCATATCGAGATCTAGCGTCCTGGCCGAACACCTTTGGACACAGATAGAACGGATAACACAGACGTCAAGTTCAATACCTTACGAGTTTGACAGTAATAGCCGCTTTCGTTAACGTGGCGATCTCCATGCTGGCCTCTGTGTTGGCCTCCGTGTGGCCTCCTGCTGGCCTTGGGTGCCGCTCTTCTGCGATGAGTCTAACACCTCGTCTGAGTTTCCTTCTCCCCAGCCGCGCTCGGATGCGCCTGGTGCTGCTTGCCGTGCTGGGAGCGCTGGCCATCGGAACCATCACGTTTCACCTGCTGGAAGGCTGGTCTATACTGGACAGCCTGTACGTGACTGCGCAGACCGTCACGACCGTCGGCTTTGGTGATTTGGCGCCCAGCAGCGTGTACGGCCGGCTCTTCGCCACAGTTTTCATGATGGTTGGCGTCGGCGTCGTGCTTTACGCGCTGACGACCACGGTACAATCGATTGTTCATTCGGAACTGCTTTCCACGTACAACCGGTCGCGGAAAATGAGCAAACTGCGAGATCATTTTATCATCTGTGGCGCGGGGCGCGTCGGTTCGCATTTAATTCGCAGCCTCCGCACCGTCGAAGACACGTTTATCGTGATCGAGAGCGATCCGAAAAAGGTCGAAGAGCTGCTGGACATGGGCATCCCGGTGCTCGTACGCGATGCGACACTCGAGGAGAGTTTGCGTGAAGCGGGCGTCGAGCACGCGCGCGGGCTTGCCTCGTGCCTGCCCGACGACGCGGACAATGTATACGTGGTGTTGACCGCTCGCGATCTGAATCCGAACCTGCACATCGTCGCGCGCGCCGCGGAAGAACAGGCTGAAAGTAAACTGATTCGCGCGGGAGCGAATCGCGTCGTCGCGCCGACGATCATTGGCGGGCACCGCATGTCGATGGCGTTGACGAAGCCGGCCGTCGGCGACTTTCTCGACTCGGTGACGGCGAATCATCTCGAACTCGGGTTTGAACAACTCGAGGTCGTCGCCGGCTCCGTCCTGATCGGCCGCATGCTGCGTGAATCGGTAATCAGATCCGAGCTGAACATCGTGATCGTCAGCATTCGTCGGAACGACGGCAACATCATCTTCAATCCGAGCGGTGACACACGGATTGAAAACGGCGACATGCTGATCGCGATCGGCAACGCGGAATCGTTGAGCAAGCTGAACGCCCTGGCGCGTGGCCGCGCGGCGCGCGAAAGCGTCGAGACTCCGCCAACGGTCTGAAAGTGATTGCATGAAGACTCTGGTAACGGGCGGCAGCGGCTACTTGGGATCGTATGTGCGCCTGTTTTTCTCAGCCGACGATTTCTCACGCCGCGCGAATCTCGACATCCGCGACGAGGACGCCGTACAGAAAGTGCAGGACTACGACGTCGTAATTCATCTCGCGGCGCACTTCGACAAAAGTTCCGAAGGCGCCGAACAGTGCTTCCAAACCAATGCTGACGGAACGCGCAACGTGCTGCGTCACATGCGGCCCGGCTCGGTTTTTATTTACGCGTCGACCAAAGATGTTTACGGCGCTCATGCGAGCTCGAGCGATGACGTTGGCGAGCACACACGCACGGATTACGACGGCCACTCGGCGTTTGAGTGGTCGAAACTGATCGGCGAGCGTTACGTCGAGTATTACGCGCGGCAACGCGACCTGCGCGCGTGCATCTTTCGTATGTCGACTGTCTTTGCTCGGCCTTCGGAAGGCAATACTCCGGGCCTGGTCACGCATCTTGTCGAGTCGATCAAACACCGGCAGCCGATCAGGCTTCCGGCCGGAGTCGATCCCGTGCGCGACATTTTGTACGTCGACGACTTCTCGCGCGCCTGCCGGATGTTCATCGATTCTTCGCTGCCATTTGGACTTTACAATCTGGGCGGCGGACGGCTGAATGCGATCAGTCTGCGCGGAATCATCGAACGTGTTTCAAAGATGATCGAGATCGAGCCCGTGATCGAGGAAGACTACCGGATGCCCGTACCGGTGCCGCTGCGATACGTTTCGGATCTCGAGCGGATCAATCACCAGCTCAACTGGAGCCCGCAGATTGGCCTCGAAGATGGGCTGCGATCGCTTTTGTAGTTTATGACTCCGCTGGAAACCAAACAGATCAAGCGAGTGGTCGTGCGCGGCACGAACTGGGTCGGCGATTCGGTGATGACGGTGCCGGCGTTGCGTGCGCTGCGGCGTGTGTTGCCGCAGGCGAAGATCACGCTGGTCGTGCGTCCGGGCGCGAAGGGGATCTTTTCCGAGGCGGAGTTTATCGATGAGTTGCTGGTGTACGACCGGCGAAATTTCTTATCCGTGCCGTCGCAGGTTCGTGAGTGGAAACAGCGGCAGTTTGATCTGGCGATTCTGTTCCAGAACGCGTTTGAAGCGGCTTTAATTCCCTTCCTTGCCGGCGTTCCGTTGCGACTGGGTTACGCGACTGAATTGCGGCAGGCGTTTCTCACGCACCCGCTCGAACTGCCTGACTGGCGTTCGTCGCGACACGAAGTTTTTTACTACCTGTATCTGATCACCGCGCTCGAACAGCTTCTCTACGGCACGAGCGAGATCTGTGAAAGCGAACCCGACGCCAGCTTACAGATCTCGGATCAAAGAAGATCCGAAGCGGAAAATCTGCTGCGCTTTTTTGGCGTGGCCGAACAAACCCCGATCGTCGCGCTCTGTCCTGGCTCGATAAACAGCCGCGCCAAGCGTTGGCCCGCTGAGTCGTACGCGGCGCTCGCCGATCGCCTGATTGAATCGGGGCGCCAGGTTTTGCTGATCGGATCGCCGGATGAGATCGGCGTGACGAATGAAGTGACTAAGCGGATGCGAATGCGGCCGATCATTCTAACTGGCAAGACTTCGCTCGATCAGATCACCGCCGTGCTCTCGCTCGTCGATCTCGTAGTCACGAACGACACCGGCCCGGCGCACATCGCCGCCGCGCTCGGCCGCCCGACACTCGTGATCTTCGGACCGACCAACCCGTTGACGACTCGTCCGTTCTCGCTCGAAGCCGAGATCCTGCGGCGTCCGCCCGACTGCGCGCCGTGCATGTTGCGAGACTGTCCCATCGATCACCGCTGCATGACGGCGATCACGGTCGAGGAAGTTTTCGAGCGCTCTCACTTCCTGCTCAAACGCGGCCGCTTTGCGAAGACCGTGAGGAGCCTCTGCGAACCGGTAGCGTGACAACTCCTATGAAACGCCCCGCACTCTTCATCGACCGCGACGGAACCATCTCCGAGGAAGTCGGTTACGTCAATCACCCATCGCGTTTCCGACTGTTTCCCTACTCCGCCGAAGCGATCAAGCTGCTGAACGATAACGGGTGGCTCGCGATCGTCGTGACTAATCAGGCCGGTGTCGCGCGTGGTTACTTCGCCGAAGAGATCATTCTCCAGATTCACGAGCGACTGCGCCGCGATCTGGAGAACGCTTCGGCGCACCTCGACGCGATCTACTACTGCGC
>JBKPPP010000213.1:0-12616 GCA_046733615.1 Acidobacteriota bacterium | reverse complement strand
CCTGGCCGTCAACTTTTTCGGAGCGTTCCGAGTGACGAAGGCTTTCTTGCCGTTGCTGCGGCGCGCTCAAGGCGCGATCGTCAACAACCTCTCCGTGGCCGCGATCGCTCCCGTCCCCTTCTCGGCCTCTTACTCAATTTCGAAAGCGGCCGCAGCCAGCGCGACGCAGTCACTGAGGATGCTTCTGGCGATGCAAGGCGTGACTGTACATGCCGTCTTCCTCGGCTCTGTGGATACTGATATGACTCGAGGCATCGAGATACAGAAAGCTTCACCCGACTCTGTGGCGGCGCGAATCGTCGATGGCCTTGAGAACGGAGAGGAGGACATCTTCCCCGACCCGATGTCGCAATTGATCGCCAAAGGCTGGCGCACGGGCGTCGTCAAAACACTCGAACGCCAGTTCGCCGCTTCCCTGCGCCGCTCAATCGCGCTTCAGCGCGGACAAAAGGGTTCGACGTCGTGATGCTAAACAACAACCGAGCCGCCGCGTCAAATTACTGAGTCTTCACTCCGTCATTTTCCGCTCGATGCGGCGATCGGGAATCAGCCACATGACGGCTATCGAGATGTAGAGAAGAAACGCGACCCACGGACGGACAAACGCCACCGGGATCGCTACCACATAACCCGCGATCGACATCTTGCCTTTGAAGTCTGAGCCAAGCGCGGCGGCCAGCAACGTGTTGGCGTGTGACGCAAGCAGGGCGCGAACGAGAATGGTGTAAGCAATGGCGGCGAGTAATAACACACCACCGTACAGTGCAACAGGCCAGGCCGTGAAGTGGTTTTCGCCCATCCACGCCGTGACAAAGGGCACCAGCGAAAGCCAGAACAGCAGATGCAGGTTGGCCCACAAGACCTTCCCGTTCACATGTTCCGCCGCGTGCAGCAAGTGGTGATGATTGCTCCAGTAAATTCCGAGAAAGATGTAGCTCAGCACATAGCTGCCGAACACCGGCACGAGCGGTCGCAATCCAGCCAGCGTGGCGTCGTGAGGCGGCCGCAACTCCAGCACCATGATCGTGATGATGATCGCGATTACGCCGTCGCTGAATGCTTCAACTCGTGTGGTAGTCATCTTGAACTCAGACCACAAATAATAATATGGCCGTCAACAACTTGGCGATATACTTCTGCGGAAAAAGGTCTGCCTATGTCACGAACAATAATCCTTGCGCTGATCGCGCTGATGCTGATGACAAACATCCATCCCCTGGCCCAAAACCAAACCTCCAACATTAAGCCCGGTCGATCGGTCGTGCGGAGCAAACATGCAATGGTTGCCAGCAGCCAACCATTAGCTTCGCAAGTCGGTCTCGAGGTTCTCAAACGCGGTGGCAACGCAGTCGATGCGGCGATCGCGATGGCGGCCATGCTCAACGTAACGGAGCCGATGATGACCGGCATCGGCGGCGACGCTTTCATGCTCGTTTACTGGTCCAAAACGAAAGAGTTGAAGGGCCTCAACGCGAGTGGACGAGCACCACGCGCCTTGAGTCTTGATTACTTCGCAAAGCGGAAGATTACAAAGATGCCGGAGTTCGGCATGGAAAGTATCACGGTGCCGGGCGCATTCGACGGCTGGGTAACGTTGCTGGAAAAGTACGGCAGCATGAAGCTCGCGGATCTGCTGGAGCCGGCAATCGAGTGCGCGGAGAACGGATTTCCAGTCATGGAGAAGACTGCTGAAGACTGGAACGCCGAAGTGCCGAAGTTGAAGAAGAATCCGGCCGCTGTAAGCAACTACCTGATCGACGGAAGAGCGCCGCGGCCCGGCGAGATGTTCCGCCAACCGAACCTCGCTCGCACGTTGCGCACACTCGCGCGTGGCGGTCGCGACGCTTTTTACAAAGGTGAACTAGCCCAGGCAATTGCCGACTACTGCGAGAAGAACGGTGGCTTCATTTCACTGGCCGACCTCGCCGCGCAGAAATCGGAGTGGGTAGAACCGATCTCGACGAACTATCGCGGTTACACTGTCTATGAAATTCCACCCAACGGTCAGGGATTGACCGCCTTACTCACGCTCAACATTCTCGAGGGGTTCGATCTGAAAGCGTTGAGCGCGCAACCCGATCGTTACTATCACACGCTGATCGAAGCAACCAAGCTGGCTTTCGCTGATCGCGATCGCTACATCGCCGATCCCGCGTTCTCCAAAGTGCCTGTCGCCGAGTTGCTTTCGAAAGACTACGCCGCCAAACGACGCGCCCTCATCGATCCGAGCAAAGCGCTCGATTCACCACCGCCCGGAAAGATCAACACCGGCAGCGACACAACCTACTTCACGGTCGTCGACAAGGACGGCAACGCCGTGTCGTTCATCAACAGTCTTTTCGACGCTTTCGGCTCGGGCATTGTCGCCGGTGATACGGGCATCGCACTTCAGAATCGCGGCAGCTCGTTTTCACTGGATCCCACTCATCCGAATCATCTCGAGCCCGGCAAGCGTCCGTTTCACACGATCATTCCGGCGATGGTTTTCAAAGACAACAAGCTGTTCATGTCGTTTGGCGTGATGGGCGGCGGCATTCAGCCGCAGGGACATGTGCAAGTGCTGGTGAACCTCATAGATCTCGGAATGGGGTTGCAGCAGGCGATTGATGCGCCGCGTTTTCGTTACATGAGCGGAAGGGGCGTCTTGCTCGAAGACGAAATTCCGGCGACAGTGATCGACCGGCTACTCAGCCTGGGCCACCTGCGAGCTTCGCCTCCCGGCATACTGAGATCGTCGATGGGCGGCGGACAGGCAATCATGATCGACCCGGTGAACGGGACTCTCATGGGCGCGTCCGACCCGCGCAAAGACGGAATGGCGCTCGGTTATTGATAACAAATCGGAACCGTGGTCGCATGACGGCGTGGCAGAAGACGATGAAACTACGTCGCCGAACACTAACAGTATCAACAATCATCCTGGTTACGTTTGGCGGAGCCATAGCGACAGTAGCGCAGTCAAACGCTACGAACCTCCCGCAGACGGAAAAAGTCGACGCCTTATTCGCGCAATGGAACAAGCCAAACTCACCGGGCTGCGCCCTGGCTGTTATCAAAGACGGCCAGGTGCTTTACAAACGCGGTTACGGAATCGCCAATCTCGACTACGATATTCCGATAACTTCAAAAACTGTTTTCAATATCGGCTCCGTGTCGAAGCAGTTCACCGCGATCAGCGTTGCTCTGCTGGCGCGGCAGGGAAAACTCTCGCTCGACGACGATATCCGCAAATACCTGCCGGAGATGCCGCAGTACTCCGCTCCGATCACGATTCGCCAACTCATCTATCACACGAGCGGCATTCGCGAGTACTCACATTTAATGCAGTTGGCAGGAATCCAGTTTCAGAACGCCACGGCCGACGAGATCTACAAAATCATCACGCGTCAGAAAGAACTCAATTTCAATCCGGGTGACGAATACCTCTACAGCAACTCAGGCTATTTTCTGTTGGCCCGCATCGTGCAGAAAGTCAGCGGCAAAACTCTTCGCGCGTTTACCGACGAAAACATTTTCAAACCGCTCGGTATGAACGATACGCACTTTCACGATGATGCCACGGAAGTGATCAGAAAGCGCGCCACCGGCTATTCTCCACGACAAAACGGCGGCTTCGCTGTTGAAGCAACCGCTTTTGCATCCGTCGGCGACGGCGGTCTGTTTACGACGATCGACGATCTGATTCTCTGGGACCGTAACTTCGATCAGAGCAAACTGACCGGCGGTCAGGACTTGATCCGTGAAGCGCTAACGCGAGGAACACTCAATAACGGTGAGAAGATCGATTACGGTTTTGGTTTTGAGGTCGAGACTTATCGCGGCCTGGACGAGTTTGGCCACGGCGGCGCCTCCAACGGCTTCGGCGCCGACATGATCCGCTTTCCCGATCAGCGATTCACCGTCTTTTGTCTTTGTAATCTCGTACACGGTGAGTTGGGAAGAGTGACACGGCAGATCGCGGACACGTACCTGGCCGGCGAGTTCAAGGCAGAGAGCACTGCCAAGGGCTTACCGGAACCGAAGGTGGTTCAAGTCTCGGACCAGGAGCTCGCCGCAGTCTCCGGCTCTTATTTCAACTTCGCGAATAACAATTTCCGGCGGATCTACGTGAAGAATGGCAAGCTGATTTACTCGCGCGGCGGCAGCGAGAGCGAACTTGCGCCGCTCGGCAACAACCGCTTTCTGATGCTGGGTGTTCCTGATCAAATCGAGATCAGCTTCAAATCACCGCGCCCCGGCGCTCCCCTGCAAATGTTTACGGCAGCCAACGGAAAAGTCTTCTTCGTCCACGACGCTGTCAAAGCAGCCACTTACACATCATCGCAGCTCAAGGAATTTACCGGCACGTTTTACAGCGAGGAGATTGACGCGACCCATGAAATCAGTCTGAAAGACGATAAGTTGGTGCTGCGAAGAAAGAATCTTGATGGGGAGACGACGCTCATCGGCCAGTTCGCGGATGCTTTCTCGGCGGCGGGCACTGGCGGTATTCGCTTCACGCGCGACAATCAAAACCGCGTCAACGGTTTTCTCTTGACCACCGGCCGCGTTCGAAACCTTCGCTTCGTCAGAACACAGCCATGATCGGCGAAGCGAAGATCACTTCTCCGGCGGTGGCGTTTCATGCGGATGGAAAGATGTTAGTGACGGGAAGCGCTGACGGAACAGTTCGTCTCTGGAATGCCGAGAGTCTCAATTGACCTTCAACGCGATTTCCCGGTTCAAGACGGGACTGTCCACATCCGGAAAAGAGCCGCGGCCAAAGAAAACGTGATGCGCGAGCCGAGTGAACACCGGCAGCCGTAACACTGCGCAGCCAAACTCGAGCAGTTGCGGCTGGCGAAGAGTCGCCGCAATGCGACGCGCCCACAATCGCGACGCAAAACGTGAACGAAACAGTTCGCCCGAGTACGCCTGCAACACCTGAGCGTCGCCGGTTGACAAGTAATCGGCAACGACGCTCGCCGCAAATGCTGACAAACGCATGCAGGGATCCAACCCGCCCGCGGTGAGTGGTGACACTGCGCCCGCAGCGTCGCCGATCAGCAGCCCGGTTGAGTTGGCGATGTTTCTCAGCACGCCGCCGACCGGAATGAGACCGGCGCGTGTTTCGATCTGTTTTGCCTTTCGCAAGTCGATGATGTCTTGGACACGCGCACGAAACTCCTGTAGCGCCGCGGTCGGATCGAACAAAGACGGATACCCGCCGACGCCGAGATGCGTCTCGTCGCCATCGTGAGCAATCCACGCGATGTAACCAGGCGCGAGTTTCGGATCGAGAAAACAGAGCAAGCGCGGTGGGCCATCGAGCACCGCTCCGTTGAAGACACACTCGACACCCACGATCCATTCGCGGTTGAGTTCGAGTTTCAGATCGCGCGCCACACGCGAACGGGCGCCATCTGCGCCGATCAAATAGCGCGTCGTGATTGAGCGCGTCGAGGAACCGGAGTTGAGTCGGAGCGTTAGCTTGCCGCCGCTTACCCCATGGCTGAGATAACTTGTTTGCGGCAGCCAATCGACGCCGGAATGCAGACACTGCTGCAAATAACGGTGGTAGAGCTGGCCCATGCGGCCGACGCGAAACTCGTCGTGCTCGCTGACGAGTTCCAGCGGCCGGTGCGCGGGTGAGTAAAGCGTGACGTGTTGGATCGCTGGTCCGAGGCAGTCGTCGGGGATATCAAAATCGATGAGCGTGCGGCGGACGAATATTCCGGTAGTGTGGATCTTCTGGTCGAGAGACTGTTTGCGATCTACGAGCAGAACGGTCAGGCCTTGTCGGGCGAGCAGGCGAGCGCACTGAAGGCCGGCCAGTCCGGCGCCGATGATCGTTACATCGTAATTCGTCCTCATAAACAGCTCGGCCAAGCTCTTTGTCTCGCAGAGTTCGCTGGCAAAGGCATCTTACGCCTCCGTCGGAACGCGGTCAAGTACTTTGCGAAGTAAAGATAATTGGATAGCGGGAGCGAAAAACGCGAGTGAGTTGCGAGAATCGACGCTGATTGGCAGGCGATGCTGTGCGACTATTCAGTTTCTCCGGCCTGCTTCAACACTCGCACGACCTCATCGTGGTTGCCCTGAACGGCCAGCATCAACGCCGTCTTGCCATCCTTGTCTTTTGCCTTCACGTCGGCGCCGGCGGCAATCAAAACGCGAGAGATGTCGTCGTGGCCGTAACGCGCTGCTTCAAGCAGTGGCGTGCTGCCGCGTTCGTCTCTCGCGTTCACGTCAGGCCCGGGACTCGACACGAGCGACTTGACCAGATCGGTATTTCCCTCGCGGGTTGCACGAAAAAGAGCATCCGTCTGCGCGTTGTGAGCGCGTTGTTGTGCGCACGCTCCGACGATCAGACAGAGCGCCAACAACACGCTGAATGCCGCTGAGCTTTTCACTTGTTTACGTGTTTGCATGCAACGAAACCTTTACTCCTTCGGGTCAACCTGCAGGCCAGCTTTCTGCCACGCGTCGAAGCCCCCGAAGAGTGGGTGAACGTTCTTCCAACCATTTTCCATCAGTGTTTGCGCCACACTGGCGCTTGATGCTTCGTGCGGTCAAGTACAGTAGGTGATGACCGTGCGGTCGCGCGGAATTTCATCCAGATGCTGGTTCACCTCGTCCGCCGGGACCCGGACTGCGCCGGGTAGTTTCGTGTCCGCTTCACCCCACGCCGTTGGGTTGCGCGTGTCGACGAAGGTAAACGTCTCCCCGCGATCCATGCGCTCCTTCACTTCATCAACAGTAACTCTGGTTGCTTCCATCACTCCTCCTCGCGTTGCTCGAGCTGTTTGTTGTGTTTACTTAAGCAACTCACGCGCCTCAGTGATGTTATTGAATAAACGGGAAGGCGAGAGGTTTGCGGCGTACTCTACGAATACACGGGCGAGCGATTAATCAACGTCGCCGGCGTCCACCATTGTCGCGACAAGGTGTTCCAGCGCCGCGGCCGGATCGGCGCAGCGGCCGGTATGAACAGGTGAAGTTTGAATGACGGTGCTGCGCGGCGCGACGAGCCATTCGAAACGCCGGCGCTGCGGAAGCTGGCCGATCGAGCCCGCTTCATCGCCGCCGCGACAGATGGTTGGGATGGTGGCTAAGTGTTGTTTGACAAGGTCGAGGTCGACATTATTGTCGAGGGCGCGCAGCCGATCCTCATCCAACTCGATGCGCGCTTCGAGGAAAGAGAGTTCCGGGCACGAGACGATCACGCCGGCGTTGATGAATTCCTCGCGGTCCACCTTCGGTACGATTCGAATCACGGCATAGTCATACCTGAATTTATCGGGCACGAATCGCCTCCTCAACGAAATGTCGCGGGGCCTCGACACGCCTCGTCAGGTAGTCGACGTACGCTTGTCTGTGTTCCGCTGCGCTCGGGAAGCGCGGGTCTTCGTTCAGCCAATCGTCGGGAATGAGATTGATAACTTCTTCTATCACTTCGTGCGTGATTGCTTGTGTCATCGTCTGGTCCGCTTTTTCGATCTCGCTCGCGAATGGGAGCAGGATGTGTTCCTTGATCAAGGCGAACGGATCTTTGGTGCGGCGGTCCATGTCGGTCCAGGAGTGATGAAAGTACAGGGCGGCGCCGTGATCGATCAACCAGAGCCGGCGATGCCACATTAGCATGTTTGCGTTACGCGCGGTGCGATCGACGTTGGTGACGTAAGCGTCGAACCAGACGATACGCGAAGCGAGATCGGGGTTGGCTTTGTCTGCAACCGGATTGAACATGATTGAGCCGGGGAGGTAATCGAGACCGAGGTTGAGACCGCCGCTGGCGCGTATGAGGTCTTGAATTTCCGGATCGGGTTCTGTTCTGGCGATCTCCGGATCGAGATTCACGAACACAAGTTCGGGCACCAACAGGCCGGGCGCCGACAACCCCGCCGCTTTCGCAATCTCCCCCGTAACCAACTCCGTCGCGGACATCCCCGCCGCCGACAACCCCGCGGCTCTAGCAAGCTCCCCCGCGATTAGCTCCGCAATGAGTGCCTTGGTCCCTTGCCCCGCACCACGGAACTTAAGCACATACATCCCATCATCATCCGCCTCGATAATAGCCGGCAGCGACCCCCCCTCACGGAGCGGCGTGACGTATCGTGCTGCATTCACCGTGCGCATTTCAGATGACTTCCTGCTTCACTCGGCTTGATGATAACCGACTTCGGCCAGGACCTGTTCGATGCTTCGTTCGCTCCAGAAGCGAGACATGTTCCCGCCGGTTGTGAAGGTGCGTGTTTTCATGCGATCGATGTAGAGAGTGCCGTTCAGGTGGTCGATCTCGTGCTGGAGGATGCGGGCGTACCAGCCGTGCGCGTTGATCGTTACTTCTTCGCCACGTTCGTTCAGGCATTCAACGCGAACGTCCAGCGCGCGATCGACGACCGCCTGGAAGCCTTCAACGCTGAGGCAGCCTTCGAAAAATGTGGCCGAGCCGTTGTCGATGAGCGAGAGCTTTGGGTTGATGATTACGTGAAAGGGCGTCGGGGTTCGTTGGAGTTCGGTAAGCTCTTCGGCGGAGTGATGGGCCAGGTATTCCGGTTGATCCTCAATCACGGCCATTTGAATTGATAAGCCGATCTGTGGCGCGGCGAGTCCAACGCCTGGCGCTTCGCGCATCGTTTCGCGCATCAGTTCGATCAGTTGTTGTATCGATGGGCTGCCGATCTCGTCCTTAGTTAATGGGCGAGCTTGTTTTCTTAAGACGGGATCACCTGCCTGCACGATCTGTAACTGCATTTAGCTGACTCCTCGACTGGGAAACTCTCGATTTCTGCTGCAAATCGACAGAACTCTGCTATTCTGCAGGTCGTTATGCCTCACAAGAAGAACCTCACAACTACTAGTCTATCTGTATCCGTTCAACTCATCGAGCGCAGAATTTACTTGATTCGTGGTCAGAAGGTGATGATTGACTTCGATCTCGCGGAGCTGTACGGCGTCACGACGAAACATCTGAACCAAGGTGTTTTGCGTAATAAGAAGCGATTTCCTGAAGATTTCATGTTCCGCCTAACGAAGGAAGAAGCCGAGTCTTTGAGGTCACAATTTGTGACCTCAAACACGGGACGCGGGGGTCGACGCTATCTGCCGTACGCGTTCACCGAGCAAGGCGTGGCGATGCTTTCCAGCGTGCTGAACAGCGAACAAGCGATTGAAGTGAATATTGCGATTATGCGGGCGTTTGTGCGACTGAGACAGATGCTCGAAACGAACGAAGAGCTCAATCGTAAGTTCACTGCTGTCATCAAAAAGCTATCGACGCACGACAAATACTTCAGGGTTGTGTTCGATGAGCTGAACAAACTAACTCAGAAACCACGTACGTCAGGTAGGCAAATCGGGTTCAAAGCCAGCGGTGACTAGCGGTAGGGCAAGTGAAGAAGCCGGCGAAAACGTTTGAGGTTGCAAATTGCAACCTCAAGATTCAACTTGAGATCGCAATTTGCGATCTCAAAACCTTCGATTTTGCGCCAGAATTTGCGGGCTAAGCCGTTTGAGATCGCATTTTGCGATCTCAAAGATCCCACTTTGAGGTCACAAATTGTGACCTCAAACGTTCGTTATGTTGACCAGAATCGAGAACAAATAACTGAAACGGCGCGAGATCATCGAGATCCGCGGATTTTTAACTGGATCGGCGAGTTGATGATTGAATTGTCGCCACGACTAACAGAAAACGCTCCATTTCAAATGAAATTTCCCACGTGCGTTCAGGATCTATCAAATTTCATCTGTACCGGGCCAGTTGACGTAAGGTGCAGCACGATCTCAGACGACATGCGGGAGATCTCGAACGATCCGCGGGAGATCTCGTACGTCCGCGGAAAAATTCAAAGCGACCGAGTTGAAAACAGTCAGAAGCGAGTTCAAAGCAATCAGAAGCGAGTTCGAACAATCGAAGGGGAGTCCAAAGGGTCGAGAGTGAAGTGCGTCAGTGGCGGTTTGATGCCGGACCAAGGTTCTTGGTTCAATAGCGTCATGAAACCCATGCGCATCTGCGGACTCGCCGTAATCCTGTTTCTGGCCAGTGTTTCTGCTGCGCTAGCCCAAACCAAGATCACGCTCAGCGTTGACGCGACTGACGCCGCGCGCAACATGCTCCACAGCAAGTTAACGATTCCCGTTCGCCCCGGGCCGTTGACGCTCTTCTACCCCGAATGGATTCCCGGCGAACACACTCCAACCGGCACGATCAACGATGTCGTCGGCCTGAAGCTGATCGCGAACGGCAAGCCAATCCCGTGGCGGCGCGACGACCTCGAGATGTTTGCGTTTCACTGCGACATCCCGCCTGGAGTAACAACTCTCGACGTCACCTTCGATGACGTTACGCAACCCGAAACAACAGCGAGCGCGAAGCTGGCGCGCATCAAGTGGAACCGTCTGCTTGTTTACCCGCAAGGCGCGAACAGCGATGCGGTCACGGTCAAAGCGTCGCTGAAACTGCCCGTCGGATGGCGCTTCGCATCTGCGTTGCCCGTAGCTAACGACAACAGAGCCGGCGACAGAGGCGACAACAGAGCCGACAACAGGGGCGACAACAGCAACAACAGCGGCGATAACAGCAACGACAACAGGGGCGATAACAGCAACAATAGAGACAACAGAGACAACAGAACCAACAACAAAGCCGAGCTGCAATTCAAAGAAGTCTCGCTCACGCAACTCGTCGACTCTCCCGCAATCATCGGCGCAAACTTCCGCAACTTCCCGCTCACCTCCAGCGGCACGATGCACGAAATGGACGTCATGGCCGACACGCCCACGGGCCTCACACTGAAACCCGAAACACTAACCGGCCTGAAGAATCTCGTGCAGGAAGCTTACGCGCTGTTCGGCGCGCGCCATTATCGCAGCTACAAGTTTCTGGTGACGCTCAGCGATCATGGCGGCAGCGAAGGACTCGAGCATCACGAATCCAGCGAAGACGGCGTCGGCGAAAATGCGTTCGGCGATGAGCTCGAACTGCTCGACTTCGCGGAGTTGATGGGCCATGAATACGCTCACTCGTGGAACGGCAAGTATCGCCGTCCCGCCGGTCTCGCCACGCCTGATTTCGAACAACCACAGAAGGCCGAATTGTTGTGGGTCTACGAAGGACTGACGCAGTATCTCGGCAAAGTCTTGCCGACCCGCAGTGGTCTATGGAGCGCGGAAGACTTTCGCGAGGCAATGGCCGCCGTTGCCGCGGAGATGGAGAACCAGTCGGGCCGGCAATGGCGCCCGCTGGTTGATACCGCAGTCGCGGTCCAACTCACTTATCCTTCGCCGCGCGCGTGGATGAACTCCCGACGCCGCGTCGATTACTACGATGAAGGCTCGCTAGTGTGGCTGGAGGCCGACGTGCTGATCAGAACGCGCAGCAACGGCAAGCTTTCGCTCGACGATTTCTGCCGGCGCTTTCACGGCGGCGGCCAGGACACGGCGCCCGCAGTCAAGCCCTACACGTTCGACGACATCGTAAACACGCTGAACGAAGTCACGCCCTACGATTGGCGCGGCTTCCTCAATGCGCGAATCAACGCAGTCAATCCGCACGCGCCGGTGGGCGGCATAACCAACGGCGGCTGGAAACTCGTTTTCACCGACAAGCCCAACACGGAGATTCGCATCGCGGATCACGGGCGCAAGAGCGTGGACCTGTCGTTTTCGCTGGGCGCGTTATTGAAAGACGATGGGACGGTGATGGACGTCAATCCGAACCTCGCGGCGTTCAAAGCCGGCGTGGCGCCCGGGATGAAGATCCTCTCCGTAAACGGCCGCACGTGGTCCACTGACGTGCTGCACGAGGCGATCACTTCGGCGAAAAACAGCACCGCGCCGATCGAGCTGGTCGTCGAAAACGGCAGCTTCACTGAGACGTATCGAGTGAACTATCACGACGGCGAACGCTACCCACACCTCGAACGCGACAACAGCAAACCGGACGTGCTGAGCGAGGTAATCAAGTCGCGCGCCCGCAGATAATGCGAATACGTGCATTAGCCAACAACAGCCTCCGACTCGGCCTGCTGCTGATCCTGGCACTAACCGGGTGCAAACATCGCACGACCGCCGAGTTCATCTCAATTAAGGACGCGGTGATTGCGCTCAAGCACGTTCGCGTAGTCGATGGTACCGGCGCAGCACCGCGCGAAGATCAGACGATAATCATTGACTCCGGCCGCATTGCCGCCATTGGCCCAACTGCCGAAACAACCGTTCCCGCAGCGGCGAAATCTCTGGATCTCACAGGTCAAACCGCAATCCCCGGTCTCGTCGGGATGCACGATCATCTCTTTTATGCGACCGATCGCGGCGATCGCTACGTTTCAGCGGGCGAGAGTTTTGCTCCACTCTATCTTGCCGCCGGCGTGACCACCATCCGCACGGCGGGCGCGATCAAACTCGATGCGGATCAGGCGGTAAAGAAATCGGTCGACGCCGGCGAGCTTGCCGGGCCGAAGATTCACCTGACCAGTCCTTATATTAATAAGCGCGTCGGGCAATCGATCGATCCGGAAAAGGTAACCGATCTCATCAACGGCTGGGCCGATCAGGGCATCACCTGGCTGAAGGTTTACGAGAACGTCAATCGCACGGAGCTCGCGGCGATTGTCGAGGCGGCGCACAAGCG
>JBKPPP010000212.1:0-11143 GCA_046733615.1 Acidobacteriota bacterium | reverse complement strand
CGCGGGAATGAGTAATCGTGAAACTGCGGCGCGCTCGTTATACTCAATCATGATTTCGCGCCCTTTATCGGCAGGTTTGGTAAAGAAGGTCACCCAGGCGAAAGGTTCGTCCGGAAGTGCGGCGAGGCGCGTTCGATTGGCTGCGTAGTCAATCAATACCGCATTAGCTGTTTCTGCCAGACAAATTGTTATATGGTCCATCGATCCGCCTCGTGTGCCGATGAACCATTCAGCCAAGGCGGAGTCCCGCGCCAACTCCTCAGGAGTCCACGAAACTCGATTGACGTTTCTGATCGCAGCTCCGCCGAGAACCACCAGAGCAGATGAAGATGACGCGCCGCCACCTGGCGGTATGTTGGAATCGAGCACGAAGTCAAACCCATTTTCTATCTGTTTACCGAACTTGCCGCGGGCGAACGTCACGGCGGCGTTAATGTAGTTGTGCCAATGAGGTTCTGGGGTACCGTTAGCAAATAAGAAATCGAGCCATTCGGCTTCAATCTCACCGCTAAATTCGGGAACACTCAGAATTGGGAATGATGAAGGTTCGAATCTAGCAAACGACGACACGCATCGTACTACGGGTTCATTGGATTTCCTGTACAGCATCCAGGCATCGCGCTCACGGCTGCCAAAGGTCAATGAGGCAGTCGGGAGATACGACACGTAGTCAATGTGTTCGCCGAGCACGCCCATTCGAGCAGGAGCTCGCAAGACGGAAACTGGTCCGTCACCGTAGTGGTCAAAAAAAAGTTTACAGAGGGTTGTGAGTCGCGCTGCGCTTCGCTCGAGTTCGGAATTGCCGGCTGTGACCAAACTTGCGAGAGCAATTCGGATTTCAGAAAGATTCATTGCCAATCTTAGGGAGCGGATGTTATAAGGCGCCTATTCTAGTTAACGGTCTTCAACAAAAAACTGACGCTTGACGCACCTGCGGCATTGATCGGTGCAGGGTTTGTTCGAGTTGCTTACAAACAATAACTCAAGTGAGCGAGTTTGCAAACTTCTGATTTCCGCAGCAGCAAAAGTTTGACAAGGAGACAATGCATGGCTCTACCAAGGAGAGAGTGGCTCAAGACACTCGCAGCCGCGGGATTTGGCGTGGCTGGGTTCCCGCTGTTCGATCGCGCTCACGCCCAACCACGGCGGGGCGAAGCAAAGGCAGTTCAGCCCCTCGCGCTAAAAGATTATCAACCGAAGAGCATGCTTCACGTGCCGGAAACGCACGTTCCTCGTTCGCGCTTTCCTAATATCGATTTCCACACGCATCTCTCTTGGGTCGACCGAAAAGGAAACGCTGATATTATTCGTCACACCGCGACGCCCGCGGAAATCTTGCAAGTCATGGACGCAAAAAACGTCCGTATCATGGTCAACCTCACCGGCGGATATGGCGCTTTGCTTGCAGAAACCATTCGCCATTGGCAACAGCCGCATCCCGATCGATTCATCGTTTTCACCGAACCCTGGTACGCAAAGATTACGATGCCGAACTATTCCAGATTCCAAGCGGAGCAGATCGAAGCGGCAAAGAAATCTGGTGCGCGAGGTCTAAAGATTCTCAAGACTCTCGGTCTGTATCTGCGCGAGAACGTAAAGACGGGTCCGCTGGTAAAGGTTGATGACAAAAGATTTGACGAAATGTGGGAGTCGGCGGGAGCTCTTGATATGCCGGTTGCGATACACGTGTCCGATCCCGAAGCTTTTTTCCTGCCGACCGATCGGTTCAACGAACGTTATGAAGAACTCAGCGCGCATCCGGATTGGTCCTTTCATGGAAAAGATTATCCAAGTAATGCCGAACTTCAGGAGGCACGTAATCGGGTGATGCAGCGTCACCCGCGCACGAAGTTTGTCTGCCTTCACACGGCGGATTCAGAGAATTTGCCATACGTTTCAGAGTGCCTTGATCGTTATCCAAACATGTACGTCGATATTGCTGCTCGTATCGGCGAACTCGGGCGGCAGCCACGAATGACGCGCAAGTTCTTTGACAAGTACCAGGACCGAATCTTGTTCGCGACAGATGCGACGCCTCATGGAGATGAAACGCCGCAGCAGGTCTTCGGCAACGAGTTATATGAAATCTATTACCGCTTTCTTGAGACGGAGGATGAGTATTTCGACTACGCTCCGGCGCTAATCCCGCCGCAGGGTCGCTGGCGTATTTACGGAATCGGCTTGCCGGCGGAAATTCTGAAGAAGGTCTACTACGAAAACGCCGCCCGCCTATTAAGTCTGTAAAGCCATGCCAGAAAATTCGCGACGACTTTTTTTGAAGAAAGGTTTGATGTCGCTGGCGGCTCCGCTTTTTCGTCATGCGACCTGGGCCGCGACTGAGTCTGTGGCAGTTACACTCGAAGCGCGCGCAGAAAATCTCGGAAATGAAATCGTAAGCTTTGGGCTTCCATTACCGTTTGGTTTTTTGCACGACTCGCGAAAGGCCAGCGTTGTCGACGAGCGTGGAGCCGAAATGCCGGCGGCTGTTCGCTCTCTCGAGCCGTGGCGAACAGGCGGACGAGAAGGTTCGATCAGATCACTGTTAATTCAATTCAAAGCTGATTTCTCGAAACAGAAAACACGACGAATCGGCATTAGATTCAATGCGCGGCGAAGCCATAGTAGCCCGGCGTTTGTCCCCGTCTCGCAAGTACTGATTGAAGCGAGCGGCCTGAAAGGCCCTCGTGTCGCAGCCGTGTTGCCCGCGGATTGGTTGTGTGCGTCGGGTGTCGTCGGGCCTCAGGTTCCTGCGACCCAATCAGGCGAGTATTCGAGCTACGATCGTTTCGTCGAGAAGAACTTTCCCGGTTCGCTTGCTTACCTCGATAGCCAGGTCTATCACGAATGGTTATTCGATCGAACGACCTGCTATTACAAAATGTACGTTCGCACCGGCGAAAGCAAATACCTGGACGCGGCGTATCACTGCGCAAACTTCGTCCGAGAACATACGAAATTAAATGGTCCGGATGCGGGAATCTTCACGCTGAAAGGTCCCGATCTGAAATACGTGTATCCGAGAGCGATGCACATCCATTACCTGCTCACCGGAGACGAACGTGCGCTTGCGTGCGGCAAGCTCATGGCTGAGTACTGCTTCAATCATCAAGACCCGGTTTATCGTCCGGAGCTACTCAAACCCGTTCAACTTGGCGTCGACCCCGAACGCGGCCGAAACTTCTGGACGCTCCGGCACCAGGGTTACGGGCTGCTCGGAATCCTGCACGGTTGGGAGATGACTGGTGAAAAGAAGTATTGGACGAAGGCGCGCGAGTGTGTTGACACTTATTACAAACACCAGAAACAACCGCCCGATGGACGGCCACCGGACGGATCTTTGCGTCAGAACTGGGAGTTGTACGATCCAAACGAAGCAACTTTTCGCGGAGCGACATCAGCATGGATGATGGCGTTGCTGCTAGATCCGCTGTTTCACTACTGGACGCTTACGAACGACAGTCGCGTTGCCGAGATTGTCGTGAAATGGTGTGATTTTCTCGATCGACAGGGTATCGTGCCCGACGGATCGAAGGCCTACTACGTGATTAACTGTTTCGCAGCAAATGACCCAAAAGCATCGCCCGGTGAGATTGGGCCAGACATGGAGATGCACAACGCCGAAGTGGCTTACATGTTCGCCTTGGGATTGTTCTTCACGAACGACAGCCGACGTAAAGAGATCTACAGGAGACGTTTGCAACACTTCCTCGCATTGGCTGTTCGACTGAACATGAATCGACCCGCCCGTGCTTTCAACTGGGCGTTCCAGTTCACGAGCCAGCTTATCTATTTCGCACAGCACCAGGACGAAGGCGTAAACCGGATAAAAGCCCCAACAAAACGACTATGATTGCTCAACGAAAGTTCGCGATTACTCTACCGCTACTCGTCGTCATCTTCTTTCTGCATCAGCACGGAAACGCGCAAACACTCTATCGCGTCACGATTCAGCCGGGAGTGAGTGTGAAGATGCGAGATGGCGTGTCGCTCGTTGCGGACGTCTATCGCCCTGTGAGTGACGAGGAATTTCCAGTCCTGCTCGAACGCACACCCTATAACCGAACCGGCAATACGCGAATGGCAAACGAACTGGCCTCGCATGGATACATTGTTGTGCTTCAGGACACGCGGGGACGATTTGCATCCGGTGGAGAGTTTTATCCGTTTCGTAATGAGAGTACGGATGGTTTTGATACCGTTGAATGGGCTGCAAAGTTGGACCACTCGAATGGGAAGGTCGGAATGTTTGGCGGCTCTTATGTCGGCGCCACGCAGATGTTGGCGGCCATGGCAGTGCCTCCTCATCTCGTATCGATCTTCCCTTACGTCACCGCCTCCGAGTACTACGACGGTTGGACTTATCAAAACGGCGCGTTAATGCAGTGGTTCAGCAGTTCGTGGACGTCAGGTCTCGCGATCGACACGCTCCGACGTCAGGCGGACTCGGCGCAAGCGCCAAAGGAATGGGTAAAGGCCCTGCCGCTCCAGGATTATCCGCTGCTCAAAACGCCGCAGCCCTCATCACTGGCTCCGTATTTTCGCGACTGGTTATCGCATGAACGAGACGATACGTACTGGCAGCAGTGGCGCGTTTCGGATCATTACTCGCAAATGACGGTTATGGGGTTGCACGCCGGCGGTTGGCACGATCTATTTCTCAAAGGTTCGATCAAGAACTACACCGGGTTACAGCAACAAGCCGCGACCGCGGAAGCTCGCTCGGGCCAACGGTTGATCCTCGGCCCATGGGCCCATGCCCCGACCTCACCCGGGGGAAAGATCGGCGATGTCGTGTTCGGCAAAGCCGCAGTGTTGGAAATGCCAGCCACCGCTCTCAAATGGTTTGACTACTCGCTTAAGGGAATCAAAAACGAGTACTCGAGTGGTGCTCCAGTACGTCTCTTCATCATGGGCGACAATGTCTGGCGCGATGAACAGGAGTTTCCGCTCGCACGCACTCGTTACACGAAGTACTACCTGCACTCAACCAAAGGCGCTAACAGCGTCGCGGGCGATGGATTGTTGAGCCTGGCTGCGCCGGCGGGGGAACGAACGGACGAGTTCGATTACGATCCGCAGAACCCTGTGCCCACTATCGGCGGCCGGCTATGTTGCGGCCAGGCAATTCCACCGGGTCCCGCTGATCAGAGACCAAATGAGTCCCGCGCGGATGTGCTCGTGTTTTCAACGGCGCCGTTGACCGAAGATACGGAAGTTACCGGCTTTATTTCCTTGGAACTTTATGCGTCTACTTCGGCTGTCGATACTGATTTCACTGCGCTTCTGGTTGACGTCGATGAGAGTGGTTACGCGCGTTTTCTCACCGATGGCATAGTGCGGGCGCGTTATCGGGAGAGTACTAAACAGGCGACGGAAGTTGTTCCCGGGAAAATTTACAAGTACACCATTGATTTGTGGGCAACAGCGAATGTGTTCAAGGCTGGTCACCGGATCCGCCTGTACATTTCCAGCAGTAACTTCCCGCGGTTCAATCGAAATCTGAACACGGGGGAAGACATAATAGCGTCAACGCGATCGGTGCGAGCACGCCAAACGATCTATCACGATCTTGAGCACAGTTCGGCATTGATTCTACCGGTGATTCCACGGCATAAGCAGATCCTGCCTGCCCTGCGGGTTGTTGAGCCTTGGCCAGCGAGTTGGTAGTAGAAACTTCTTGCAATGAGTTGGCTACGAGTGTATAAGCAGTTAGTCCTGAACGACAACTAACCTGACCGCGGTATGCACTGGCCGAATCTTAAACCGTTCGTTTAGATCGTGAACTAACCAGTAAATTCGACCTCGCGTGCGAGTCGAGCCAGAGCAATCACGTGCTTCTCTTGAGCGCGTATGACGATATTAGCTTCAGTGAAGGAGTTGAATATGAGATTCGCCCGAATGATCACCACAGGCCTTTTTGTCCTCGGACTTATATTTTGCGCTAGCAGCGCCAGTTATTCTCAGGGTACCCACCTGGGAACTATTCGCGGAACGGTAGTGGATCAGAAGGGCGATAGCATCACCAATGCCTCTGTTCAGATAACGGATTTGGCAACCAACATTTCGCAGAATCTCACCACGAATAGCAATGGCGATTACGAAGCGCCAAACCTCAAGTCAGGCAATTATAAAGTTACCATTACGGCATCGGGGTTCAAGACAACCGTAATCAGCGCCGTGTTAACTGGTAGCGATGTGGTGCGGGCAGATGCCAAACTCGAGGTCGGTGACGCAAGCGCTGTGGTTGATGTTAGCGCGGGTGCGGGAACGATAGAGACTGAAACTCCGACTATCAGCGGCTCTATTAACAATAAACAACTGGTCGAATTACCGCGTGACAGTCGTGATATTTACCAGTTCTTGTACCTGAATCCCAACATCACAACTTCTGCCGACGGACTTGATTTTAAATTCATCGGCGCGCAGAGTTATGGGGCAGCATTCTCCCTGGACGGCCAGCGCTCTAATGGCGGGATTTTCGGTGGCGCCACTGCCAGTCAACCCTCGCTGGAAGCAATTAGCGAACTGACCGTGCTGTCGAATAACTTCACTGCCGAGTACGCTGGTATTGCTAACATTCGCATCGATACCAAGCGCGGTGAAAAGGATTTCCACGGCTCTTTGTTCTACAACAATAAGAATTCCGCTCTCGCAGCCTGGACAATTCAGGATAAGAATAACCTCGCTAACTTTGTACCAAACGCCGCGCGTCCTGATTATCCCAAGCCTTATTTCAATCTCAATGAGACTGGCGGCTCCCTCAACGGTCCGGTGCGGTTGTTTGGTAACAACAAGACTTTTTTCCTCGGTGCGTATGAACGACGGTGGAACGTGGACACGGTCCGCTTTGCCGCTCGCAATTCACTTCCCGGTCAGCGGCTCTTGAATGCTGACTTTAGTCAACTTAGTAATAGTAATAAGCCCGCGGTTCCTGCCGCGGTTCTTCCTTTACTGACCCCGGCGGAGTTGGCGGCAAATACAGTTCTTGTCGGAACGACGCGTCGCTTTATCACCATCCCCTCGCGATTACTGAATCCAACGGTAGCCAAACTACTTCAAACCTACTATCCCACATCGAGTTTGAACGCCACCGTCGATTCCCGAGGACGGTTGACTGATTTTGCGCAGAATGTGGCCTCATACAACACGCGTGACCTGGCTACCGTAAGAATCGATCACGATTTTACGCCGAATGACAAATTCTATGCAGTTTACAATTATCAGAGGAATCCAAGTACGTCGGGACAGGTAGCTGGTGCGGCTTATCCGGCATTTGGACTACGGACTAACGAGCAAACCAATCACACGCTCTCACTTTCGTACTCCCGATTGTTTTCTTCAACGTTCGTTAACGAGGTGCGCGGAGGTTTCAATTCGCAAAGCCTATTCAGAAGAGCCCCACAAACTCTCCGCCAATTTCTGGGTTCCATAGGCTTCAGTGACACTGACATTACTGCATACGGTTCGGTCGTTGGGCCGGCAGCCCTTGACACACCTGGACAAACAGAAATCAGAGTTGCAAATTTCGCCAACATCACTAACGGCGGTCGCAGCGTAAATCGCACGTTAGATCAAAAGCTGATCACCTTCGGAGACACTGTCACGTGGATAAAGGGACTTCATAGTTTAAAGGGCGGCGTTGACGTGGTGCGAAACCACGGCACGGACGGTTTTGTTGCTAACAGAGGCAACCCGCGTGGGCGGATCAACTATACGGGGTCTGCTGCTACCGATGCCTGGGCTCGATACCTCATTGGATTGCCACCTAATAGCGTTCAGTTTGTCGAGAAGCTTCGTGGCCAACTCGATGCGACAAATTTCGAGTACGGTTTCTTTGCTCAGGATGAGTACAGGATCCACCCGCGCGTGACTCTTAATCTTGGTTTACGCTACGAACTGATTACGCCGTTCAAGGATAGCGAAAACCTTTTGGTGAATTTCGATCCGGATTTCGTCGATCCGACCACACACAGAAAGGGACGCTTTATTGTTCCAAGTTCTGATGTGTTGCCGTTAATTGATCCACGAATAATCAACTATGGTGTTATTACGGCTTCCGACGCAGGAGTAGGTCCGGGCCTTGTTAAGTCTGACCGAAATAATTTTGCACCGCGTCTCGGCGTCGCGTGGCGGCTTAATGAGAAAACAGTTCTTCGCGGTGGCTATGGCTTCTTCTTCCCTACTGCGTCGGCGCAGGGAGTACGCGATGCACTCGGTTCGTCGCCGTTTAATCACGGTCTAACTAAGACGAATGTGGTCACGGCGCCGCTCGGTGGTTTTCCGGGTGGCCTGACGGCTCCGGGAGTGACGCCATTTACAGGTGGGCGCTTAAATTCGTTTGATGCCGCACCGGAAGCTAACAGTATTCCATTCGATCTACAGCAGCCGCGCATCGAGCAATTTAATGCTACGTTTGAACGTGAGCTACCTTCGCAGATAGCCATTCGGGTTTCCTATCTTGGCACCCGAATGCATGGATTAATCGGCGGCATGGACATCAACATGCTGCCTCCAAGCGACGTTCCCTTTGGAACTCACGGATTCGACGAAGATGGAAACGTTGTAATCTGCAATCCAAACGGTGATGTTGCGTGCGATGCCTCGATCGACGCCGCCCGCCGACCATTCCCTGAACTGGGAACGTTTCTCGCTCGTTATGGCAATTTCGGTAGCGGCCGATCACATGCGTTCCAAATAGAAGTTAACCGCCGCTTTGCCAGTGGACTTACCTTCAACGCCAGCTACACGCTGTTAGATCAGAAAGGCAGTGGTTTTGACACGGGCAATGCAAGTCTTGGTGGCACTTTCTACAACCAGTTTATCCCGGACAACGACTTTGCACGCGACGCGTTTGTGTCTCGCCATCGGTTCGTTTCCTATGGCATCTACGAACTTCCCTTTGGTAAAGGCAGAAAGTTCGGGCGCGACATCCCCAGTTGGGCTGACGCGGCATTTGGGGGCTTCCAACTTTCCTGGAATATGTTTGCCAAGACTGGCACGGGCTTTACTCCTTATTGGTTCTGCGACAATTGTGATCCGATTTTTCCGGGAAACATAGCGAGTGAATTTATTGACGCCGTGGGAGGATTCGGTGGCACAAGTTTTCGGCCTCTAGTTCTCAATTCGAATCAGTACCTTAAGCAGGGCGATCAATTCTTCAATCCTGCAGCTTTTGCGCCTCCGCCGGTTGGAGCCGATGCGCTCGACAATTCAAATATTGCGAGACGCAATATTCTGACTGGCCCAGGAACATGGGGAGTGAATCTTGGCGTTCGGAAGTATTTTAAGTTCAGTGACACCACGCGACTGGAAGTGGGCGCTGACTTTAACAACGTATTCAACCATCCGCTTCGCTCGCCCACGGATATGTACTTCGCCAATCTCGGCACCTTTTTCCTTGACGTGGATCAGACTACAGGTCGACTCCTCCCGATCACTACCATTGAGCCCAATACAGACTTCGGACGAATTAATACCAGCTTTAATCAGGAGGGCATCGATAACCGTCGCCTCATCCGTCTGAAGTTGCGCTTGACCTTCTAGTCTCGACCGAGCGTAAAGACGACAATGGAATGCCAAAGCAGGGTTAACTTAATTCTTCTTTCGGCATTCCACCTTAGGTAATGCAGCTTCAGGTTGTTTCTCAGATCCGGTCTCGGGCTATCATGAAGGCCAGTCCACCTCAAACCTTTTCGAGAAAAGCAAACCTCGCCGACATCAAGGCTGCGGGTCATGACATGCTCCGGTTAGTGAATCGCCGGATACTGCTCAGCATCCTTTCTGATCGACAGCCGATCTCACGCGCGGAGATCGCAAAAATCAGCGGCCTGAATAAGGCCACGATCTCAACCATAACGGGGGAACTGCTGAAGGATTCATGCATTGTCGAAGAAGGTTTGGGACGGACTACACCGATTGGTGGTAAACCACCTACGCCACTTCGCCTCAACAGCAAGCGGTTTGGGCTTTTCGGCGTCGACATTCGAGCCGATGAAACAATCCTGGCGCTGAGCGACTTCAACAACCGGATCGTCTCACGCGTGAGTTTCGAGACCGGATCGGTTGCGACTTCGTTCCTCAATAAGATTGGTAAGGAGATCTGTAACCTTCAACTCAAACATGACTCGTTCATCGAGTTTCCCGGCATCGGCGTGAGCTTGCCGGGTTTGGTCGATAATCAGAGCGGAAGATTTCTTCTCTCCGTGGTGCTGCCGTGGCGCGATGTGCCCGTCGTTGATTTGTTGGAGAAGGCGACGAACCTGCCGGTAATCATCGACAACTCGGCGCGTTGCTCGGCGCTCGCGGAGATATGGCACGGCAAGGCGCAATACGCGCAGGTGCGCAATCTGCTTTACGTCGGCGTCAGTACCGGTCTGGCGTGCGGAGTGGTTATCGATGGCGGTCTTTACCGCGGTGGCAATAACACTGCTGGTCAATTCGGACACATTCCCATCGATGTAAATGGCGCCCATTGCCGTTGTGGGCAACGGGGTTGTTGGGATCTCTACGCCTCGGACAAGGCCACCTTGAAGCGATACGCCGAGTTGCGCGGCACGAACGGCAAACGAGTCTCGACGATGCGCAAATTGGTTGAGCTGGTTGACGCTGGGGATGCAGCAGCAACAGAGGCTGTTCGTGAAACGGCTCGTTACCTGGGAATCGGGATTACCGGACTCATCAATGGACTGGATCCTGAGATTGTTGTTATCGGGGGTGAAATCACAAAGGTCTGGGGAGTGATCGAACGGATCATCGTTGAAGAGACCAAGCGAAATCTACTTGCGCCTCGCTCACACAATGTGGCGATCAGACCGTCCGCATTTGAAGTTCGCCCGAGTCTGAAAGGCGCGTTGACGTTGATCCAGAATAGTTTGTTGTCCGTGCCTCACATGGGGTAGGGAAGTTTATGTCTCGACGCAGGTACACTCCAGATGAGCTCAAGGCGAAGCTGACAGGAGGTCTGATTCCGGCGGCGCCTGTCATGTTCGATCCTGACGGCGGTTTTCACGAACGCGCCCACGAAGCATACGTTTCGTTCATGAGCTCACAGCCTATCGCCGGTGTCGCAGTCTGGGCACATACGGGAAGAGGACTGCTGCTTGATGATGAGACGGCGCGGCGCGTGATGCAACATTGGCGTCAG
>JBKPPP010000211.1:0-18933 GCA_046733615.1 Acidobacteriota bacterium | reverse complement strand
CTGCGCGCGTTCGTGAACGCCAACAAGTGCAGCAGCCATCCTTCGCATCACGAATTTCATTACACTGACGTGCCCGTCTTCGGCGGTGAGAAGTATGCCGATGGAAAGATCGGCCGCGGGGAGTTCGACGTCGTGCAGATGATTCCGTTTTGCATCAAGGTGCTGCGCGGCGAGACACCCGAGGACAACGATCGGGCCATCACCAAGTCAGTCGCCGTAATCCTGCTCACTCACTACCTCGGCGACATTCACCAGCCGCTGCACGTCGGCGCCGAATTTTTCGATGAAGACGGAAAGGCTTTTGAGCCGACCGATGCGAACCCCGGTTTCGGCGATCAGGGTGGAAACAAGTTGACGCTCTTCACGTTTGTGAACGGCAAGCTCAAGTCGGTTGGCAAGCTTCACGGTTACTGGGACAGCCCGACTGTCGACAATGCGTTCGGCAAGACCGCGAATGCCAAAGTTGCGCTGCAACTGACTCAGAAGGCGCCGGCGAAGTGGAAGCTGACCGGCGACGCCGAGACGTGGGCGGAGCAGATGGCGAACGACATCCTGCCGACGGCGCTGCAAGCCCACGAGCGACTCGAGTTCAGGAGCATCAAGATCCCCTCGAGCGGAACCGACATCGACAGCGGACAGGCGCGCGAGAAGAAGATCCGCGGAGCGTCTTACTCCGGCTGGGCAGCGGGAATCGTGAGGAAAGAGATTCAGATTGGCGGTTGGCGCCTGGCGGCGCTGCTCGAAGAAGTTTTACAGTAAATCCGTGGACGATCTTTTACGGTGACGTGGCGGAAGGCTGCTTGGTAAGATGAGCGAGAGGGTGTGTTATGAAGTTTGTCGTTATCCTTCTGGTCGTCCTCCTCAGCTTTCCCGCTCCGGTCACAGCCCAATCACGAGACACCTGGCGCAGCGTTCGCACCAACAACCTCTTCGTGATCGGCAATGCGGACCCGGAAAAGCTGCGCCAGGTCGCCGTCTGGCTCGAATTTTTTCACAGCGCCTTCGCGCGGCTCGTTTCGCGTAACGTGATCGACTCGTCCGTGCCGACGACTGTTGTCGTCTTTCGTGACGAGCCGTCGTTCATCCCGTTCAAACCGCTCTACCAGGGTCGCCCGGCGAACATCTCCGGTTTCTTCCAGCCGGGCGAGGACGTTAACTACATCGCCATCTCGCTCGACCCGCGCGAAAGAGACCCGTACAGCACGGCCTTTCACGAGTACATTCACCTGCACCTGAGAGACAACGTGCCCGGCGTGCCGGTATGGCTGAACGAAGGCCTCGCCGAGTTCTACGGCTCGCTGCAATTCTCAGGCGGCGAAGCGCTGCTCGGTGCGCCGCTCGCTCATTACCTGCGGCTGTTGCGCAACCAGGAGATGCTGCCGCTCACCACGCTGCTCTCAATCAACACCAGCTCGCCGCATTACAACGAACAGGACAAGAGCGGGATCTTTTACGGTGAGTCGTGGGCGCTGGTCCACTACCTGATGCTCGGCGGCGGTCCCGGCCGGCCGGAACAGTTCAAACGATTTCTGCAACTGGTCGCGCGCGGAGACGACGTTGCGAAAGCAATCGAGAGCTCGTTTGGAATGAGCCTCGCCGCGGTGGAGCGGGAACTGGAGACTTATGTTCGACGCGAAGATTTGCCGTCGCTGCGATTGGCGGGTGGTGACGATCCGCAGGCGTACGCTTCTTACACCGCGATGCAGCGCCAGTCGCTTTCCGAAGGCGAGGCCAATTACTACCTCGGCGACCTGTTGCTGCACATCGGCCGTGAAAGCGATGCCGAACGTTACTTCAAACAGGCCATCGCGCTCGATCCCAGCTTCATTCCACCGTACGCCGCGCTGGGCCAGATTGCGGTGCATCAACAGCAGTACGCCGATGCGAAGAAGTATCTACAGCGCGCGGTGACGACTCCGCAGAACTACTTGGTTCACTATCTCTACGCCTTTGTCCTGAGTCGTGAAGGCATGACTCCGAGCGGCCATATTACGGAATACTCGCGCGAGAATGCCGCCGTCATGCGCGAGCAACTGCAGCGCGCGATCAAGCTCAAACCCGATTTCGCTTCAGCGTACTACCTCCTGGCAATCGTCGATCTTACCACGGAGCAACTCGACGAAGCGTTGGCGATGGCCCAGAAGGCGCGCCAGCTCGGGCCGGGCAAGTCGACGTACGCCTTGCTGCTGGCCGAGATTTACGCGCGCCGTTCGGACGTCGCTTCGGCGCGAGCGCTGCTTGAACCACTCGCACGGGACTCGAACACTGAAGTGCGCGCTGAAGCGCAGAAATTGATCGACTGGCTGAATAGCGGCGGCGCGGCGGACAGGAGTGCTGCCGGCAGTTCGCGAAGCAACGCGCCCGTCGGCAGCGCGATGATGGTCGAACCGGTGGAGACGAAAACTTCGCGTGCGTTGAGCGGCGGCTCCAGCGGTGTGACTGCAATCCGTGACGGCCAAACGATTCAGAACTCCGGCTCGTTGCCGTCTCTCGACCAACTGCTGGCGAAGTTTGTCGAGGCGATGGGTGGCGAGAAGTCGATCCGCGCAGTAACCACGCGCGTCACGAAAGGAACGTTGGACGTGCCTGGAGTGAGCCGCGGCGGCACGTTCGAGATCTACGAGCAAGCGCCGAACAAGTCGCTGACAATGCTTCAGGCGCATCCGTTGGGAACCGTCAAGATCGGTTTCGACGGTCGCAATGGCTGGTCGCAAACGACAGCCGGCGTGAAACCGATCAAAGCACCAGCCGAGTTGGCGTCGTTGCAACGCGACTCCGACACCTACGCGCCACTCAGGTTCAAACAGAACTTCGCGAAGGTGAGTTTCCCCGGAATGAGCCAGATTGGTTATCGGGAAGTTTACGTGCTCGATTTGCAGCCCGCGGTGGGAACGGTGGAGCGGCTATACCTTGATGCGAAGACTTATCTACCGGTGCGCATGAACACGGTGCGTAAACTCGGCCCGGCGCTGGTGCCGGTCGAGATCTACTACGACGACTGGAGAGCTGTCGACGGCATCCAGTTTCCGTTCAGCTTCAGCCAGCGCTTTCAAAAGCTGACGCTCAGTTTCACGGTGCAGGAGATTCGGCACAACGTCCCGCTCCAGGCGAGCTTGTTCGACGCGCCGGTGAAGTAACTACGGTGCTACTCGCGGTATAGATTATCGAAGCGCATGCTCGATGGCGTGAAGCGCAGGTCGACAGTGCCGGTTGGGCCGTTGCGCTGTTTCGCGATAATAAGCTCGGCGACGTTCTTTCTGTCTTCCGGCATCGCGTCGCGCTCGTCGGGCGACTTGTACTGCTCCTCACGAAAGATAAACGCCACCACATCGGCATCCTGTTCCAGCGCGCCCGACTCGCGCAGGTCCGCCAACTGCGGCCGGTGATCCGAACGCGACTCCGGCGCGCGCGAGAGCTGCGACAACGCCACCAGAGGCACATTCAACTCCTTCGCCAGCCCCTTCAACTCGCGCGAGATCTGCGACACCTCCTGCTGCCGCGACTCGACCCGTTTCGCCGAACCGGACATCAACTGAAGGTAGTCGACGATAATCAGGTCGAGCTTCTTCTGCTCGGCGGCAAGACGGCGAGCCTTCGCACGCATTTCGAGCACGCTCAAGCCCGGCGTGTCGTCGAGAAAAATTTTCGTATCCGCCAAAATCCCGAGTGACTTGGCGATCTGCGCCCACTCGAGCCGCGAGAGAAATCCGTTGCGGAAACGCTGCGCATCGATATTCCCTTGCGAACAGAGCATGCGCATTACCAGCGACTCTTTCGACATTTCCAGCGAAAACACGCCGACGACCGCGCCTGAATGAATCGCCGCATTCTCCGCCAGCATCAAGGCGAAGCTGGTCTTTCCCATCGACGGCCGCGCCGCGAGAATGATCAGGTCCGAACTCTGAAGTCCGGAAGTCATCTTGTCGAGATCGGGGAAGCCGGTCGTGAGGCCCGTGAGCACCGCGGCGCGCCCTTCCATCTCCTGCACCTTTTCGAGCAACTGCTCGGCGATCGGTTTGACGTGCGTGAATCCCTGGCGAATGCGCTCGTCGGCGAGCTGGAAGATCGCATGCTCGGCGTGGTCCAGGATGATCTCGGGCTCGTCTTCTTCGGCGAGTGCTTCCTGCGTGATCTTGTTGGCGTTCTTGATGAGCTGCCGCAACATCGACTTGCCGCGCACGACCTTCGCGTAGTGCACGATATTGGTCGAATGCGGCAGTCCGTAGGTCAGGTTGGTGATGAAACTGATCCCGCCGACGGATTCGAGCGCATTCTCTTTCTTGAGCTCTTCGCCGATCAGGATCGGGTTGATCTCAGCGCCGCGTTCGAAGAGCGCGATCATCGCCACGAAGATGCGACGGTGCGAAGGAACGTAAAAGTCTTCCGGGCGGAGTTGTTCGATCGCCTGGCTGATCAGGCCGTTGTCGAGCAGGACTGCGCCGAGAATGGCGCGTTCGGCTTCGGAGCTGTTGGGTAGTGCACGTTCGAAAGACTGGTCGCGGATTAGGTCTGGAGTCGCCATGCTTAATTGTGGCCGTTAGATTTTCACCTGAAAAGTAGACTCGGCGGGACAAGAGATGGCGCCGCACGTTAACTCAACTTGCGGCGCCGAAATATACATCAGACCAGGTGTTTTATCGTAATTTTACTCGGCAGGAGTCTCTTCTTCGCTCTCAGCAGCCTGTTGCGCCAGCACGGCTTCCTGCTCGGGCGTCATGTGCCCGACGATCACTTCGCCTTCCGGCACGACCTTCACCTGCAAATCGATCGTCACTTCACGATGCAATCGCACCGGCACCGTGTACTCACCGACACGCTTCAGCGGCTCGCGCAGGTGAATCCGATGGCGATCGATCTCGTAGCCACGCTCCTTTAATTCCTCCGCGATGTCCATCGACGTCACGGAGCCATACAACGCGCCCTGCTCGCCGGCTTTGCGCCTGAACTCCAGCGACAGCGAAGACATCTGCTGCGACTGCGCCTCGGCGGTCGCGCGCTCTTTCGCTTCTTTCTTCAACAGCGCCGCGCGTTCCTGCTCGATGCCCTTGACGTTGCCCGTGGTCGCTTCGACGGCGAGCTTGCGCGGCAGCAGGTAGTTGCGCGCGTAGCCCGCTTTGACTCGAACGATCTCGCCGCGCGCGCCGAGATCATCTACATCTTCACGCAAAAGAACTTTCGTATGTGCCATCTTCGTCTCCCTTAGTCCGTGGTGTACGGCAACAGCGCGATGTTGCGCGCGCGCTTGATCGCTTCGGCAAGCATGCGTTGATGTGTCGCACAGTTACCGGAGATACGCCGCGGCAGGATCTTGCCTCGCTCGGGCAGGTAGTTGAGCAGCAGCCTGACGTCCTTGAAATCGATCAGGTCCACTTTGTCGATGCAGAAGCGACAAACGCGTCGCCGGTGCATGCGGCGGCCCTGGCCGCGCCCGCCCATTGGGCGCCGATCCTGATCGTCGTCGCTATCGTAGCCACCGCCACCGCGTGGGCGGTCTTCGTAATTGGTTGACATATTTTTCCTCTTAAATCGTGGTCGAAACTATTCGCCGCCTGCTTCAGCAAACTCCATCGACCCGCCGCGACGGGATGGCGACCCGCCCTGCGACGGGCGTTTCGCTGCTTTGCGCGCACGCCGCGCTTTCAACTTCTCCGCGCGGCGGCGATCCTCATCGACGCGCACGGTGATGTAGCGCAGCACGCGATCGTTGACGCGCATGCGGCGTTCGAGCTCGGCAATCTCTCGGCCGGTGCCCTCAATCTCCAACAGCACAAACGTGCCGTCCTTGTGGTGCAGGATCTCGTAAGCCAACTGGCGCTTGCCCATCGTTTCGGCTTTCGTCACGACGCCGCCCTGATCGGTGATGATCTGCGAAAAACTTTCGGTCAGCTTCGAGACTTCGTCGTCCGCTGTCGGGTCGACGATGAAGACCACTTCGTACTGTCTCTTGTTATTCAAATCGAACCTCCACTCAATTAAACTGCTGCATCGCCTTTAATGCGCCGTCGCCGATCAATATCCGCAAGGCAGCGCACGAGCGCTCGAGCGTTTCGTTTACCACCGCCGATTCACTTCGCGAAAACGTGTCGAGTACGAACCGCTTTGAATCTGCGATCGGATGCTCCGGTTGAATCCCGATCCGCAGCCGCATGAACTCGTCAGTGCCGACCTCCGCGATGATCGACTTCAAACCATTGTGACCGCCCGCCGAACCACGCTCGCGAATGCGAATCGTTCCGAGCGGCAGAGCCAGGTCGTCTGAAATCACGACCAATTGTTTTACCGGCGCCTCGCTTTGAATTTTCGCCAGCAAACAACGGACGGAAATTCCACTCAGGTTCATGAACGTTTGCGGCTTCGCGAGCTTCGTAACCACGCCTTCAATCGGCCCCTGGCCCACGATCGCATTGCACTCGCGTCGCTTCACCATAATCCGTTCGTCCTGCGCCAGCTTGTCAACCAACATGAACCCCAGGTTATGACGCGTCTCCGCGTAATCCGCACCGGGATTGCCAAGGCCAACGATGAGCAAGCTCTACTCGCCTTCTCCCTCGCCTTCCTCTTCCTTCTTGCCCTTGCCGATCACTTCAGGCTCGGCAGGCTCTTCACCTTCGGCCGCAGGCGCCGGCGCGGCCTCTTCCTTCACGATTCCGACCGTCGCGATAACGATCTCGGCGTCGGTCAGGATCTCCACTGCTTCACCGCGCGGAATATCTGAAACGTGCAGCACGTCGTGCACATCCAGGTTCGTGACGTCCACTTCCAGTGCATCGGGAATCTCGCGCGGCTCGCAACGAATCTCGATCTCGCGGATGATCTGTTCCAGCACGCCCTGTTTCTCTTTCACCCCGATCGGCTCGCCGGTCAGGTGCAACGGCACGGTCACTTCGATCTTCTGGCCCTTCACCAACCGCGCCAGGTCGGCATGAATCAGGCGCCCTTTGACGGGATCGATCTGCCGATCGTGAAACATCACTTCGCTCTCGCCCATACCATCGACTTCGATCGTGAAGATCGTGTTTCTGCCCGCTTCGGAACGCAGGATCGCAGCCAGATCGCGCAAAGGAGCGACAGCCGCGACAGTCTCGGCGCCGCCGCCGTAAACCGTGATCGGAACCATTCCGTCGCGCCGCACGCGCCGCGCGTCGTTCTTGCCGCGGCCCGGGCGCAATGTTGCCTGCACCTTGTACTCTTTTTTCTCCGCCATGATTTCTCCCTTACAAACTTTCAGCGACCCGAGCCATCGTCGATTGTCGATCGTCGATTTTCGATTTGAAGAGTTCTCCAAATCAACAATCGGCAATTGGCAATCGGCAATGCCCTGGGTCGCTGATGGTCTTCAATAAGCCATCAGTGTTTGCCCTTCGCTTCCTTTATACGAAGAGCGAGGAAACCGAAGTCTCCTCGTGGATCGACTTGATCGCTTTCGCCAGAAGTGGCGCTATACTCAAAACCTTGATCTTCTCGAGATCACATGCGTGATCGCGCAACGGAATCGTGTTGGTTACGATTATCTTTTCAATATCCGACTCGGCCAGCATCTCGACCGCCTTGCCGGAAAAAACCGGATGCGTGAAGCACGCGTGAATTCTTTCGGCGCCCGCCTCTTTCAAGGCGCGCGCGACCTTCGTCAACGACCCGCCGGTGTCGCACATATCGTCGACAATCAAACAGTTTCGGCCACGAACGTCGCCCACCACGTTCATCACTTCGGCGACGTTGGCCTTCTCGCGCCGCTTGTCGCAAAGAGCGAGTTCGGCGTCGAGCCGTTTCGCGTAAGCGCGGGCACGTTCGGCGCCGCCCGTGTCAGGCGCCACTACCGTCAAGTTCGGCAACGGGTGCTCCTGATAGTAACCGATAAATACCGGCGCAGCGTACAGGTGGTCCACGGGGATATCAAAGAAACCTTGAATCTGCGCGGCGTGCAAGTCCATCGCCAACAGACGATCGGCACCCGCGACGGTGATCAAATTCGCGACCAGCTTCGCTGAGATCGGAACGCGCGGCCGGTCTTTCTTGTCGGAGCGGCCGTAACCGTAGTACGGGATCACTGCCGTGATGCGTTCAGCGGACGAGCGCCGAAACGCATCGAGCATGACGAGCAGCTCCATCAAGTGCGCATCGGTCGGTGGGCAGGTGGGCTGCACAATAAAAACGTCACCGCCGCGAACGTTCTCGTCGATCTGAAAGTTGAACTCACCGTCAGAGAAACGTTCGGGATACGCCTTGCCCATGTCGCAAGTGAGTTGGCGACAAATTTCTCCGGCCAAACTCGGATTCGCATTTCCGGAAAAGATTTTTATTCCGCCGGTTGTGCTCATGTCTCGTTATTGAAAAATTGGCTGGGGCGGGTGGATTCGAACCAACGAATGCCGGTTCCAAAGACCGGTGCCTTACCACTTGGCTACGCCCCAGTACCGATGGCCCGGCAATACTCGTCACGCGAAATAGTGTGGCAGGGGAAAACCCGCCATCCTGCTTCACTCCTGAGATTGCCGAGTGCCTGATCTCTTGCCGCTTCGTCAGTAAAGATACCAAACACGCTCGAACCGCTTCCAGCCAATAATGCAGCTTGCGCACCTGCTTCAAGCAGCGCGAGTTTCGCCCGCCTGATCTCAGGTTCTATCTCAAAGATCACCCCTTCAAAATCATTGTGCAGCGGCCATTGCGTGCGATCGTCAAAAGAGGGCGCCGCGAAGGAACTTGCAAGAATAGAGAGCGACTCCTGAGTTGTCAAGGAAGGCTCCGGACTTGTGGCGGACGGAGCATGGACCGCTGCGTACGCCGCGGCGGTAGAGACTGAAACGTTCGGAGTGACGACGATCAGGTATCTTTTCGCGACGTCATTTGCGGCTTCGATCTCCGTTCCAATGCCGCGCGCGAGCGCCGTCCCGCCCGTGAGAAAGAACGGTACATCAGCGCCCAATACGCCGGCTATTTGTCTTAAATCCCGCCCGGGATCGAGTTTCCAGAGATGGCTCAACGCTAGCAGCGTCACTGCCGCATTCGACGATCCGCCACCGAGACCAGCTTTAGTGGGGATTCTTTTGGTCAGCGTTATGTCGGCACCCTGATCAGACAGAGCACGCGCAGCTCTCACAATCAAATTCGAATCGTCAACCGGAATGTCAGGGTCGTCACACGTCAATACGATCCGATCGTCGTCACGCGGCGCAAAGCTCAACTCGTCACACAACGAGATGGTTTGCAGCAGCGTTGCGACCTCGTGATAGCCGTCAGGCCGTTTCCCGAGTACCCGCAAACTCCAGTTGATCTTGGCGAAGGAAGGAAGCTTCAGCAAATCTCAGCGCGTAATAAACGTCTGGGTCAGAAATACCGATCCGTCAGGAGCGACAAACGTGCCAATCGCCATCGCGCGATACTCCGTTGAGAGAATATTCGCGCGGTGTTTGGCCGAGGCCATCCACTTCTCGACGGCAAATGCTCCCGGATCTTCAAAGCCCTGATTATACGCGATGTTTTCGCCGAGCACGGTGAAGGCGAGAATGCCGGCTGCGTGCGCCCTGTCGGCGAGACGCTGGCCGTCCGGCGTGGTGTGAGAAAAGTAGTTCAGGCGGGCCATGCTTTCGGAATGAACCCGAGCCATGCGGCATACTTCGGCGTCCCACTCGAGCGCCGGCAAACCGTTCTTCACGCGCATGGCGTTGGTCTGTTCGAAGGCGCGCCGTTCGATGGCGGTCGCTTGGGCGAGTGTGGGCGAGGCGTTTGGATTGGCGGGTGTGTGAGCAGGCGCGAGGCGGGTGACGAGTCGCGCGACGGGCTGCGGCTTCGCTTCCTGAGCCACAACCGAGTGGCAGCCCAGCAATCCCAGCGAAAGCAGCAGCAATGTGCGTATCACCCTCAACACGAACTCAGGGTAACAAATCGGCCAAACCCAGATCAACAAAGTTTTGCCAGCCGTCGGGCGAACTATTCGAGGGCAGGCTCGGTGCGGCGGTCAGTGTAGCGGTAGACAGTCCTTAGCCAGGAGGATTTCGTCGGGTAGCAGTAGACGAGCACGACGAGCGCGATCGCGCCAGCCCAGTAAGTATAAAGCTCGTTTCCGGTGATTAAAGTCACAATAAACCCGATAGTGGCTATCGATTCGGCGAGGATCGCAAGCTGGATCGTGGTTCTTTCGAGGGTCTTAATCAGACCGGAAACGCCTCGCAGCCCCGCAATGTCCTGAAGCCGCATCGCCGAAAACTTCGTCCGCCGCCACACGATGGCACCCAGCCCGAGCACCAGGATCACGATGCGGGCAGCCATGTCCAAAGGCAGGTTTGGCGGGCGGGGCTCGAAATAAGGACGGGAGACGAAAGCGACTATCGACAGCAGCACCGTCGCCACGATGAGACCGCCGACGGTCGTGGCTGCTGATTTATGTTTGCGGGCTAACTCCGCCTGAGCTTCTGGGGATGTCGGATCCAAGCTGATTAGCCTCTGGTCGTCAATGGCGATCTTACGGCTTGATTACGGCCGGCGACGGGCTCGGAGTCGAGGCTGTCGGCGTCGCTCCGCTGGTGGCATTCCGAGTCTTGGGATCGGCCGGAGCCGGCGTACTTCTCGGCGAACGGTTCGTCGGCGCATCCGGCGTGGTCCGCGCCGGTAATTGGCCGTTGTACTTGAGCGCCTCGTCGATCAGATCGCTGCCCTCTTTGCCGTCTTTGCTGATCAGTATGCCGTCTTTATTCGTGGTGACCTCGGCGCGGCCGGAAACCTGTTGCATCAGGTTACCCATGAAACTCTGCGAGTGCCGCTGCGAACACGGTTTTTGGGTCGACTTCTCCGGAATCGGCGCGCCGATGATGTTCAACTGCTCGCGAGCCTTTTCGTTGTACTCGCTCTCAGGAAAATCCTGAACTAGCTTCTGGTAGTACTTCGCGGCTTCGTCCGGTTCTTCTTCAGCCTGGTAGGTCGAGGCGAGCCGGTAATAGACTTCGTCGTTGTACGAGAAGCACGGGTACTTGTCGACGATCTCCTTCAAACGCGACTGCGAGCCTTTCAGACCGCCCTTGCCGGTCGAGTACTTCACGTCGTAATAGAACCGCGCAATCAGCAGATTGTGCATCGCCAGGTTCTCCTGCACTTCCTGCAAACGCGCTTCGACGGTCGGACGCAGCGGGCTCTGCGGATACTGCTGCAACAACACCTTCAGCCGCAACTCAGCTTTCTTCGCGTGCGAAATGTCGCGGTCGGAGAGGCCCATCTGCCGCATCTCGGCTTCGGCAACTTTCAAACTCGCATCGTCGGCCAGCGGATCTGTCGGGAAGAACGTCAGCCAATCCTGGTAAGCCTGCGCGGCCTGAATCAACGCGCTGGTGGTTCCTTCGAGGAAGAACGAGTCGGCGATGGCGAGTTTGGCCAACGCCAGAAACGGAGAATCCGGATAGGTGTTGATGATGGTGGCGAACAGCAACCGGCCTGTGTCGTGATGACCTTTGCGTACCTCTTTCGCGCCTTCTTCAAACAGCACGCGATCGCGTCCGGCAACAGCCGCGCCGGTCAACTCGGCGTACTTATCTTCGCCGCCGCCGAACAGACCCAGAAACTTGCCCTTCTTCTTTTTCTTGTCGCTGGAACTGGCGGCTGTGCCGGTGCGGGCGCTGGCAGTCTGCTGCAACGCGGTTTCGACCCGCGTGTTCAAGTCCGCCACCGAAGTTTCCAAACGATCGACTGCCGTCGAATCAAACTTCTCCGCTTTCTCGTTCTTGGTGCGAATATCGTTGAGCTCAGAGGTCAGCGACGAAACTTCCTTTTCGAGGCTCTTCAGCCGCACCACCGGATCGTCGGCATTCGGTTTCGCGTCTTTACTCTTATCCTGCGGCATTGCCGCCACGGCGTTAGTAAGCGAGCGGCGCATTGAGTCGAGTTTCGAGCTCATCACGTTCAGTCGCTGGTCGGTGGACAACTCCGTCTGACCGGATTTTTGGCCAAAAGCAGCCTGGGGCAGGCCAAAAACCGCGGCGCAGAAAAGCGCCAGGATAAGAAAGCGATACTTCATAAAATCGACCTCCAACAAAAACTGCGTTGTTTGCGAGTACTGTGAGTTCCGGGTATCGGATTCACTTTTCCCGCGTTCGGTTTGCCGCCGCCCCGGATTAAACCCACTGGACGGTGGCATTTTTTAACTCTCTGACGGCCGCTTCCGCGTCCGATTTTCCGAATATGGCTGACCCGGCGACGATGATCTCCGCGCCCGCGGCGACCACCTTTTCGATGTTCGAGCTATCGATCCCGCCGTCGATCTCGATGCGAACGTTCAGTTGGCGCTCGAGAATCATCTGCCGCAGCCGTTTCACTTTTTCGAGCGTCTGCGGAATAAACTTCTGCCCGCCAAAACCGGGATTGACGGACATCACCAGCACGTAATCGACAAACTGCAAAGCCTCTTCGACGGCGCCCACCGGCGTCGAGGGATTCAGCACGACACCTGCCTGCGCTCCCGCGTTCCTGATGGACATCGCGGTGCGGTGTAGGTGCGGGTCAGCTTCGACGTGCACCGAGACCATCTGCGCGCCGGCTTCGACAAACTGCGCCGCGTAGACGCCCGGCTGCGTAATCATCAGGTGAGCATCGATCGGCAGACGTGTGAAACCGGCGAGCGACTTCACCACCGGCAAGCCGACGGTGATGTTCGGCACGAAATGGCCGTCCATGACGTCGACGTGCAGGATGCCTGCGCCACCACGCTCGACCGCCTGAATCTGATTACCCAGACACGAGAAGTCCGCTGAAAGAATCGACGGAGCAATATCGATATTTCTCTGATTGAGCATTCATCTCGCCTCGGCTTTGCGAACCGCGTCAGTGGTTCGGTCGGGTCGGGTTGGGAACGGCGGTGGGCCGAGGAGCCGGGCGCCGGTTGTCATTCACGTTGCCGCCGGGTCGTATATTCGCGTTTGGCACGGTGATGCGATTCACGTTTCGGGGAGCATTGATATTGTCGCCGGCGTTCACGTTTGCTCGGTTTACATTCGCGGGACGGTTTACGTTCGCCGCGCGATTTGTGTTGCCGTTCGCATTGCTATTCACGTTTGCGTTGTCGTTAGCATTCGCCGGCTTCTTCGGTTTCTTTGGCTTGTTCTCGTTCGCGCTCGATGAGTTTGTGTTGCGATTATCGCTCGTGTCTTCATCGGGCGTTACGGTTTCCGGGCTCTCGCCTTCCTTCGCCACGCGACTGATGTCCATCGCTACAGTCTGACCCGCTTTGACCACTTCGCCGGGTCGTGGCAGTTGAAACAAAACCGTGTCGGGTTGTGCTTGGTTGCTGGGCCTGTAGGCACGCACGCGAAACTTGAGATCAGCCGCCGCCAGGATCTTCTCCGCTTCCCATCGGTCCTTGCCAACCACTTCGGGGACTTTGACCTCGGGACTACGCAGAGACAAGTAAACCGTAGTCGCAACTCCGAAGAGAAAAACCAACACGATCGCGATCACGATGGCGATACTTCGGGAGATGGATAGCGCTCTGGCGACTAAGCTCAAGCCCCGAAGTCTAGCACCCCGGCGTCGCCGAGATCAAAGGAGATCTGTGCCGGTTCGCACGTTCGATCCGTGTTAATCCGTCTTCTTTTGTCGTTCAAGGAGTGCGACGTAGAAGCCATCGGTGCCCTCGTGCTGCGGCCACGTCCGCTTTGTCTCCAGCAGTCGAAAACGAGCGTCGCGCTCGAGAAAAGCGCTCGTGACGTGTTCGTTTTCGTCGTGTTCGACGGAGCAGGTTGAATAGACGAGGCGGCCGCCCGGTTTCACGACGCGAGCGGCGTTGGTTAGAAACTGTTTCTGTTGCGCTGCGAGCGTGCTGATGTCGTCTTCGGAGACGCGCCAGCGGATCTCCGGATTGCGGCGGAGCGTGCCTGTGCCGGAGCAGGGCGCGTCGATCAGGACACGATCAAAGACTGCATCGTTGAATGGGAGGGTTTCATTCGCGTCCAAAATCACGTCTTGAATTGAATGCAGCTTTTGCAGCGCGCTCGTATTAATTTCCACCTTCAGGCGTTTCGCCGAGCGGTCGGCCGCGACGACACGAGCCGTCTCCCCTGCGCGGTCGGCAATAAGAGTCGTTTTACCGCCGGGCGCCGCGCAGAGATCGAGAATGCGTTCGCCTGGTTGCGCGGCGACAGTTTGCGCGACGAGTTGCGACGCTTCGTCTTGCAGGTAGATCTGGCCGCCAGCCGCAAGCTCACGCAGCAACGACGCCGCACCCGAAACCCGCCACGCGTTTTCTGCAACTGCGGATCTTTCCAGATTCGCGCCTGCCGCACGCAGACGCTCCAGCACTTCGGTTTCACCGGCGCGAGTCTTCACCACGCGAAACGCGATCGGCGGCATAGTGTTGTTGGCCCGCGCAAACGCTGCTGCTTCCGCTTCGCCAAACGAATTGACCCAGCGGTCTATCAGCCAGGCGGGATGCGAGGTTTTAATTGCCAGTTTCTCCAGCAGGTCTTCAATTTCAAATGCGGGATCGTACTCAGCTTCGCGCATCGCGCGTCGTAGTACTGCATTGACGAACGCAGCCGCGGAGCTCACGCGCGCGCTGCGCACAAGGTTGACCGACTCGTTCACCGCCGCCGAGGGGGGAATGCGCGTCAGGAAGCGAAGCTGATAAAGACCGATGCGCAACGCGAGCCGCACGGGCAAATCGAGTTGATCGACGCGGCGCTGCGAGAAATGCTCGATCAATTTGTCGAGCCACAACTGCCATCGCAGCACACCCAACACCAGCTCGTGACAGAGCGCGCGGTCGGCAGGTTTTAGTTTCGGTTCAGTGGCCGCGAGCAGCACCGAGGAGAATGCGCCCGCTTCGACTTCGCGCAGGATCTCAAAGGCTGCCCGGCGCGCAGGCGAGACCTGTTTACTCTTTGCCGCCAAAACGATCGCCAATCTTCACGTGCATGCCGTTAATGAAATCGCGGGCCGCGAGCCGCTTGCGGGCTTCGGGTTGAACTGCGAACAGGCGCAACGCGGTCTTGTGGCCACACTGAACGATCAACTCATCGCCGTGCGCGATAATCACCTCACCGGCTTCAACGCCCGGCGCGACGCTCAAGACCGGCTCCGCTTCCCAGATCGTCAAGCCACGCGAACGAAAGCTCGTGTACGCGTTGGGCCACGGCTGAAGTCCGCGAACGCGCTGCTCGATCGCCGCCGCATCCGTGGCCCAATCGATCAGCCCGTCTTCCTTTTTCAGTATCGGCGCGAACGTCGCGGCGGCGTGGTTCTGTTGCTGCGGCGTGAGATCGTCGAGACGTGTGAGAGTTTCGCTCAACAGTTCCGCGCCGATCTCGGAGAGCCGCTGCATTAACTCCGGCGCCGTCTCGCTGTCGCCGATTTTTGTGGAACGTTGCAGCAGTATCGGACCGGTGTCGAGCGTTGGTTCGATGAACATCGTCGTGACGCCCGTCCCTTTCTCGCCGTTCACGATCGCCCAGTTCGCGGGCGCGGCGCCCCGATATTTCGGGAGCAGGGAAAAATGAACGTTGATGCAGCCCCGCGACGGCGCGCGCAGAAATTCGTCCGGCAGGATACGCCCATAAGCCACGACCACCGCGACCTCGGCATCCTGCGAAGCGAATAGCTGCTTGGCTTCGTCGGTTTTTATACGTTGCGGTTGGTGAACGGTGAGGCCGTGTTCGAGCGCAAACTCTTTGACCGGTGATTGTGAAACTCTGTTGCCGCGACCCGACGGACGATCCGGCTGCGTCCAGACCGCTGCGACTTCATGACCGTCGGCCAGAATGCGGCGCAGCGTGGGAACAGCGGCTTGAGGTGTTCCCATGAAAACGATTCGCATGCTCTCCTTCAAAGCTCAAATCCCACCGCTAAGGTGGGATTCGAGAGTGCTGCCAGGCCGAGGTCAAAAGGGCCACCAACTTCGTTGGCGGGATCTAAACCAAACCGGAAAAGGCGATCAAATAGCGGTTCGCTCGGCGGCAGAAGCTTTGCGGCCGGTCGTAGCGCCGACTTTTTCCGCGGCCACTTTCGCCTGGAGGAAAAGCAGCAGGTAATCGCGCCCGCCGGCTTTCGAGTCCGTGCCGGACATGTTGAACCCGCCAAACGGATGCACTCCCACCAGCGCGCCCGTGCACTTCCGATTCAAATACAGATTGCCGACGTGAAACTCCTTGCGCGCGCGCTCCAGCTTCGTTTCGTCACTGCTGTAAACGGCGCCCGTCAAACCAAACTGCGTATCGTTCGCGATGTTCAGCGCGTCGTCATAATTCTCCGCCTTGATCACTGCGAGCACCGGCCCAAAGATCTCCTCCTGCTCGATAGTGGCGCCGGGCTTCACGTCCGCAATCACAGTTGGCTCGATGAAGAAGCCCTGTTCGCCGTCCGAGCCACCGCCCGCGACGACACGCCCGCCTTCGCTCTTCCCTTTTTCAATGTAGGAGTTGATCGTCGTGAACGCCTTCTCATTGATGACGGCGCCCATGTTGGTCGACGGGTCGCTCGGATCGGCGAGCTTCAACTTCGCCGTGCGCTCGACGATCTTGTCGACCATCGTGTCGTAAATCTTCGCGTCGATGATCGCGCGCGAACAGGCCGAACACTTCTGTCCCTGAAAACCAAACGCCGACTGCACCACGCCCGTGGCTGCATCGTCGAGGTTCGCGTCGTCGGCGACGACGATCGCGTCCTTGCCGCCCATTTCCGCCACGACGCGCTTGATCCAGATCTGGCCCTCGTGCACTTTCGCGGCGCGCTCGTTGATCCGCAGCCCAACCTCCTTCGATCCGGTGAACGCGACGTAGCGCGTCTTCGGATGATCGACCACGACGTCGCCGACTTCCGCACCCGAACCGGTCATGAAGTTGACGACGCCCGGCGGCAAGCCCGCTTCTTCGAGTACTTCGAAAAACTTGAACGCGATCGTCGGCGCGTCAGACGACGGCTTCAACACGACCGTGTTGCCGGTGACAACCGAAGCGACAGTCATGCCCGCCATGATCGCTAGCGGAAAATTCCACGGCGGAATCACTGCGCCGACGCCGAGCGGAATGTATTCCATTTCGCTCTCTTCGCCGGCCACTTGATAAACCGGCTGCTCGCCTGCGTAGCGCAGCATCTCGCGGCCGTAAAACTCACAGAAGTCGATCGCTTCAGCGGTATCGGCATCTGCTTCCGGCCAGGTCTTGGCGACCTCGTAGATCATCCAAGCCGAAAACTCGTGCTTTCGCTCGCGCAGGATCGCCGCCGCGCGGAACAACAGATCGGCGCGCTCCTGCGCCGGCGTGTTCCGCCACGTCTTGAACGCTTCGGCGGCTTTCTCGACCGCCTGGTTCGCGAGCTCTTTGGTTGCTTTGTTGAATCGTCCGACGAGCTGCGTGCGATTCGCGGGATTGAAACTGTCGAGCTTGCTGTCGGTGGTGATTCGTTCGCCGCCGATGACTAGCGGGTATTCGCGTCCGAGCTCGCCTTTGACCTGCTCGAGCGCGTTGCGCATCGCCTGCGCGTTCTCTTCTTTGCTGAAATCAGTAAACGGTTCATTACGAAATTCGGTTGGCATCTACACTCCGTCGATATTTGGCTGGGTTTAGTCCCACTTGCCGGCTTTTTGCAGCTTCTTGATCTTACGTTTCACGAGCTCGCGTTTGAGTGCGCTCATCTTGTCGAGAAACACGATGCCGTCGCAATGATCCGTTTCGTGCAGCATGCAACGCGCCGTCAGTTCCATTCCGTCGAGCTCGAACCAGTTTCCTTTCACGTCCTGCGCGCGCACGATCGCTCGCAGACTGCGCTCGACCGGCGTGAAGATGCCGGGAAACGACAGGCAGCCTTCCTCGCCATTTTGATTGCCCTCGACGCGCAACACTTCCGGATTGATCAGCGCGATCCGCTGTTGCGGATCCTTTCCGCCCGAGCAGTCCATCACAAACAGACGTTTCGGCACGCCGACCTGCACGGCTGCCAGGCCGACGCCCGGGGCCGCGTACATCGTCTCAAACATATTGCTGACCAGCTTCTGAAGGTCCTCGTCAAACTCCGTCACGGGATCCGCGGGAGTGTCGAGCACCGGCGCCGGCCATTTAACTATCTCCAGTAAAGCCATTCTCTTGTTACCTGTTCTAAGCCACCCAACGCCCACTTGCGGTGACAGGCGATCTTAGCCGTGGCTCAATAGCCGCGCAACTGCTCGCGATAGCCGTCGAAATTGCGCTTCATCTCGCCCAAACTGTCGCCGCCAAACTTCTCGCGCAACGCGCGGCCGAGGACCAACGCCACCATCGACTCGCCAATCACACCCGCCGCGGGCACCGCCGTGATGTCGGAACGTTCGAACGCCGCCGCTTCTTCTTCCTTCGTGTCGATGTCGACCGACTTCAGCGAGCGCCGCAGCGTCGACAACGGTTTCAAGTGGCCGCGAACGCGAATCTCTTCACCGTTCGTGATGCCGCCCTCGAGTCCACCCGCACGGTTTGTGTCACGAATGAACTCGCGCGTCTCGGCGTTGTAGGCGATCTCGTCGTGCACTTCGGAACCGGGCAGGCTGCTGGCCTCCGCACCCGCGCCGATCGAAACTGCTTTGACCGCCGGAATCGACATCACTGCCTGCGCGAGCAGTCCGTCGAGCTTCTGGTCCCACGAGGTGTGGGAACCGAGACCGGGCACGACGCCGCGAGCGGCGACTTCGAAGATGCCGCCGAGCGTGTCGCCTTTCTGGCGTGTCTCGTCGATCAACGCGATCATCTTCTGTTCGGCTTCACTGTCGGCGCAGTGCAGCGGCGCGTCGTCGGCGATCGCCGCGATCTCGTTCCAGCTCAACTCGAGCGGTTTGTCGGGAATGCCGCCGAGCTGGATGACGTGACTGCGCACCTCGATGCCGAAGGCGGCGAGCAACTGTTTCGCCAGCGCGCCACAGGCGACGCGAGCGGTGGTCTCGCGCGCCGAAGCGCGTTCGAGAATGTTTCGCAGATCGCGAACGTCGTACTTCAG
>JBKPPP010000210.1:0-9965 GCA_046733615.1 Acidobacteriota bacterium | reverse complement strand
CCTGCCGATCGTCGTCTTCGCCAACATGTACGTCACCTCCGATCCGTCACCCGCGCCGGTCGTGTTCTGGATCCTGATCGCGCTGGTTTTTCTCCCGTGCGTCAGCATCGCGTTCAACAGCTTCGGCCTCGACACGCCGGTGGGTCTCGATCGTTACACGCTTTTCCCACTCGGCGGCAGGGAGATACTGCTCAGCAAGAACCTTACGTTCGCGACTCTCATGCTGATCCTGTTCGTCGCGTCGCTGCCGCTGACGCTTTGGCAACTTGGTGCGGCGATTGGTTTGCTTGGCTTCCTTGAACTGGTGATTCTCGTGCTGGCTTACGCGACTTACGGAAACTGGCTGTCAGTCCGGCAGCCGTTCAGGATGCAGTTCTATCGTTTCGCGTCAGGTGGTTCGGCGGTGGATGTGCTGATGGGGATGATCTTCTGTGCGGTGCCGTCGGCATTAACGGTCTACTGGCTCTATCAGGAGCGCTACGGAGCACTCTGGAAGATCGTCCTCCTCATGCTCCTGTTTCTCGCGCTCTATCTCTTCTCACTGTCGCGATCTGCGCGCATCTTCGAGAGTCAACGCGAGCGCGTACGCCGCGCGTTGTCATGATCGCTTCGACTCACCCGGGAGCACGTCGAGATTCAACTTCTGCGTGCCGCGAATGACCAGCAACGTCGATTTGTATCCGATGCGTTCCTCGGTCAGCAGCTTGTGCAGATCGTCGATACCGGCAGTCGGATGATCGTCGAAGGCGAAGATGATATCGCCTTCGCGCAAGCCGCCCTTCTGCGCCGGACTGTTCTCTTCAAACGAAACAACGAGAATGCCGCTCTCGACCGGCAGGTTGTAGTAGCGAACAATCCGCCGGGGAATCGGCACGTTCTGTCCCGCCAGTCCGATGTAACTGCGACTCACTTTGCCGTCGCGAATCAGACGGCTCGCCACAAACTTCGCCGTATCGATCGAAGTAGCGAAGCAGATCCCCTGCGCCGGCAGAATCATCGCCGTGTTCACGCCGATCACTTCACCGCGTGAATTGACGAGCGGACCGCCCGAGTTTCCCGGGTTCAACGCCGCATCGGTTTGGATGACGGCGTCCATCAAGCGACCCGACCGCGCGCGCAGCGATCGTCCGAGCGCGCTCACGACGCCGGCCGTCACGCTGTATTGAAAGCCGTAGGGGTTGCCGATGGCCAACACGAGCTGGCCCACGCGCACGTTGTGCGCTTCGCCGAGATGAGCCGGGACGAGGTTCGGCGCGTTGATACGAATGACCGCGAGATCCGTGTCCGGATCGTCGCCAATGAGATCCGCCTGGTACTTCGAGCCGTCTGAAACAGTGACTTCGATCCGGCTCGAGCCATGAACGACGTGGCTGTTGGTCAGGATGAAACCGTCCGGAGTGAAGACGAAACCCGACCCACTGCCACGTGTCTCTTGCGGCGACTGCGGGGCGTTTCCTCGTCTGTTGCGAACAGGCTGTTGTACTTCAATGTAGACGACGGAAGGGCTGACGCGCTCCGCCGCTGTAATAACTGCGCGCGAGTAGGCGTCCAGCAGTTCATCGTCCGTGCCCTGGCGGGTCCGCTCTGCCGCTGCTCGCACTGGTTCTGATTCAAAGCTTTCATCATTCAAAAACTCAATTGCTTCCCGCATGTTCGATACCTTTTTTCCTTTCTTTCGTGCTTCTATTTTACTTCATGCCGTCAACTCCACTTCCTCGGGAAGGTCGTTCACCGCAAGACCGGGAGCGAGTTTTTGTATTCGTAGTTTACTTGACGTTGTAGAATCAGCAGCCGTTGTTCAGAAGCCCAGCCAGGAGCCCAAAATGAAACTTGGTCTGCTTGTTCTGTTGCTGCTTGCGGCAGCGCCGGTCACACCTGCCTTTCAGAATCAGCTCACCGTGAACGCAGTCAACAAACTGAACATCGCGCGCCAGAACGAGACTATTGAATTGTCGCTGAAGGATCTTGCGCCGCTCGTGGAGAAAGATCTATCGAAGCTGCACGTGCAGGATAGTTCGGGCAAAGAATTGCTCTGTCAGTCTGTCGACACTGATTACGACGATTATCACAAACCGGACCTCCTCATTTTCCAGGCCGATTTTGCGCCGAACGAGACCAAAACTTTCACCGTCACCGCCGGAAAGAAACGCGAATACACGAAGGAAGACTTCCGCGCGTACGGCCGTTTCGTGCGCGAGCGTTTTGACGACTTCGCCTGGGAGAACGATCGCATCGCGCATCGCACGTACGGCAAAGCGCTGATCACCTGGAAGGGCGAGCCGCTGACCAGCAGCGCGATCGATATCTGGTCGAAACGAACTTCGAAGCTGGTTATCAACGAGTGGTACATGGTCGACAACTATCACACCGATCTCGGCGAGGGCGCCGATGCGTACTCCGCCGGACCGACGCGCGGCTGTGGCGGCAGTGGCATCTGGGCCAGCGGTCAACTCTACGCCGCGAAAAACTTCGTCGACTCACGCGTGCTGACAAACGGTCCGATCCGCGTGATGTTCGAGCTCGTCTACGAACCGTTTGAGGTGAATGGCGTGCAGGTCTCGCAACTGCTGCGTATCTCGCTCGATGCGGGCAGTCAGTTAGATCACTTCGAGACTTTTTATCGCACGCAGAGCGGCAACGAACCGCTGGCAGTCGCAGTGGGATTGAAGAAAGCGAAAGACCAGCAGAAGGAGTTCGACGCGGAGCGCGGCCGCTTGACGATTTGGGAGCCGATGGAAAAGAACCTCGGCATGCAGGGTCTGGCTGTGATCGTAAATTCGGGCCAGGTCGATCAGCTCGCGGAGGACAAGCAGAACAATCTCCTGGTACTGAAGCCGTCAACCGCCTCTCCCGTCTCTTACTGGGCCGGCTTCGCCTGGGACAGGGCAGGGAAGATCACCTCCGCCGAGAGCTGGAAAAAATACGTCGACGACTTCGCCAGCGCCCGCCGTTCGCCGATCGTGATCACGGTCAGGTAAAAGAATGACAGAGAATCGACGCAGAATCGACTCGATCGACTTGTTGCGCGGCATCGTGATGGTGATCATGATGCTGGATCATACACGGGACTTTGTGCACAACGCGGCGCAGCAGTTTGATCCGACGGATCTTTCGCGTACGAACGTGGCGCTGTTTCTGACGCGCTGGATAACCCATTTCTGTGCGCCCGTGTTTGTGTTTCTCGCCGGCACCGGCGCTTACCTTCAGCTTGCGCGTGGCAAGAGCAAGCGCGAACTGTCGCGCTTTCTGCTGACGCGTGGTTTGTGGCTGATCGTGCTCGAGCTGACACTCGTGCGACTCGGCGTCACGTTCAGTTTCGACTTGCGCATGTTTGGGTTCCTGCAAGTGATCTGGGTGATCGGTGTTTCGATGATCGTGCTCGCCGCGCTGATTCATCTGCCGGTAAACGTGACCGGCGCGATCGGGCTGTCGATGATCGTCTTTCACAACCTGCTCGACGGTTTTCGCGTAACGAGTTGGCGTGGGCCAGGTACTGCGGCGCCCGGTCTCGGCGCGAAGCTCTGGATCTTCCTGCACCAGGCATTCGAAGCGTTTCCGATTGTCGCTTTCCCGAGTCCGGTAGTGATCGTCATCTACCCGCTGATTCCGTGGATCGGTGTGATGGCGGTTGGGTACGCCTTCGGGAAGATCTACGATCCGGCGAGACAGAACTCATTCCTGTGGCAACTCGCGCTCAGACGCCAACTAGTCCTGATCGGCGGGTTGGTAACCGTGCTCTTTATTGTGCTGCGCGCGATCGATCTCTATGGCGATCCTTCAAGATGGTCGAGCCAGAAGAACGCGCTTTTCACCGTGCTCTCGTTCGTGAACACGACGAAGTATCCGCCGTCGCTACTGTTTCTGCTGATGACACTCGGACCGGCGATTCTCGCGCTGGCGTTTTTCGAAACGGACATGCCGCGCGGGCCCGTCGCGAGCTTCTTCATAACCTTCGGACGCGTGCCGCTCTTCTTTTACCTGCTTCAATGGTACACCGCGCACATCATTTCGCTGCTGCTGCACGTGGCGTTTGGCAAGCCGGTGAAATGGCTGTTTCAAACGCCAATCGACTGGATCGGCGGTGTGCCCGGCATGGGTTTCAATCTCGGCGTGGTCTACGCTTCGTGGATCATTGGTGTGCTGCTGTTGTATCCGCTCTGTAAGTGGTTCGCCCGTGTGAAGCAGCGGCGGAGAGACTGGTGGCTTTCATACCTGTAACGAATCCTTCAACTCGCGAAATAACCTGGCGAGATCCGGAGCCTGATAGTTTGCATTCAAGCCACTCGGATTCGGCAGCACCCAAAGCAGCGTGCCGCCAATCATCTCGTCTTGCCTGCCAATTTTGGCCTTCGGTTGATTAAACGCGAGACGATAGGCGCCAACTCCCAGCACCGCCAGCACCTGTGGCCGGTAACGCAGCACCTTCGCTCGCAACAACCCGCCGCCCGCGACAATCTCGTCCTTCGTCAGTTGATCGGCGGACGCAGTGGCTCTCATGACGACGTTGGTGATCCCGTATCCACTCTTCAGCAACTCGCGCTCGTCAAACGCTGACAGCAATCGATCGGTAAATCCGGCAGCGTAGAGCGCGGGCCAAAAGCGATTGCCGGGCCGCGCAAAGTGATGGCCCACGGCCGCCGTGTAGAGTCCGGGATTAATGCCGCAAAAGAGCACGCGCAGATCCGGCGCAATCACGTCGCGAACAGTCTTTTCAGTTGCGGCGAGTAGTTGCTCCCTGGTCGGTTTCCACGGTGTGGGCACGATGTGAGGTCAGTAGATGTCGAAGTGTGTCTGCCGGGTCGTACTCTGCTTCGCGAGGCGATCGATCACGGATACCTGCAAGACGTAACGGCCGGGCAGCAAAGTGTTCAAAGGGATCTCTGCCGCGTACGGAAGCCGCATGACATCGGGTAAACCCTCGGTGGTGATCTTGCGCAGACTGGTTGTGAGCACCGGCTGATCGTCACGAATGACCTGCACTTGGATGGCGACGTCCGGCTTCTGATCAACGGGCGACAACATCGCGTTGTAGGCGAACAGCAGAAACCGCAGCGTCGACTCGCGCTTGAAGCGATGACTCGCGCTCAACGCCACCGAGCTGGGGACTTCGTTATCCGAAACGTTCGTCAGCGTGGGCTTTGTTCGTTCGCCCAGAAGCAGCGTGCTCATCGCCAACTGCTTCTTCGTTAGATCCGGTATCTGGATCCACGCGTGCGCGCTACCGATGCGCCCGCTCTTCTCGTCGCGCGCCGCGACTCTCACCTGGTAAAGCCCGGGCGCGAGTTTTGCCGGATACGTGAAGGTGATATCGGAGTGATACGTTTGCGCCGCCTCCAGCGAAGGCGCGGTCGTCACGATGCGCTCCATGAAGCTGCCCTTCGTTACGCCCTTCTCGTCGAAGTACGCGCCGCTGACGTCGATAACCGCTTGAATCTTTCCGTCAGGTTGCTGGCCGAACAGGAGAAACTCTCCGGGCATTTGGATCGCGGTCGAGATCGTTGGTCCTTTATCAGCTACGTCGTAGTAATCGACGCTGAGAAGAATTGGCAGGCCACGTTCGGGATAGGCAGACAAGATCGAAGCGCGAAGTTTGGCGGCGGCTGTTTTGACCGGTTCCTGGGGCGGCTCCGGTTTTTTGTTGGCGGCTGCTGCCGGCGGGACCGGATCGACGTCGTAAAAACCTTTGCGCACTCTGACGGTCAGATCGGGCCGTCCGACAAGTTTCACTTCGAGATTTCTGAACCGCCCCTGCTTCTCCGCGTCGGGTTTCCAGGCTAGCAGGTAATACTGCGAGGTCTCTTTCATCGCGGGCGCGAGTCCCTGCGTCAGATCGTTGGTGTTGAAGAGCGCCTTGCCGCCGGTATCGACTGCCAGCGCGTGCATTCCGTCCTGGCTTGCCGAAAGCTCGCTGTGCGTGGCCATCTCGAGTTGACCGCTCGGATCGAAGGGCACTTCACGCGTCGCATCGGCGTAAGGCGCTACCAGACCACGAGTATCCATCGAGTAGATGACTACGCCACTCTTGGCGGCGGCGTTCGCGATGTCGCGCAGCCGCGTCAACGAGTCGCCACGCCGGTTCTCGATCAAAAATCCGCCGGAAAGAAAGAACACGATCTTGCGGCCCGGAAGATTGCGCGCCGTCTTGACGAGAGTTTCCAGTCCGCTAAGGGTGTTGTAAGTGAAACGGCCCGCCTGGGCCAGCATCGCCTGCGAGCGGCCGCGAACTATCGACGCAGCCGTCTCCCGATTCATTCCCGGGTTCTGCCGCATCGTTTCTCCGACGAAGAAATTGATCACGGCGAAATCCCCGCGGTCGATCAGCAACGCTTCGTACTCAGTCATCGGCGGCCGATCCCCGTCCCGCACGGAATACCCGTGCGGTGTGAGGCGTTCCAGCGCCAGCCGCAACACCATCCGATCGTTGGTCAGTTGTTGCAGGAAGCCGATCTGTCCGGTGGCGGAGGCGATGGCGGCCTGATCGTTCTGGCCCATCTGCTTATCGATGAAAGTGTTGATTACTTTCCTGGCGAGGACGACGCCAGTCAGGTCCATGTGAAAGTCGTCGAGATAGAAGAAGACGATGCGGCCGCGATCCAGCGGCACTGGACGCTTGGGGTTAACCGTGGTCGCGCCGCGTGCGGCAGCGAGTTGCGACTCTTCGTCGCTGCCGGCTGTGATCTTTTCAAAGGCCTGAATCGTGCGTGGCTTGCCGTCGATGCGCAACTCGAAGTCTTCCTTCTTGAGGCCGTCGACGAATTTGCCCTGCTTGTCGAGGACCATCACGTCGGTCTGGACGAGTTCCGTGTAAACGCGTACAACTTCATCGGAAGGTTTCTGCGGCGGCGGCGAAGTTTGCGGGGATTGGGTCGTTTGCGCCGCGGTGCTGGACCAGGCCACCAACGCAGCCAGCAATACACACAGATCTCTGAATCCGCGAGCTTTCAGACGGGCAAACATAACCAAGTCAGGAGCAAAGTACAGGGAGACGTGCAGGTAAATATGTCTCAGGTGCGCCGTTTGTGGCAATCAAAAACCCCCGTCTGTTAGGCTGCGCAGGATAGTTTTTGTCGAATAGTGGAGAAGAAGCAAAGATGAGCAGGGATGTGACCGTACAGCTCGACGGCGTCAGTAAGAGTTTCGGTGAATTCACCGCGGTGCGCGAGCTGAGTTTGACTGTGCGCGCGGGGCGAGTCTTCGGTTTGCTGGGTCCTAACGGGGCCGGAAAGACGACGACGATCCGGATGATCGTCAATATCACTGCACCCGACTCGGGCACGATCCGGTTGTTCGGTCAGAAGATCGACTCGGCGCTCCAGGATCGCATCGGTTACCTCCCTGAAGAACGGGGACTTTATCGCCGGATGCGCGTCGTCGATCAGTTGCGTTTCTTCGCCGAACTGAAGAATGTGCGCGGCAAAGAGGTCGAAGCGAAGATCGACGAATGGCTGGCGCGGGTGAAACTTCCCGAATGGAAGCACAAGCGATCGATGGAGCTCTCGAAGGGAATGCAGCAGAAGATCCAGTTCATCACGGCTGTTTTGCACGAGCCCGATCTGCTGATTCTCGACGAACCCTTCTCCGGTCTCGATCCGATCAACGTCGAGCTGTTGAAGGAGATCGTGCTGGATCTGAAACGTGCCGGAAAGACGATCATCTTCTCGACGCACCAGATGGAAGTGGCGGAAAAGATCTGCGACGACATCTGTTTGTTGAATCATTCGCGCAAAGTGTTCGAAGGAAGCTTGCGCGAGATTAAGAGCAGTTTCGGGCGCAACTCGGTGGCGGTGCGTTGCGAGGGTGGCGACGGCGTGCTGGACGATCCGGATCTCGTCAGTAAAGTCGTGCGTCACGCAGACGAAGTGGATGCGCTGCTGGCCCAGGGTGCGGACGCGCAGGTGCTGCTGAGACGGCTGATCGACGCTGGCGCGAGGATCGAGAAGTTTGAGATGGTTGAGCCGAGTCTGAACGACATCTTCATCACAAAGGTCACGGAACACGCATGAGAAAGTTTCTCGCCGTAGTCAAACGTGAATACATTCAGCGCGTGCGCGCGCGCATGTTCATCGTCTCCACGATTCTCTTGCCGGTTGTGATGTCGCTGTTTGGCATCGTGCCGGCGCTCATACTCAGCATCGACGCAGGCGGGCCGATGCGTGTCGCCGTGATCGATCGCACGGGCAAGATGTATGGGCGTTTGCAGGAGGCGGTGACGAGCGAGGCGTCAGACACCGAGTCGGAGCAAAGAGGTCCCGAGCCCGCCCCGGCTGGCCGCGCGTTCAGCCTCGAGCAGATTCCCTGGATTGGCCGCTCGAACGAAGATCTGAGCGCGGAACTGAACGCCCGTCTGCGAGCGAAGGAGCTCGATGGCTATCTGATCCTGCCGCAGGACTACATGGACAAAGGCCAGGCCGAGTTTTTCAACAACAATCCCGGCGATGTTCTCAGCCGCAGGATTTTGCAGGCTGCTCTGAATCGCGCCGTGCGGGAACAGCGTCTGATCGAAGCGAAAGTCGATCCGGCAACGAGGCAGGAGCTGTTTCAACCAACCGAGCTACAGTCCGTGAAGATCGGCGCGGCGGGTGAAGAGCGCGATTCGGGTGGAAGTTTTGTGCTCGTGTTCGGCGTCGGCTTCATCATGTACCTCGCGATTCTCATGTATGGACAGGTGATACTCGGCGCTGTGATTGAGGAAAAGGAGACGCGTATCGCCGAGATCCTGTTTTCCTCCGTGCGGCCGTTTACTTTGATGATGGGCAAGCTGGTGGGCGTTTCGCTGGTGGCGTTGACGCAGCTCGCGATTTGGGGTCTGGCGTTCAGCGTCTTTGCGGTGTACGGCATCAACCTGCTGGCGTCGCGCGGACTGAAGACAAGTCTGCCCGCGATTCCGTTGTCGCACTACTTTTACTTCGCGCTCTTTTTCCTGCTCGGCTACTTCATCTACGCCACGATCTACGCGCTGGTCGGATCGATGGTGACGACCGCGCAGGAAGGCGGGCAGTTGGCGATGCCGATCATCTTGATCCTGGTCGTAAGCTTCTACCTGTTTCTTCCGGTCAGCCGCAGTCCTGACTCGTCGTTCTCTTTCTGGGTGTCGATGCTGCCGTTCTCGGCGCCGGTGGCGATGCTGGTGAGAATCGTCACGCAAACGCCGCCGTTTTGGCAGATCGCGTTGTCGTTGCTGATCGGCTTTGGCAGTGTGCTGTTGATTATGTGGGTGGCGTCGCGCGTGTATCGCGTGGGAATGTTGATGTACGGCAAGCGCGCGTCGATTCCCGAAGCATGGCGCTGGGCGCGACAGGCTTAGAGCCTGAATCTGTATTCATCGGTGGCTTAACTCAAGCGGTGAGGTCAGTCCGATCTAATTTAAGGAGCGTGTGCAGCAGCACGTTCGCCCCGTTCGCTATGTCTTCCGGACGCGAGAACTCGCGCGGTGAATGACTGATGCCACCGACGCTGGGAACGAAGATCATCCCGACTGGCCCAAGCCGCGCCATATCCTGCGCGTCGTGACCCGCTCCGGACGGCAGCGCTTTCGTCGAGAGCTTTAGTTGGCGCGCGGCTTCCGCGATCAGCGCGCGACTGCGCATGTCGGTCGGCGCCGGGATGTTGACGTTGATCTCTTTGAACTCAAACTTTGTCTTACTCGCGGCCCCGATCTGCTGCGCCTCGGCGTGGATCTTTTCGAAGAGCAGGTTGATCTTTGCGGCATCGAGATCGCGAAGCTCCAGGCTCAGCACGACTTTGCCGGGAATCACGTTCGGCGCGCCCGGCAGCGCGTTGATTCTGCCGACTGTTCCGACCTGCCGGCCCGGCACGCTCGTAACCACGCGATTCACAGCCTCGATAAACTTCGCCGCAGCGAGTAGCGCGTCCTGGCGGTTGTTCATCGCCGTCGTGCCGGCGTGATTAGCGAAGCCTTCGATCGTCACGTCCCACCAATTTATGCCGACGATTCCTTCGACGAC
>JBKPPP010000209.1:0-11111 GCA_046733615.1 Acidobacteriota bacterium | reverse complement strand
CGTAACGCAGGAATAATTTAGTCCCGCTGTGCTAAAACTCCATTCACGGTGAAGTCATTGAAGTTAGCGCTTCTCACCGCTAACGGCACCGACTGCCGGATTCACGCTAGTCCTTATTATATATATGCACCGCATCTCGGAGGAGTTTACGGGAGAGAGCGTGGCAGTTTTGACCCGCCCTCATTAAAACTCCATTCATAGCGTAATCATTGAGACTAACGGTTGCGGCCTGCTAACCTCTGCAGCGATGACTGCCGTCTTCTCCTCCTCAAATTTGATTTTCGGGTATCAACACGTACCACCACCATCTTAGCGCCATCTTTCGCAATGTCGAGGGCCAAAAAGTAAGAAGTAAAAAGAAAGAGCAAGAGACATTATCGTCCAATCGAGATTCATCAATTAGCCGAACGACCTGCACCTTTCGGATCTCTCGCTCCAGTTCTACGTCGGTACCGTTTTGAAAGTCAGACTTCTCAAGAGGCTTTCATAAAGAGCGTTCTGGATGTGGCTCAGGGGCGGGCATACTGCCAAAGGAGCATTGTCCCGTTTGCATAGCTCTCGAAGATATGTTTTGCCGCCTGACATTAAGAACGAGTCGCCGGCGAGAAACTACCTCCACGAGTTCAGGTCTGAACTTGCGACCATTAGAACAGAGTTAGACGCCTCAAAGCTCCAGTGCGAAGGAAAACAAAGTAGTCGGATCTTGCCTGCGGCCGTTAATTGGAAACCTGAGAGCCGAACGCGTATCGGTCGAAGAATCAGGATTCTTGTTATTAGATATTTTAACGAAACTTTATTTTACTTCTGAATATTTGTGAGGTAGTAGTTTTGTATATGGCCATCGAAGGAATAGTCTACGGCCATAAACCAACCATGGGCTTGCGACGCAGCAGCGAAACTTATAATCCCAGTGCGTGATTGCTGTTTCTTTGTTGGCAGTTGAAAAGCTAATTGTGTTCCGAATATCTGATCGATTGTCGAGACACGGACAGGCTGAAAGATGCGAATCACGCCATCGTCAATCGCCCTCAACGCTACGTCCCTACGCTCAGCCTCAGACTCTGCGCCATCGTAGAGTCGCTTTAACTCAGCAACCGAGATTGGCTCCCTGCCGGCGGTCGGCCCAGACAAGCCTTTGTGGAGATTTGAGAGATAGTAATACTGAACCTTACCCTCGTGATCGTAATCCACCGCAAGATAGGATCCGACGTACGATACGGATTCGGACAAACCATCGGGCCGCGGTGATGGCGACAACTGCGTTGCAAATAGAATCGGCTTAGCCGATTTGATTTGCCCTGCGGCAGGCAGTTCAGAAGCGAAGTGAGTTCCGAATATCTGAGCGATATTCGCGACGGGGCCACCACGATAAACGACGCCCTCATCAATCGCACGCAAACAAACATCTCTGCGTTCCTGTTCCGAGCCCGCCGCCCAGTAGAGGCGCTGGAGTTCTGTCACTGAAGTCCTGCGACTTGCTTCATTGTTCGCGTTCGTCACGGGCTGCAACAGCCCCTTTTCCTCGTCTCGCCTGGTGCAAGACAACAGGAGAAGGATAACCACCGGCACTATTGCTTGCACATGCTTCGCCCTCTTCATCGGAGCGTTATCTACCTCTTTCTCGATTCAGCACGCGGTTGCCTATTGCAGGTTAGGACGCATTCACGATCAAAGCACTAATGGGCCATCGCGATATGAAGGACTACCAAAGGATATTCGAGCACATCGACTTACGCGTCAAGTAGCTTGGTTGAAAAGTGTCCAAAATAGGCAAAAACGTGAAAAAGAAAAACGGCGGTGCGCGCCCTGCTGCCCCAAGCTACGGCTGGAGGCTGAAGACGGGCATGTTAAGAACAGTTTGGGCCAAAGTTGAAGGTCGTCGTCGGCTTTACCTGATTGACAAACGGTGCGACTTCGTTGAACCAGTGAAGGAATACGAACGCGTAAATCGGCCTCGGCCTCATTCCATCCTTCCATTCCGGCCGAGATGTGAGTTTCAGAAGTGGATGCGAATGGAACACCTCGAATCGGCGGTTTTTTACAGAGTGGATGCGAACGGTTTTGGCAAGGTAGGCGGCTGACCAGGTGTCCCAGTCATATATAACGCCCGGCATCACCCCAGGCGAGGCGATAAGCGAGTGCCGTTGCGGAACGCCGCATAAGCGCTTACTGGTGACCTTGGCCCGTGTACTTACTCAAGTCGAAAAACCACTTTTCCCCAGTCGTTGGCCGAGGCTTCCTCTTCGACAAACTGCTGAACCCGCTTACACTCCAGGACTGCTCGATCTTCATTCCGCCAACCCGCATCCGCCTCGCCTCTCCCTCGACTCTCACCTGAACGTAGCCGATGAAAGGGTATTCTGTGGCGAAGTACGCCGGGTAAAGTTTGGCCAGCCACACACAGAACTCGTGTTCATCGGACGACCAGTCTGGGTCGGTTTTCCACCATTCTCGCATCAGGGCATCATACTTCTCGCGGGCAGCGCGCGGCAGTGATAGTTCTCCTCGATACTCGCTTCCAGGGTCGTTGGTGCTATTAACGACGCCTGACATGCTGTACCAGGATGACCAATGCACTAGATCACTGCTATAGCGAAGGAATGCGTGCAGGTAGCCGCCTTCCGACTCCAGCCCCATAACGGTTAACTTAACGCGGGTCGAAGTGGGGGGACGCCAAGACATGCCGGCCGAAACCGGTGGTGATTCGAACCAGACGTCCCAAGTCGAGTTTGGCCCCGTTGGCTTCGTCACGAGCCCTCCCTTCGTTGGCTCAAGTGAAGACGACCACATAGCCCCTTTCAGTAGCTTCCCGCCGGCGAACTCAATGGTGGTGGAGTCGGTGACGGAGATTTGCGCAAACCCCGGAGTTGCAGCGGCTACCATCATGAAGAGCATCAAGATGCAAGGTATTGGACGAAGACTCATAGTCACACCATAGAAAGCTGCCACCAGATTCGGACATAGGTAAGCCTATGATACGCGCTGCTTCGCAAGTTTTCTAAGAGTTCCCCTCACGGTCTCTCAGACAGCACGGGACCCCGATGTCGCGCTAGTCTTAGTTCACTACTTCAGGTCTACCAAGCCAACGCGCATTCGCACCAACTTCTGTAATCATTCGCAGCGCCTTTGTATATTTGCTTCCACTTCTGAAACTCACACGAGCTGAACTTTTCCTTTCCCCTTCCTTCGCTCCGATCTTCGCACGGGAGCCCAGCGACGCAACCTCCATTACGCAGGCTCCATTCCGGTTCTCCACTTCGTTACGACCTTCCAGGTGCATCGCTGTGCGCCACCCGTGCTTCGTCTCCACTACGGAAGGGGGAAAACGCATTTTCAACACCAATGAAAGCAAGTGCCCGAAGTTTCCCGGATGGCAAGCACTAGGCCGCACTGTCAAACGGGGCGAGCGCGCCTTAACCCCTTGCATGCCGGTTACTCGCAAGGTTCGGGATGATGACTCACATGACGGCAAAAGCCAGGATCAGAACCGAACTTTTACCACCTTTTTGCACAAGCCGCGCTGGTCGTGATTTCGCAGACCGCCGGTGATGAAGTCGTTTCCCCATGCTGGCGGAATGGAACGCGGAGCATGCTCTTGCTGCACCGGACATTGAGCAGATCAGCTTCACGCATACCGACGGAAACTGTCAGGGATACGCTCGCTTATGTTGTCGACAACATAACTATGCTTATGTGGCCAAGTCAGTTATGTGGCGTTCAGCTTTTCTAGCCATCTCTCAGCAGCAAACCAGCGACCAAACGCCATATAAGTTCAAGGCTCAGAGCGCCCAGGAAAGTTCGCGGCCCAATTGCGGCTACGACCATTCCCACGATTCAGGAGTTACTGACAAAGACATGAGGACGACAATGATCTAAACCCACGTACTCAACCATGGTGGACGTGGTGTCAGAAGCTAGGCTGACGCCTTGTAACTGAGAATGAGATAGAATGATAGGCGGAAACCGGATAAAACTCCGACTCCAGTGGGCCTGACGAGAAGTCAGTGAAACACGAAGAGTTACGTGAACGTTCATTTCGTTCTTATCCCGACCGTAAGTCGCGGCGAGATCTTATTAGGAACCAGATATACATAGTTGGCAGCAGAGAATCTCGTTATTATGGATCTCACGCCACTACCGTTCTGCGCCGGCCTGGACGAATACCAGAGACAGGCGAAGGAACTACTCGAAGCCTTCGGGTCGCTCGATCCGAACGCGATCCAGCGCATTCGGCAGCACCACCCACGCTTGCCCGGGAGAGCTAATACGAACGATCGCGACAGGCTCACGGACTCGGAGATCCGCAGCGCCGAAGTATCTGTTGGCGACGCGCAAGGCATTCTTGCTGGGTGTTACGGCTTCGAGAGTTGGCCGAAACTAGCGGAATTTGTCGAAGCGGTCAATAACAAGGGTTCTGCGATGTGGCAGTTCGAATCGGCCGTGGAAGCGATTATCTCTGGCGACGTGGCCAGACTCGAATCATTGCTGCGGGAAAATCCTGAATTGGTTCACGCACGTTCGCTGCGCGAGCACGGAGCAACGCTCCTTCTTTATCTCGGCGCCAACCTTGTCGAGGGTTACCGCCAAAAGTCTCCCAGGAATGCCGTGGACGTTGCGGAGATCCTGCTCCAAGCTGGTGCCGAAGTCGATGCGGCAGCGCGAACGGGAGGCAAAGGCACGACGTTGGGCATGGTGGCGACCAGCGAACATACAGCCCGGGCCGGCGTGCAAATCGCGTTGCTGGAAACCTTGCTCAACCACGGCGCGAATATCGAAGGCGCTCTGGGCGGATACCAGCCATTGACGGCGGCGCTGGCCAACGGCTGTCCGGAATCCGCCGAGTTTCTCGCGAAACGCGGCGCGCCTTTGGACCTCGAAGGTGCGGCGGGCGTAGGACAGTTCGATGTGGTCAAAAGCTTCTTTAGTGACGACGGCAGTCTGAGAGCGAATGCGGCGAAAGCGCAGATGGAGGCGGGCTTCCCGTGGGCTTGCGAGTACGGTCGAAACGATGTCGTCGAGTTCATGTTGGACCATGGAATGGATCTGCAGGCGGGCGAGAACATCGATGAGACTGGACTTCACTGGGCCGCGATTGGAGGACACGTAGATACGATCAAGTTGCTCCTCGCGCGAGGCGCTCGCCTTGAAGCGAGGAATTGCTACGGCGGGACAGTCCTTGGCCAAGCGACCTGGTCGGCCATGAACGGCGACAGTGGCATCGACTATGTTCCGGTAATCGCGACGTTGCTCGCGGCTGGCGCAAAGGTCGACGAAGCTGACTATCCCACCGGAAACGAACAGATAGATGAACTGCTCCGGCGTTATGGAGCGAAATCATGAGGAGCGATAGGACATTCGTTCCCACGCCGAACCAGGCGCTGACGCTGACCGGGGGCGCCATCCTGGTTTGCCGCGCTTCAACGTCCTGACCAGTGGCCCCGGCAGCTTAGCCGAGCGTTGGCGGCTTTTAGGGCGGCGTGCGATATTGAAGGATTTGATTCTCGCTTACCGCACACGTCGGGCCCCCAGTCAGGGGTAGTGGTTCAGTTTGAATAGCAAATCTTGCTCTGTCCGTAAAGTTTGGCAAAACCGAACGCCACATATTTCAAGGCTCAGAGCGCGCGCAGCAACGTCGTTAGCGCTTTATCCTCCTTCCATCGTCTTTGCCTGGAGTCGATAACAGACGATGGTAAGCGCCGCCAAAGCAGCGATGCCAAGCAACCACTGCGCGGCAAGAGGCCAACGTGCATAACTCGGCCGATTTTTGATTGGGATGCTCATTCAACTGGGCGTGCTCCACCCATACAAACTTTACACACTATGAAGAAACGACAGGCCTACAACGTTGCCGGCCCGTTGATTGACAACGCTCGTCGCGCACAACTCATGTTCTAACCTGTACGCATTGCCTAAGCCGAACGCTATCAAGCAATTCCTCAAGGTCTTGGGGCCAGGATTAATCACCGGGGCCGCGGACGACGATCCGTCGGGCATTGCCACGTATTCCATCGCGGGTGCATCGCTCGGTTTTGCGACACTTTGGACCGCACTCGTGACCTTACCACTCATGTCAGTCGTGCAGTTTCTCTGCGCGAAAATTGGAATGGTTAGTGGTATGGGTTTGGCAGCAGTGCTGCGGCAATACTACTCGCGCTGGTTGCTTTATCCTGCGGTTTTTAGTCTGCTCGTCGCAAATACGATCAATGCAGGCACGGATATCGGCGCCATCGCAGCCGGCATTAATCTGATCGTGCCTGTGCCAGTCAGCTATTTGATTGTGCCCGCAACATTGCTGATAGTCGCGGTTCAATTCTGGGGTTCGTACCGCTTGATCGTCCGCGTTTTCAAATGGCTGACGTTAACCCTCTTTGCTTACATTGCTGCCGCTTTCCTGGCCAAGCCTGCGTGGGGCCAGGTATTGAGAGCCACTGTCATTCCTCATTTAAGTCTGAATAAAACATATCTGATCACTCTCGTAGCGATCCTTGGGACCACTATCTCGCCGTACCTCTTCTTTTGGCAGGCAAGTCAGGAAGTGGAGGAAGAAATTAACATGGGTCGTAAGAGTCTTAAGGAGCGCCAGGGCGCCACATATCGTGAACTGCGGAATGCAATTCTAGACACCGACGTTGGCATGTTCATATGCAACGTCGTTTTTTATTTCGTCATTGTCGCTGCTGCCGCAACTCTGAACAGGGCCGGCATTACGAACATCCAGTCGGCGGCGGATGCGGCGATCGCTCTTGAACCGTTAGCCGGTAGCGCCGCAAAGTACTTTTTTGCAATCGGGCTGATCGGCGTCGGGTTCCTGGCAGTGCCTGTACTAACAGGTTCCGCTGCATATGCTGTTGCGGAAACATTCGGCTGGGAATGCAAGCTTGACGACAAGCCCCATGAGGCCAAGCACTTTTACTCGGTGATCGCCGCCTCAACACTCGTTGGGATGCTAATAAACTTTGTCGGTATAAACCCGATGTCCGCGTTGTTCTGGACTGCAGTCATCAATGGGCTGGTATCGCCACCCCTGCTTGTAATCATCATGCTTGTTTCCAACAACAGACGGGTAATGGGTGACGAGGTGAATGGCGTTGCCACCAATGTCGTGGGTTGGATCGCAGCTGTTGTGATGTTCGTTGCCGCCATAGGCATGCTGGCCACTTGGAATTAGTTTCGATTTTACGCATTTACATTGCTGGACCATAACAGAAGACTTTTATGATCTCCTCCGGGCTTAGATGGATCTTCTTGATCATGTTTGGCTTTCTCGCATCGTCGTCAGTTAATGCTCAAATCCCATTCTATACGGACGACGCTGACTCCACGGCAAAAGGAAAGTTCCATCTCGAGTTTTTCAAACGAGCACGACTGGCTACAGAAATCGTCCCTTCCGGGAACAAGACAGAACACTTCAAATTTCACCTTAAACTATGGCCTGACTGATCGAATCGAACTTGGTGTCAATGCACCCCTCATTAAGATTTCTAACGAGCAACAGTCATGCTTGGAAATCCGATGGGAATCGGAGATACGCAGTTTGGAGTGAAGGTCAGATTACGCAATGAACGCGAAGGTTCGCGGCTTCCGGCTATATCAGTCGTTTTCTATGTTGAAGCGGCAACCGGCAGTACGCGTAAGCAGATTGGTTCAGGCTTAGTCGACTATTGGTTGTAGGGGGTGCTGCAGAAATCGTTAACCAAACGGACCACGGGCCGATTAGACGGTGGGGTTCTTTTCGCGGGCAATAGTTCGACCGGTCTGATTGGTATTCGTGGAGCAAGCGGACAAGTCTTCACTGGAAATGGATCATTAGTGCGCGACTTCACGTCGAAGCTAAAACTCGGTATCGAGTTGTTTGGCGGCGTAACCAACAACTTCAACCTTAGCCGTGGTCAACTGGAGGGTCAGATTAGAGGCAGTTATGCAGTCCGGGAAAAGTTCGCCCCAACATTCGGCGTACTTGGCGGACGCTTCCCGGCAAGCCCTCGCGTCGGAATCCATCTCGGTTTCGCTTACGATTTCCGTTGATCTTCTCTTGCTCCTGGCGTCAAGAAAGGGCGAGCCCGCGATTCATAGCGCGGAATCTATTTGCATTCAAAGATCTCCATTGGGCAGATTCTTCCGTCGATACAGTGCTAAGCAACGTAGTTCGGTTTGTCAAAGTCCAGGTAGTACCGCGCTTCGAACCTTTTTTTGATCAACTTTCTAAAGGCTCAGTTTATTCTGCTAGCAGCTCATGAGGCGTGATGTCCACCCCTGCTATCAACCAATCGCAGCGCTTCTTATCGCTGCTGCGTTTTTACCGACGCTGATTTCCTGCTCAAGGCGACCGCAGCGCAGTAGGCCTCAAGACCCGCCAACTTCTGGTCGCCCAAGCAGCGTGCCCGCTGACGAGGCGCCAAGCAGCAGGAAAGAGTCGGGGTTCCCGTCTTTTCGAATTCAGCCCAAAAATCACGCAACACTGATTTAGGTCGCTATACCTAGCCTGTCCTGGTTCTGATTAGGATAAGATGAGGTTCTTAAATCTCAGCTTTCATTGAATGACTGCTGACAAAAACTTGCAGGTTCTTCTGCTGTGAGTCTAAGTGGCGTTCCTTCTGGATTGAATGAAAGGATGAGCGTGATTCTTTATCTCCTTAGACACGGACAAACGGCGCTCAGCCGAGAGGATGTTTTCTGCGGATCAGGATTGGATCCGGAACTAACTCCTGAGGGTATGGAGATGGCCCAGCTTTTCGCGAGGACTTACCGCGAAGTCGAATGGCGCGCAGTTTATTCCAGTAATTTGCGCCGAAGCATTACCAGCGCACAGCCTCTTTGCGATGCGGTAGGAATCAACCTACAAGTACGCGCTGAGTTAAATGAGATTGCTTATGGCAAGTGGGAGGGCCTGACGAAGGAAAAGGTCAGTCAAGATTATCACGATGAATATCTTAGCTGGTTGGCTGATCCTGCCTGGCATGCGCCAACCGGAGGAGAATCGGCGATTGTAATTGCGCGGCGTGGCTTACAAGTGGTCGAGGAGATCCAGCAGTTAAGAGATGGGAATGTGTTGATAGCCTCACATAAAGCAACTATAAGGATCATTCTTTGCAGCCTTCTGGGAATCGATGTTGGCCGCTTTCGTTACCGGCTGGCTTGTCCCGTAGGCTCCGTTAGCATAGTAGAGTTTACCTCCAATGGTCCCATGCTTAAGGCGCTGGCTGATCGGTCTCATTTAAGTGAGGAGCTGCGATCGTTACGCGGCACTTGATGTGGGCCAATGATATGTTCGCTGAGCTCGTAGGCATCCTGTTGTAACTTGTACGTAGTCACTAATGACTCACCCGTAAAATCACAACGTTGCTGCCCGGCCTTGTATGCCACCAGGCCGTCCTGAGCCGGGTGACGCCTATCATTAATCCACTCCCACGCATCGCCCGACACATCCGCAATAATCTGGTCCAGCGAGATATTTGTGGCGCGGACAAGCGACAAGTCAACAGGTTTTCACCGAAGCTGACAAGAAGCCGCCCGTCGCGCGCGCGCCACCTCAACTGCAGACGCTTGTTGTGAGAACGCGATCCGGCGAAGTTCGCCCGACTCTCGCGAGGAACCCTGGTTAACATCGAAATGATTTCGCGTGTCAGTCCCGTGCCTGGCGGCACATTCATGGTCACGCCAACGAACAATCAGAAACTACAAGCCAGTCGCCTCCAATCGCGTATCTTGCGTTACAGTTTGTTAAGTATTTGATGGATCTACGCCACTTTGTCACGAGATTCGCGTTTTGAGTTGATTTGGTATGAGATCACTTCCTGGCCCACAGATGAAAAGTGAATAGCGATGCAGCGAGAGATGTTCAGATTGCGCCGGTTCAAAGAACACGTCACAGTACTTGAGGAGCAAGTCACATTACTAAAAAAGAAAACGAACTCCATCACCGTCCACAAAGCCCGAACCATAACTCACGTTTGCAGACAAGTAGCTTCGCGCAGCAGATTCAGGGGTAAAGCCTGTGCTGAGCCGCCTTGGTTCGCGGTCCTGGTCCGTGATGTCGAGTATCAGGTAGACACATGATCCTAAAGGCACGTGACTTGATGGCGGGAAACCGCGGGAGTTTCCCGCCTCAGAAGGCTATTTCATTCACATAAGACTCAGAACTTCGCTGCCTTGCGACTGACTGTCGACTTGGGAGGGCGCTGTTTCCTTCCCAACCGTTTCAATACTCGGCCCGCAAGCATGTCAATGAAAATCACTACTACAAAGACTGCCAGTATAAAGACGACGACAGTACGCCAACCAAAGTCGACATGCATCTCACCATCATGAAGAAGAGTCAGCACTCTTCCATGCTATTCAACGAAACGTACGGTGGCATTCAATATTTAGCAGGGTGACTCAGGGGAGGAACGGACGGTGAAAATCCGCAAATGAACAGTTGTCTGCGCCCGCTCCTGGCGGCTGCAATCGGAAAGGAGCAATCGGATGACAATCCGAAAACGCGGAGCACGTTATCACTACGATTTCATGATCCGCCGGCAGAGATACAGAGGGACTTTACCGGAGGCCCGGACGAAAGCGAAGCACAGCAAGCCGAGGCAAAGATCAAGAACCGAATCTATGAACGCAAGTACGGCAAAACATCAGCCAGCCGATCATTCACTGAGTTCGTGGAGAACACATACTTACCTTGGGCCAAAGCAACAAAGCGTTCCAGTCGTGACGATGTTCTACATGCAGAAGTTTTCTGTCGTCACTTCGGTAACAAGAATTTGAGCGAGATCGATCATCAGATGATCGAGGAGTTCAAACTCAAACGAATGAAATCAATTACGCGCTATGGTAGACCGCGAAAGCCGGCCTCAGTGAACCGGGAGCTTGCAATTCTATCTGGCGTTTTCAGAATGGCCGTTGACGACGAGGAGATAACAGAGAATCCGTGTCGAAAGGTTGAGTCACTGCCTGAAAACAAACAGCGCACGAGGCATCTATCTTTCGAAGAGGAAGATAGCTTGTTTGCGAGGCTGACGGGCGACCGTGAATATCTCAGACCTCTCGTGACGGTGGCAATCTACGCCGGACCACGGCGTGGAGAGTTACTAAAGCTCCGTTGGTCGAATGTGGACTTCGAT
>JBKPPP010000208.1:0-10473 GCA_046733615.1 Acidobacteriota bacterium | reverse complement strand
GTTCACGCCCTGCTCGCCCGCACCCTATGATTCCGATCCGGTTAGCCTTCATAGAACATGCGAATCTTGTCTGTTACAAAATCAACTTCGCTTAGGGAGAGATCGGGGCGAATGGGTAGACACAGGAGTTCATTGGCAAGTGTTTCTGCGACGGGGAACTGACCCTTACGCCAGCCGCAATCCGCGAATGCCGGTTGCAAATGAATCGGGGTCGGGTATCTGACAATAGCGTCGATACCCTGCGCTCTCAAGAGCTCGAGCAACTGATCCCGTTTTTCCGCACGTATCTGAAACAGATGATAGACATGTTCCTCGTCAGGACTCTGAAAACGCAACGGAAGGTTCGCGAGGCGCTCTCTGTACCAGCTCGCAACGATTCGTCTCTGCGCATTCCACGAATCCAGGTGGGGTAGTTTTCGCGACAGTATGAATGCCTGAATAGAATCCAACTTGCTGTTCAGCCCCACAAGCACGTGGTTATTTTGACCGTATTGGCCCAATTCTCGATAACGCCCTATTTGATGATCAATCGAGTCGTCGTTGGTGACGATAGCACCCCCATCGCCGGCGGCAGCAAGGTTCTTGCTTGGATGAAAGCTGAAACAACCGGCAACTCCAAACGTGCCCACTCTACGACCATCGATGCGTGCTCCGTGCGCTTGTGCGGCGTCCTCCACCAAATGCAGATTATGCTTTGCCGCGATCGCTATCAGCGCGTTGAGAGGAGTCGGTTTACCATATAGATGAACAGGCAATATGACGCGAGTTCGAGCAGTCACTGCTGTTTCTACCTGCGTTTCGTCTATCAGGAATGATTCTTCTTCGGCATCTACAAGTGCGGGCTTTGCATTGGCGCGCATGATAGCCGTAACCGTGGCGTTAAAAGTATTCGCTTGAGTTATGACCTCGTCTCCTGGTTGAATTCCAAGGGCCAACAAGGCGATCGTCAGCGCGTCCGTACCGGTGTTTACGCCGCGTGCATACTTAGCGCCGAGATAATCGGCGAATTCCGTTTCAAAATGCGAGACCTCTTCGGTCAAGATGTAATGCCCGGTGATGAGCATCCGGCTTATTTCTTCGGTGACGAGGGGCAGTTCGTCACCAAACTGCGACGCAAAATTGTAGCGCTTGATCTTCATTGTAATGGGAGACGCAGAAGTAGATTGGACCAGGGAGTATGCACTGGGAGTATGCACTGGGAGAATGCAGCCTCCCCTCGACCAGTCTAACTGTTGAATGGGTCGAACGATACAGCGCCGGAATAGCGGTGTCAACTAATTAGAAATGGCCCTTTGAAGGTTACCTCACTACATGCGTTGCAGTGTTCACTGCAAGCTCAGCAGCACCAGAACCTCGCCCGAGCCCAGTGGTTCGAGTGCTTTACCGATCTTCCTTCTTTCTCAGGTAAGCCAGGGAGTTGTTTTTGTAAAGGTGGATAGACGCGAGTGCACATCGAGAAATATCGATCAAGAGTCAATGTTCTTTTCGGTGCTCAATTAAATATTGACAGCGATTGAGAAGAAGAATATCGTCCGACGCGTCATCTTTCCTCTCGCATTTCGATGGACATTTATAGGCCGACAACTTGTTCTTACTCCCGTATCTAAGTGGAGGGTGCTATGAAGAAAAACTCACTACTCAGTAAGCTCAAGAGGCTGATTTCCCGAAGAAACCTCACGCTCGCCGGCGTTGGTACCGCGGTAATCGTGATCGGCTTTGCTGCTGCTACGCTGTATTACTACATCACCACTCCAGCCGCGAGTATCATCGTCACCACTGCCGAATTCCCCTCAGGACTCTCGACCAGCTTTACCGCCGATAGCCTTACAACTCAGATCGTGTCTCGCCTGGAGGCACTCATTCGCCAAGCCGACGCCGACGATGGCGCGAACGAATCGCTGCTGCAAGGCTTGGGGCCCAGGCCAGCCAGGCAGACGACAATTCCGATCAGAGCATTATCAAATAGTCCCTCTCCACTCTTTAAATACAAATGGCATGGAGTGGACCTCAATTTTTTCCAACAGATCGGTATAAGTCTTAAAGCGAAAGACTATCTCGAACTGAGCGTTGTAGGCTTACCGAACAATGGCGGCTGGCGGCTGCTCGCTTTTCTCAAATCCTCGCCACAGTTTGCTCCGAGTTCCGCCGGCAGTGCTCCGCAGACGGGCGGCGCTTGTTCCGATCTCGAGAACTGTGCGAGCGACTTAAGCGAACAGATTCTGAACTCGCTTGATTCCCGGCGGCTCTTGAGTGCTTACATCAAGAAGAAAACGCCTGCGGCGGCGAAGCGCATAGTGGAGTTGTACAAGGCAATACCCGCAAACACATTGGACGCGAATGATCTGGTGGCCTGGGGGAACGCTTTCTCCACTCTCGGCCAAAACGATGAGGCGTTGCAGAAATATGAGGAAGCGCTGGAGAAGAATTCTAAATCCTGTTCGGCGCAAGTCGCACGCGGCTTTGTCTATTACACGAGGGCGCGCGGCGATGAGTTGATGAAAGACCTCAAGCAAGCAGAACAGGACTTCCGCGCAGGGGTCGCATGTGATCAAAAAAACGAATACACACGCACGTCGCTCTGCCACACTCTCCTGAAACAGTGGCTCAATACGAAAAATCCGCAGCCTCAAACACTTGAGGAAGCGCGGCAACAGTGCCAACAGGCGCTGGACATTAACCCCAGGTTTGCGCAAGCGTCCGTCAACCTGGCGTATGTGCTGTATCGTCAGGAAAAATATGGCGAGTCGTTGGATCTGTTCGCGAAGTTGGGCCAAAGGTATCCCGGGAACAGTGTTCTCTTCCTCAACTATGGATTCGTCGAATATCTCACATACCTGCGCACGCACGATCAGAACAGCTTGAAGCAGGCGACCGAGCATACGCTGAAAGCGTGGAACCTGGATTCGACGAGCGATATCGCAGCGACTAATCTGGGGTTCTTCTATTACGAGCAGAACGAGTTGACTCACTCGCTCGAGTTTTTCAAGAAGGCAAACGAGTTATTGCACAATGATACGGAAACTCTTGCCGGGCTCGCGCTCGTCACAGAAAAACTGGGCAATCGAGACGCGGCGCTCAACTATCTCTCGCAGGCCATCCAGGTCGACTCGAATTATCGCAATCCGGAGTACCTGATGAAGAACAACAACTGGAGCACCCTGGCCGCGCAAGACTTGGCGAGGCTCGTTCCATTAATTCCGACTTGATCTCGGGTAAGTACGTGTGTCCATCTGTGTGAATCCGTGGCCAAAACCGCGTCCGTTCACGTCACGGGAAGCGCCGTTCGCGTATTTATTGTTGAGACTGAATCACCCGCCTCTTACGATGCGGGTCCGGAGGGACAATCAAGATGAAGATCATTTCTGCTCTCGCGCTCACACTCCTGCTTCTGCCCACTACAGCACTCAGCCAGACGGAGCGCCCGGCCGACGCCGCCGCCATCCGCGCGCACATCGAAAGTATCTTTCAGGCTTTCATCGATGGCGACGAACAGAAGATCTTCGCCACGCACTCGGAAGACTGGCGCGGTCTGCTCGGTGGTTATCCCACGCCGATTAAAGGTATCGATGAGTACATGCGCGCCAACGGCATCGAGTGGCCCAAGCCGGCGAATGCTCCGAAGTCGAGACCGTATTACGAAGCGGGCACGACGTACAAGATGAGCGACTTCGACGTTCACTTCTATTCGCCCGAGCTGGCAGTCGCCAATTTCATCGGCGAGTTTCAGAAGGACGGCAAGACCTTGCGACGCTTCCGCATCATGGATGTGTATGCCAAACGAAGCGGAAACTGGATTCAGGTGGCGTCACACACGGCCGTCGATCCGGAATGGCAGGCACAGCAGACATCGCAACCGCTGGCGATTTCACCACAGATGCGCCAACGCATACTCGCGGCGCGGGAAGCGGTCTGGAAGGCGTGGTTCGCCAACGATCGCGCGGCGCTTGAGAAACTTATCCCGGAAGAGACGATCGCGATCGAGAACGGCGGCGAAACCTGGTCCGATCGCGCCGCCATTCTCGCGGGTGCGAAGCGTTTTGCCGACAGTGGCGGCAAGCTCGTGCGACTGGAGTTTCCCAAGACCGAAATTCAGGTCTACGGTAACACTGTCATTATTTATACGACCTACGTTTACGAGACGGAGCTCAATGGGCAGCGCTCGACGGCGAGTGGCCGCGCTACTGAGATGTTCGTCAGGCGCGGTCCGGATCTCGTGAACGTCGGCTGGCACATGGATTCCGGCAAGTGAGCCACGGCTTGGCATCACTAACGATAGTCGCAGTTCTGAGCCGGCCTTTCTGAAACCGAAGTAGGACAGTTTTGTCCTACTCACGATCTCCAACAAATTACTGACAAATTCCCGCTTTACCCGCTGCTGGTCCAATCCTCACCTGGACCAAAAGCACCTACCCGCTGAAAGAATCCCGCGTAAACAGACCACTCAAACGGTGGCCCGGCAGTTGCTCAGCCGATCGCTCACCTAGAGTCGATGTGATGCATGAGCAGACACGATCACAGGTTGCGCGGGCCATACTGGAGTACTTCCACAAGCATCCGGATGCGCAGGATACGCTTTCGGGGATCGCCCAGTGGTGGTTGACCGATGAGAAAGTGAAAGCACGAACGGTGACCATCCAGGCAGCACTCGACGATCTGATCGCACGCGGGTTTGTGCTGGCCCACAAAGGCAAGGATTCTCAAATTCGTTATCGCATGAATGAGCAGCGGCTCAACGACATCGAAGCGCTGCTCGACCAGGGGACTGACTGATGCCAGGTACGGCAGAGACCGTCGACGGCCAAATGAAACAGCCGGCGGCCTACGCCAACAGTTGGGAGCACCTCGCCGACGAGTTGCAGCGACTGGATCTACTCATCCGCTTGAAGCTGCTGCGCCAGCGTCGTCGCCAGCCGGCAAACCCGTTGGACCAGTTCAGAGGGTTGGTCGTAACCGAAACGGAAGTCGAGTCGCTATTGACTGAGACGGACGAACCGGCGGACGACGACGAATTCAATGAGAGTAAAGCCGAGGAGGAATCGCTGGCCTTCATTCTCGCCGCCGTCGAACAGCAGATCGCCGAGCGACGCGCACTCAGCCGGCAGGAAGGAACCAGTCTTTCACTTGCGCTACTGGATACTCTCTTTCAACTCACGCCATTCCAACAGAACGTTCTGTTGTTAGCCCTGGCTCCGCAGTTAGACCGCAAGTACGAAAAGCTTTACGCCTACTTGCAGGACGACGTCACCCGTAAAGCCCCGACAGTTGATCTGGCAATGAACCTCTTCCTCAACACCACCGACCAGAGACTGGCGGCGCGCTCCGCTTTCGATCCTGGCGCGGCGCTGTTGAGATTCAAGCTGCTTCAGGTACCGGAAAACGAAACAGAGACGACGCCGCTGCTGACGCGCCAGCTCAAGCTGGACGATCGCATGGTCAACTTTTTTCTCGATCGTCAGCGGCCGGAAGCGCGGCTTGATCGCGTGATGCGACTGCTACAGCCGAAACCGGATCCTGGTTCACGCGCCGGCGGCGACAAGGACCAGCAGTTTGTTCGTGGCTTCATCAATTCAGACTTTGGCGGGGCGAGCGGAGAGAACCTGGTTGTTTACTGTCGTGGCGCGTGTCGCGCGGAGAAGGAAGCGTTTGCGGAAGCGGTTGCGGGGGATCTGGGCCAGCAGGTGCTGGTTGCGGACCTGGCCCAGTTAATCGAAGGCCCGGTGCCGTTTGAAGAGGCGTTGTGGCTGATCGGGCGCGAAGCATTACTGCAACCCGCCGTTCTCTGTCTCGAAAATTTCGATGTTGTAAACGCCGAGGATCTCCCCAGCCAGACGCGCCTGAAGCTGATCTTCGACGTGGCGAAGGCGTGTTGCCGCCAAGTCTTTCTGTTTGGCCGCCGTGCGTGGCATCCGCGCGGGCTCCTCAACGAGTCGATCTTTATCGATCTCTACTTTCCTAATCCCGACGATGGCGATCGAAAACAACTCTGGACGGCGATCACTCCTGACCAGTTTGCCGACGACGTCGACTTGGGCGCGCTCGCCAGTAAGTTTCACTTTACGCGCGGGCAGATTCAGGATGCTTTCATCGCGGCGGGAGATCTCGCCCGTCTGCGTGCAACCGCTGACGGCAAGATCTGCATGAGCGATCTCGAAGCCGCGTGCCGCGCGCAGTCGAGTCAGAAACTCGCCGCACTCACGAAGCACGTCGCGCCGAAGTACACCTGGAAGGACATCGTGCTGCCCGAGAACGTGCTGGCCCAACTGCGCGAGATCTGCCAGTGCGTGAGTCATCGTTATCGAGTGCTGGGTGAATGGGGCTTTGGCCGCCGGCTGTCGCTGGGCAAGGGTGTCAATGCCCTGTTTGCCGGACCGTCAGGCACGGGCAAAACGATGGGCACCGAGATCATCGCGAACGAGCTCGGCATGGACCTGTACAAGATCGATCTTTCGGGCGTGATCAGTAAATACATCGGCGAGACGGAGAAGAACCTCGACCGGATCTTTGCCGCCGCCGAAGAGACCAGCGCCATCCTTTTCTTCGACGAAGCCGACGCGCTCTTCGGCAAACGTTCGGAAGTGCGTGACTCGCACGATCGTTACGCCAACATCGAGATCTCCTACCTGCTGCAAAAGATGGAAGAGTACGAAGGATTGGCAATCCTCGCGACGAATTTGCGGCAGAACATGGACGACGCTTTCCTGCGCCGGTTGCAGTTTGTGGTCGAGTTTCCGTTTCCCGACGAATTTCATCGCAAGCGGATCTGGGAGGTGCTGTTTCCCGCCGAAGCCCCGCGCGATCAGATCGAGTTTGAGTTTCTCGCGAGCCAGTTTCGGTTCGCCGGAGGCAACATCAAGAACATCGTGCTGGGCGCAGCCTATCTCGCCGCGGCTGACGGCGGCCGGATCACGATGAACCACGTGATGCGCGCGACCTCACGCGAGTGCCACAAGATCGGGCGCGTGTTCACGCACGACGACCGGGAGAAGTTTTCCGAGGTGATTCAATGAACAGCGAAGTGCGCGATGAGATCGCGGAAGGATTGCGTTACGTCCATTTTCGCGCGGATGCAAACACGAGCAAGCTCGTGGAAGTGGGGTCGTTCCTCTACGCAACAATCGAGCTGCTGAAAGAAAAGGGACTGATCGAGATCGACGAGCTCGACGAGCGCAAGAAGGAAGCCGCGAGCAATCTCGTCACGAAGTTTTCCGAACGCGGCATGGGTGTGGTCTATCAGAAGCCCGAGCAGGATAAGTATGCGTTTGAAGGCGCCGCGCGGATCGATTGTGAGAATCGTCTGCACGAGTGTCGCGCGGCCTGTTGCAAGTTGCCGTTCGCGCTTTCAAAGCAGGACGTCGAGGAAGGCGTCGTGCGTTGGGACTTCTCGCGCCCTTACGTGATTGCTCACCGGGCGGACGGCTATTGCCAGCACATGGATCTCGAAAAGAAGTGTTGCTCCGTTTACGCGCAGAGGCCGGTCCCCTGTCGCGGTTACGACTGTAGCAAGGACAAACGGATCTGGCTCGACTTCGAGAACCACGTCATCAACCCCCGCATTAACGAGCCCGACTGGCCGCGAAACCTCAAGCCCGAAAAAGAGACTGAAGAGATAAAACTCGGATGACACGTCAGGCGAAATACAAGAAGCGAAACGGCCGCGCGACTCGTTCGGTTGCGAAGGCCAAATCGCATGACGCGCAGACGGGACTTCAGTCTGAGTTGCTGGCGCTGCAACGTTCGGCGGGCAATAAAGTCGTGAGCCGGTTGTTGCAGGAAGGCGCGGATCAGAAACACGACGTGAACGTCGCGAATCCGGCGGTCGATTCCGTGTTGAGCAGTGACGGGCGACCGTTGGAGTCGTCGACGCGGCAATCGATGGAGACTCTCTTCAATGAAGACTTCAGCAACGTGCGAGTGCACGCCGACGCGGAAGCCGCTGAATCAGCGCGCTCGGTGAATGCGCTGGCCTACACGGCGGGAGAAGACGTCGTGTTTGGCGCGAGCCAGTACGACCCGGACAGCAAAGCCGGACATGAACTGCTCGCGCATGAGTTGGCCCATACGGTGCAGCAGCGCGACGCCGGCGTCGCGGCGCCCGGCGGCGGAGGAACGACGATCAGTCGCGCGCCGATGCCGGGTGCTGCCGCGCCTGAAGAGATCAGTCTTTTCAGCTCGTCGATCCCGGCTCCGAGCGTCATGCGCTTTGGCAGCACGATCGTCGCGACAGTTTACTTCGGTCAAGGCAATTTCCTGCTCGATTCGCGCAACTTCACCGCCGTCGAGAAGCTCAGCGAAGAGCTGAAGTACATGTCCTCGCCGCTGGTCTCCGTCGATGGTCACGCGTCGGCCGAGGGCAAAGAAGATCAGAACGTCAAACTCTCCGAGATGCGCCGGCTGACGGTCGTCAGCACTTTGCGTTCGAAGTTGATCTTTCCGGTGACCTTCGACGGTAAGGGTCATGGAACGGCCGACCCGGCGGTGGCAGAGACCGCCAAAAAAGGGCCGGAGCTCGAGAGCCAACGCGCACAAAACCGGCGTGTCACGATCGTCATTAGCTCGACAGTCGCGCCGAAGCCCGCGGATCAGTTTGACAAGCCGGAAAAGGCCAAACCGATCAAACTGTTTCCCGAAATCGATTTGACGAAGCCCGAAACACCCGCGGAGATGGGCAAGCGCATGATGAAGGAGGCCGCGGAAGCTGAGAGAGCGAGAGAAGCTCAGAAGAAGGCGACCGGATCGTCCATCAACGACCTGGTGTGGAAAAAAGTCGACTCGGCCGTAGATGACCTTAACAAGAAACTCAAGATACCCGAGGCGTTGCGGCCCTACGTGAAAGACGGCGCCCACGCGCTGATAGAGAAGGGGGTTTCAACCGCACTTGATTCGGCGCTGGATCAGGCTGGGGTAAGTGCCGCTGATAAAGAGATGGTCAAGAAAATCCTCGAAGCAGCGGCGAAGACAGAGCCGCCGAAATAGAAAGACGATACTTACATGACGCGAACAGCAGGAGCCACTAAAGCGCAAAACACGCCGCCGCCGGCGGTCGTGGCTGCTCCTGCCTTGCAACCGAATCAAACCGGCACGGAGTTTTTCGATCTGCAACGCGAAGCGGGCAATCAACTCGTCGGCCAGTGGTTGAAACTCGCGTTGCACGGTTCGACCCGTCCGCGCATTCAACGAAAACCTGCCACTTCCGAATCGACCGCCCCAGCCGAACAACAGGCCAATCAAGCTGAACAGCAAACCGCACAGCGTGCAGAGAACGGCGCGCAGGCGCGTTCGCTAATCGTGGAAGACGACGCTCAGTCAATCACACCAGGCCAGATGCGCAAAGGCGAGTTTCTCACTCAGTTGCGCACGGCGACCAATCGCGCCGCGGAAGAGTCACTCGCCGGAACCATGTGGTCGTCGATGGGCTGTCCGTACATCGAGCGCTGGTTCGGTCACTACGAGGGGCAGAGCGCGCAACACGTCGAACGCGCAGTGCAGAGATTCGTGCCCGAAGCACGCGGCGTGACGAATGCGCGCGACTACATTCCGCTGGTCACGAGTCGCCTGCGACGGGGAATTGCCCAGTGGCGGGAGACCGGCCAACCGCCGTCAGACATGCCGGAGGAGTTCGCGAGTGGCGGCATGCCGGGCTTGACGGCGCAAGGACTGATCGGTGGTGTGGTTGGCGGCGCGTTGTCGGCAATCGGTGGTGCGGTTTCGAGTGCGGTGAGGGGCGCGGCGAGCGCGGTGGCGAACGTCGGGCGCGCACTTTTCAAAGAGCGCGAAGGCGGCGCCGACGAGGCAGCAGATCCCGAAGCAATCAGGGCGCAGCTCGGCTCAGGACGATCGCTGGACGGCGGCGCGAAGTCGAAGATGGAGTCGGCGCTGGGCGCGAACTTCTCGAGTGTTCGCATTCACACCGATGCGAACGCGCAAACGCTGTCGAAGAACCTCAACGCGCGCGCGTTCACGATCGGTTCAGACATCGCTTTCGGCACGGGCGAGTACAACCCGGGAACGGTGATCGGCGATGCGCTGATCGCGCACGAGCTGGCCCACGTCGCGCAGCAACGGGGCGGAGAAGCCGGCGCTGCGTCGCCGTTGCAAAAAGGCCAAGGCAATTCGAGCGCGCTCGAAGACGATGCGGACAACGCGGCAGTCGGCGCAGTGGTTGGATTGTGGGGCCACTCGAAGCTGGCGCTGAGTCACGCCCGCGCCGATGCGATGCCGCGGTTGAAGTCGCGACTTCAGTTGCAGCGTTGCAGCAGCAACAGAGCTACAGTCCGCAGTCCGGCCGACATTCAAACTGAATTCGACACTGTCTACCGAGAAATAACGAGCGCACTGCCGGAGGGTGAGACGCGCGATCAGCTAAGCCGCGACCTGTACAGCGCTCAGATCACCTATGAAGGTGAGCTCAGCAGCGCCGGCAACGACACCAGCCGCCAGGCACAGGCCCAGCAGACTTTTCACGCCAATCTCGAA
>JBKPPP010000207.1:0-5560 GCA_046733615.1 Acidobacteriota bacterium | reverse complement strand
GAAGCGCCGGTGGAGTTCGGCGCGCTGGGACGGGTGCTGCATCTCGATGCGCACGATCCGCCGGCGTGTGTGGCGGTCGCGCGCGCTGCGAAGAACTCGGGCACGATCATCTCCGCCGACATCGACAACGTTTACGAAGGTTTGCCGGAGCTGTTGCCGTTCATCGACATCCTGATCGGCTCGAAAGAGTTTCCGCATCGGGTGACGGGAGTCGCTGATGAACGCGCTGCGCTGATCGAGTTGCAGCGGCGTTTTGGTTGCGCCGTGGTGGGAATGACCGTTGGCGCCACCGGCGCGGTGGCCTACTGCCAGGGCGAGTTCATCGAATCGCGCGGCTACGCCGCTCCCGGCGGTTGCCGCGATACGACGGGCGCCGGCGACGCGTTTCGCGGCGGCTTTCTTTTCGGCTTTCTAACCGGCGAAGATCTCGAAACGAGCATGCAGTTTGGCAATGCCGTCGCAGCGATGAAATGCAGCGCGCTCGGCGCCCGCACCGCGTTGCCCGATCGAGCGGGGCTGCGCGAGTTTCTCCGGCGCCAAACTGTGATATAACCTTCGCGCACGCCAGCCGCATTCTTAACTAAACAGCCGAGGGAACTCATGAGAGTTTTGCTAATCGTAGTGAGCTTGTTGCTCGTTAGCTTCATGCCTGCGCAACCACGCCTGGCGCCGGCCGACATCGTTTTCAAAAACGGCAACGTCTACACCGCCAACGACAAGACGCCGCAAGCGCAGGCGATTGCCGTCAAGGGGGATCGCATTGTTTTCGTCGGCTCGAACGCGGCGGCGCAAAAGTACGTTGGGCCAAACACGCGCACGGTCGACCTCCACGGCAACACGGTGCTGCCCGGATTCACCGACGCGCACCAGCACCTCTCCGGCGTCGGCTTGCGTGAAATGACGTTGAACCTGGAAGGCACGAACAGTCTCGAAGATTTTCTCGCGAAGGTAAAAGCGCGCGTGGACCAGGCGAAGCCGGGCGAATGGGTCACCGGCCGTGGCTGGATCGAAACTCACTGGCAGCCGCCGGTGTTTCCCACGCGTTGGGACCTCGACAAAGTCGCGCCCGGCAATCCCGTGATCCTGGGACGTGCGGATGGGCATGGCGCAGTTGCGAACAGTGCGGCGTTGAAGCTCGCGGACGTTGATAAGAACACGCCCAATCCATTTGGCGGCGAGATTTCGAAAGACAAACAGACGGGCGAGCCAAACGGCATGCTGCTCGACGCCGCGCAGGGACTTGTGCGTCGCAAGGTGCCGCCGACGACAGCGGAAGACGCCGAGCGCGCCGTTGTTCTCGGCGTCAAGCGAGACATCGAGCTCGGCTGGACACAGATTCAGGACGCGGGCGGCAGTTACAACGACGTCGACATCTTCAAAAAGCTTTACGCTTCGGGTGCGATCAAGCTGCGCATCTACAAGGCCGTTTATGGGCCGGGCGCCAATGCAAACCGGCTGCTCAGCGAAGGTCCGACGATCGGCGCTTTCGAAAACCGGTTCACGTTGCGAACGATCAAAGTGATTTCCGACGGCGCGCTCGGTTCGCGTGGCGCGGCGTTGCTCGCGCCGTATTCAGACGCACCCGACACGTCCGGTTTTCTCACCGTGAAAGCGGAAGAGCTGCGGCCGATGCTGATCGACGCGTTGAAGAAAGGAATACAAGTCGAGACACACGCGATTGGCGATCGCGCGAATCGTTTCATTCTTGACGAGTACGAAGCGGCTTTGAAAGCGGTGCCGCGCGCAGACCGAAAAGTTGCCGAGCCGCGTTGGCGTGTGGAGCACGCGCAGATCGTGAACCCGGCCGACATTCCGCGGTTTGCGAAGCTGGGAATTATTCCGTCGATGCAGCCCTCGCACGCGATTGGCGACCTGTTCTTCGCGCCGAGCCGTTTGGGGATGGCGCGACTGGCTGGCGCGTATGCGTGGGAGAGTTTCATCAAGTCGGGCGTGGTAGTGCCGGGAGGTTCCGACGCTCCGGTCGAACGCGGTGAGCCGATGATCGAGTTTTACGCCGCCGTCGCGCGGAAGGACCAGAAGGGCTTTTCGGCCGAAGGCTGGCACCCGGAGGAAGCGGTGACGCGGATGGAGGCGCTGAAGATGTTTACGATCTGGCCGGCGTACGCGGCGTTTGAAGAGAAATTGCGCGGTTCGATCGAGGTCGGAAAACTGGCGGACCTGACGATCCTCTCGGCCGACGTCATGAAGATTCCCGAGCTCGAGATCCTGAAGACGCGCTGCGTGATGACCGTCATCAACGGCGAGATTGTTTTCGAATCAAACACCTAGCTGATATGAGCCGCTCCCGAATCCTCCTCGCCTTTCTGTTTTGTGTCAGCGGTCTGTTGATTCCGCACGGAGTGGTCTCTTCCAATGAGCAGGACCGGCAGATGGTGTTTCTGCACGTACGCGTGATTGATCCTTCGAACAAGCCTGTCCGCGACGTGCCGCAAAATGCTTTTCAGGTTACGGAAGACGGGACGCCGCAGAAGATCGAGTTCTTCACGAGCGAAGAAGTTCCGCTGACGTACGGCCTGGTTATCGACTGCTCCGGCTCGATGCGTTCGCAGCTCGAGTCAGTGGTGCGAGCGGGAATCAACATCGTGAATTCCAACACGCCCGACGATGAAACCTTTCTGATCCGTTTCATTAGCAGTGACAAAATAGAAAAGCTCCAGGAACTGACGTCAAATAAAGGTGCGTTGCGCAACGCCTTGGAGCAGCTCTACGTGGAAGGCGGGCAAACAGCGGTGGTCGATGCGATTTATCTCAGCGCCGACTACCTGGCCCAACAGCAGAGCGATCCCGGAAAAGTAAGACGCCGAGCTCTCATACTCGTCAGCGACGGCGAGGATCGCAATAGCTTTTACAAGAAGGAACAGCTCTTTGAATTCCTGGCGGCAAAAGATACTCAGATCTATACGATCGGGTTGGCGAGTGAACTGAAGGGCAAGAAGCGGGAAGACGCCATCCTCTTTCTCTCCAAACTCGCAACCGACACCGGCGGGCGAACTTTCTTTCCCGCCTCACCCAGCGACATCGCGAGCATTTCCAATGAGATCATCAGGGATATAAGAACGCAGTATGTGATCGGGTACGTGCCGTCCAGCGGCGACGCAGCGAAGAGTTTTCACAAGACCGTGGTCTCAATCGCTGACGATCCGAACCGCGAGAAGCGCGTAGCGGTCACGCGCGTCGGTTACAGCACACAAAGGTAGAATTCAACTCATGAGCAACAACCAGACTGCAACAGATCGCAGAAGATTTCTCTCACTTGCCGGAAAAGGTCTGGGCCTCGCGGCGCTGTCGGTGCCGAGCATCGGTGCGCTCGTCAAAGAGATCGAGGCCGCCACGCGAAATATCGCGCACCTCACGCCCGAACAGGCGGCGATGGATGAAGACTACTGGTCAGTCATTCAAAATTCGTTCACCGTCACGCGCGGCATCGTCAATCTCAACAACGGCGGCGTCTCGCCGAGCCCGCGTATCGTGACTGAAGCTCTCGTTCGTTACATCTGGCAGCAGGAAGACGCGACGGCCTACACGATGTGGCAACTGCTCGAGCCGCAGTCAGAAACGATTCGCACAGGCCTCGCGGAAATGTTTGGCTGCGATCGCGAAGAGATTGCGATCACTCGAAACGCGTCGGAGTCGCTTGAGATCCTGCTCATGGGCATGGACTTCAAACCCGGCGACGAGATTCTCACCACCACCCAGGACTACCCGCGCATGTTGACGACACTGCGCCAGCGCGAACGGCGCGAAGGTCTCGTGCTGAAAATGGTGAAGATCCCGATTCCGCCAAAGAACCTCAACGAGATCACCGCCGCCTTCGAGCGAGGGATCACGCCACGTACGAAGCTGCTGCTGATGTCGCACCAGGTGAACATCACCGGACAGATCACGCCCGTGAAAGCTGTCTGCGAAATGGCGCGCGCGAAGGGAATCGAAACGATCGTCGACGGCGCGCACTCGTTTGCGCAGTTCGATTTTCAGCAGAAGGATCTCGGCTGCGATTATTTCGGCACCAGTCTGCACAAATGGCTTTACGCACCGAAAGGCACGGGGCTGCTTTACGTCAAACGCGACAAGATCGAGAAGCTGTGGCCGCTGATGGCGGCAGAGTCGAAGCAGGCGAACGACATTCGCAAGTTTGAGGAGATCGGGACACACTCGGCCGCGCCGCGGCTGGCGATCGGCGAGGCGATGCTTTTTCACAACGGTATCGGCGGCAAGCGAAAAGAAGCGCGCCTGAGATACCTCTCCCGCTACTGGATGAATCGTTTGAAAGACGTGCCGAAAGTCCGCTTCAACACCTCTTTCGATCCACAGCAGTCGTGCGCCATCGCTAACATCGAGATCGTGGGAGTGGACCCGTCGGCGATTGGTGCGTATCTCTTCAACAAGCACCGGATCTTTACGACGCCCATCGTTCACGAAGAATTCAAAGGCATCCGCATCACGCCGAATGTTTACACGACGCTCGGCGAGCTGGATCGTTTCTGCGAGCTGATGGAGAAGATCGCCCGCGGCGGCCTCCCAACCTGAGCCACAGATGGGCACCGATACACCCGGAACCTCAACCACCGTGCAGCCGTAAAGCAACTGATGCTAGAATTCATGCCGGAGGTTTAATCATGCAAGAGGGTCGGAATGCTGTTTGTGATGTGACGGACGCGGTTTGCGACGGTATGCGCCAGATTGGCGACTTTTCTTACGCAATCCTGCCCAAAGATCTGGCGCATGCGTGCGGCGAATTTAATAAGGCCGTGCTGGCGCAGATCCGGCGGCTGGTCGATTGGGAGTCTCATTGGATCGACGACCGCGTGGCCGGCGGCGACAGGATGAGAGACGAGTGGAAGGAGAAGTGCAACCAAACGTCGTCGTCGTACACTTCCGACACTGGTCCGGGCCCGTACACGCCCGATACTGGTTCCGCGCCGGGCGTCTAAGCCGCCTGCGTTAAGCGACGGGTCCGAGCACGGTTGAACAAGGCACCTATGCAAGTTTTGCTGGCAGACGAATACGGTTTCTGTTTCGGCGTCGAACGCGCCGTGGAAATGGTTGAAGAGGCAGTCGAAGAAGGTGTGCGCCCGATTCGCTCTCTGGGTCCACTGATTCACAACGCCCAGGAGATGGAACGGCTCGGCGCTCGCGGCGTCTCGACCATCGACTCGCCCGACGAAGCAGACGCTGACACGATTGCCGTCATTCGCGCGCACGGCGTCACGCCGCAAGTTCAGGCCGACCTCGAACATCGCGCCGCCAAAGTCATCGATGCGACCTGCCCGTTCGTGACGCGAGTGCAGCATCTCGCCGAGCGTGCCGCGCGCCAGGGACGCGACGTCGTCGTCGCCGGCAATCCCGATCATCCGGAAATGATTGGCGTAGTAGGTTACGCTCCACACAATACTTACGTCGTGCGAGATGCGAGCGAAGTTGCGAAGCTACCGGCGTTGCGCGCCCCGCTCGTTGTTTCTCAAACCACGATCAAGCTGCAAACTTTTCTGGAAGTAGCCGACGCGGTGCGCGAAAAGGCTGACACCGAACCGCAGGTCGT
>JBKPPP010000206.1:0-5075 GCA_046733615.1 Acidobacteriota bacterium | reverse complement strand
CGCTAGAACCCGAAGACGATCGAACCAATCTGGAGTAGGTACGACCACAGAGAATAAGCTAATCAAGAACGAAGACTATGAAAGCGCTAAAGAAATCGATAACCCAAGGGAAGTTCGATCAAACAGTCTCATCGGGGATCGATATAGGGACCACTGACGTGAAGAATCGTGACCGTTCCTCCTCTAACTGTGAAGAGGACGCGATAACGTTCGACAATTAACTGCCGAATGGAGACATCCAGTTGTTCGCTCTCCGGCGCGAGAGGACAAGCCAATGGCAATGATGTGAGTTGTTTTGTAATAGCCCGCCGTAGTTTCCGCACCCACAGTTTCGCGTTTTCTTCTCCCCACACTCGACAACCCCATTTGAAGGATGATTCGATGTCCGCCTCAGCATCTGAATGGAGGATGACCTTGTACTTTTTCATCAATCTTCGACTGGGATGTTATTCCTGGCGAAGAACTCATTGAAAAAGTCTTCTGCTGGTCGACCTTTCTTACGGCTTCGTGACGCAAGGCGCTGACGCAGGATCTCGATAACCTCCGACCGCTCTTTGAGCTCAAGTAGTTTTTGATAACTTTCGGCGTCCTGAACTACCACTGCCGCTTTGCCATTCACAGTCAGAACAACCGGCTCTTTAGTTTTCTTCATTTGGCGCATCACTTTGTTGCTATCGCGCTTGAAGGTCGACAGACTCATTATGTCCCGAGCAAGTTTCATGTGTTAGATCCTAAGTAGATAAATCTGCATGCAATTTCACTACCCTCAATCTATTGTGCGCTAATGAGCCTGTCAAGAGCTGGCTCCGGCCGACGATGTTGATCAGGTACCGGACCATGACCTCCTAGAAAAGCCTGTCGCAGGATTGGTTTCCGGGGATCATGTTACGCCATTCGCTTTGGCCCTTAAAAGAACTTCCGTGTGCAATTCGTGGTGTATAGACGTAGAGCCTGCTGAAACCTGAAACAGGGGTGAGAAACGCACTGGCGCCTGGTTTTGGATTCAGTTGAGCTTGAGTCAAGCTTTGTTGCCCGTGTAAAATCTCGCGTCCCAAAAGAGGCGGACCTATGTCCAGATGCCGATTACCAGTCGCTCACTTAATTTTGAAGCGATTTAACGGATATCATCAGCCAAGGATTTGCGAGCCGAAACAGAACCAATCCGAACTCTCGACTGGATGAGTTGGAGACACACAGTTGCTTGATTTCTCAAGTTCTTAGACCGTCCGTCCTGAGATAGAGTGCACGCAGAGAGACTCAACAATTGCTAGATTCAACAAACGAAAGCCTGCGCGATTCCAAAGACAAAATCGTGCCTATGGGAACTCAACCGATACATAACCTGAAACACTGGGGTTGGGCCGACACTATAAGCATCTTACTCTTAATCGTCCTGGCTGCTCAGTTGCTACTGAGCTTTCGCAGAAATTCCGCCACCTACGATGAGCAATACCATATCGCCAATGGTATATACTACCTTCGCACAGGCGATCCTGGCCTTATACCTGCGCATCCGCCACTTATTGAGGTACTCGCGACGCTGCCCTTGCTCGCCGATCGCAATTTCGTGGTTCCATTAAGAGACTCGTCATCTACTGTGAGCAACCTCGCATATTCCGATCAACTGGTGTGGAGGCTCAATCAGAATGGTCCGTCAATTGTCGCTCGTGCGCGTTTACCGATCATCGTACTCACGTTATTGCTCGCAGTCACTGTCTACGCGTGGACTCGGGAATTGTTCGGACCAAAATCCGGACTCCTGGCGGTGACGCTGCTGACATTCGATCCGAATATATTGGCCCATGGAAACCTTGCGACAAACGACATCGGTGTCACACTTTTTGCTACGCTCACGCTGTTTTCATTTTGGCGCTGGATGATTCGCCCATCTGGAGCTCGCGCCGTTATAGCTGGTCTAACCCTCGGCCTGGCACTAGTCTCAAAGTTTTCTGCCGTCTACTTGATCCCGGTTGTAATGATCATTCTTGTAATTGATCGAATATGGAAATCAACTAGTGCGAGTCGGTTAAATGTCAAAACCACACTGGCCTATCTCGCTGTCATTGCCGTGGCAGCCTACTGCGCTATCTGGGTGGCGTACGGTTTTCGCGTGGGCACGCTCAAAGGCTTTCCATTTCCGGCGCGCGATTATCTGACCGCCCTACAGGCGGGTACAAGTCTGGTCGCGGGTGGCAAACCCAGCTTTTTGTTGGGAGCATATTCCCAGACAGGTTGGTGGTACTATTTCCCGGTCGCTTTCGCCGTAAAGACTCCATTACCGACGCTCATTCTGATTGGGGCAAGCTTCATTTTTGTTTATCGGCGAGGAACCTGGCGTTCATCAGTCCCCCTGCTAATCCCCGTTGTGATCTACTTCGCAATCTGTTTAGCAAGCACCTTTAATATTGGGTATCGCCATCTACTTCCTATCCTTCCTTGTCTATTCATCTTCACGGGCCAACTGGCTCTCATTGACTGGAAAACATCGCGACTAGGAGCGGGGGCCATCTTGGCCATGGTCGTTTGGTTGACTATTGGATCAGTTATGATCTTTCCTCATTACCTCGCCTTTTTTAATGAACTCGCGGGTGGGCCGAATAATGGATATAAAATTCTGGTTGACTCGAACCTCGATTGGGGACAGGACTTGATCGGGCTGCGGGATTATATGACCCAGCAGAATATTCCATCGGTAAAGTTGAGTTACCACGGGACGGCAGATCCCACCGCGTATGGTGTGGTGTATGAACCGCTTCCCAGCTATCCGTATAATCAGTGGACCGGTGATACTGTTCCGGATATCCTGCTTAACCCGCCGAGTGGTGTGTACGCGATCAGCGCCAACAATCTGCAAGGGCTGCGGTTCAAGAATCACGACCTTTACGCGACCTTTCGCGAACTTAAGCCGGACGCTGTTGTGGGCCATTCAATCTTTATTTATCGCATTAACCGAACTCTTGAACCGAACCCGACCCAGTGACTTGATCCAGTTTCTTCATAAACGTCTTTTCTTGTTCAGTACGTATATTTCTCCGTCCCTCCGGCGATCAAAAGCGCAGTCAATTTGTGGATGGAGTTCACGTTTAGCGAGACACCTTGAGTGCGGGATAGCCTGTAATCCACTATAATACGGGACTACAAAAATAAAATAGCTGTTGTGAAGACAGCCTCCCTAATTGAATTACTCTCCCGCAGCAGGCGTCTTCTGCGATCGCGAAACTCGCGCGTCGATTAACGAACGATTGTCTCTATGGGACTAGCAAGCAAACTCTCTACAGCCAAGCGTGTCTATAGACAAAACGGCATTTCAGCCGTTCTCGCGAAGATAAACCAGCTCCTCAACCTGCGTGCTCACCTGCACAGTTGGTGGTGGGCCGAACACCCGCTCATCGGTCGGATTGTTGAATGGCGCGGCAACATCGTTCACGTAGACGGCCTTCGGTTCAACGTCGACCATCCCGCAATCACGCGAGGCGTAAAAGCATTATTCCTACTCAACCGATACGAAACTCCGGAACGCGAAGCATTGCGAACTTATATTGATCCCACCCTTCCAGTTATAGAACTCGGCGCGAGCATTGGCGTTATCAGCTGTCTTACCAATAAGAGACTACTTCAACCTCTAAAGCACGTCGTTGTTGAAGCCAATCCTGACTTAATCCCTCTCCTTGAATCGAATCGCGAGCGTAATGGATGTTGCTTCACAGTGCTTCATGCGGCGGTAGGTTATTCGGCTGAGGAAGTTGAGTTTCTTATCTCCGATTCCATTCTTGCCAGCAGCGCTACGAGAATGGATGGCCGGTTTAGGATTAACCGTACAGTGAGGATACCGACCGTTTCCCTTCAAAACATTCTTGATAAATTTGGATTCACCGAATGCACTCTGATCTGTGATATAGAATGTGGCGAGGTTGAACTAGTTCACCAGGAGATTGAGACGATTAAGAAGCATGTATCGACTATCTTGATGGAAATTCACAACACCACACTTGATCAGCAGACGGTCGACAGCGTTGTCAGGACTTTGAATGTCGCCGGTTTTACTCTAGCTCACCGAATTCGTAAGACCTATATCTTCACGCGGGAGAAGGGTTCCTAGGTTACGGATGTCACAGTTTGCGCCCGATCCAACCAGCCAAACAACGCGCATCTTACGAAATGTCTCGGTGAACTATTTGATCGCCGGCACCGAGATTTTGCTCGGTGTTTTCATGTTGCCATTTAACGTGGCACACCTCGGAAAGTCAGCCTACGGACTTTGGATCCTGCTCGCTTCCGTCACTTTCTACTTTTCAATGCTGGACATGGGCTACGGCCAAGCCCAGGTCAGGTTTGCTGCCAAGTATCGCGCACAGAGCGACTCCACGGCGCTTAACGAGGTTGCGAGCACGATGTTCTGCGTGTTCAGCGGAGTCGGTCTTCTGACGTTCAGCATCGCGATCTTGATCTCTCTAAATATTGAGAAGATTTTTCATTTAACAGCAGCACAGGCGAAAACTGGACAGATCGTCCTGCTCTTCATCAGCGGCTACATCGCTCTCGGATTTCCAGTTAGCGTTTTTGGCGGCATCGTGAACGGCTTCCAACGCCAGTATTTGAACGGCAAGGTAGCTCTTGTAACCGCCATATTAGTGGCAGCAGTAAACGTACTGGTTCTGCTATCGGGCTATGGTCTTGCTGAGTTAGTCGCCGCCACGACAGGAGTGCGGATACTCAGTTACCTGGCCTATCGGCGGAATGCTTATCGAGTTTTTCCTGCGCTACGAATTCGACTGAGATACTTCAAACGTGAACGGCTGCGAGAACTGACTGGCTTCAGCGCCTTCATCCTCATCATCGATCTTGCTAATAAGTTAAATTACTCGACTGATGCGATCGTGATTGGCGCATTCATGGGAACGAGCGCGGTCGCAATCTGGGCCGTGGCCCAACGGCTGATCGAGATTGTCCAACGAATCACAGATCAGCTCAATGCGGTTCTGTTTCCTGTTGTAGTTGACAATTCGACTGTTCAGCGGACCGATAGGCTCCAGAAAATACTGATCCAGGGCACGCGTTTGTCGCTGGGCATGGTC
>JBKPPP010000205.1:0-9539 GCA_046733615.1 Acidobacteriota bacterium | reverse complement strand
CACGCCACAGCGGTAGCAACGGCTTATAATGCGCTCTCCCGTCAAAAAACAGGCACCTCAAAGGAAGCTCCATGTCAGCCACCGCCACACCGCTGGGCTTAGTCGCCGGCCTGAGTCTTTATGAAAAGCTGAATAGCGTTTCCCGGCGCTGCTCAGGGCAAGCTACTAGGTAACGTAAACGCATGAGGTTTTCTTGTTCGATCTTGCTAAAGTCGCCACGATTGGAGTGGTAGCAAACTTTACTCGTCGCTCAGTAATCGGTCCCCGAAGACTGGTTGACCGCCGAGCGAGGTGTAGAAACCGTAAATCGCCAGCCCCAGTATGATCGCTATCGCGAAGAGCGTGGAGGAAGCGTACCAGGCGGAGAAGTCGAGAGTGACGGGGTATTCGACGGTGAGAAAGAAGAATAGCTGCGCGGCCATCGTCGCCAGCAGTCCAAAGCGAGCCACGATTATCGTAATCGTCAGCGCTATCATGATTGACGCGATCCAATAGAACCGCGGCGCGGAAGCAGCAAACGCGGAAAACTCGATCGCGAAAGCAGTGACAAAAAGCGCGATCGCCGCCAGCAACTGCCGGCGCAGTACGATGTAGAACAAAAGCATCACGAACAGAAACGCAAACCCGACGAACACGCTCGCTACGACATGCGAGTTGAGAAACACGGCCAGCGTGGTGCGAATGCTACCGAACGTCAGCACATTCGCAAGCATCGCGGGTGGGCCAGGAGCACTGAACCAATGCGGCAGCAGCAAACCGATAACGATGCACGAGCTGTGTATCAGGCCGAACAAACCGCCAATCAGCAGATCTCTTCCAACCATCGGGTCGCGAAAATTTCCGGCGATCAATCTGCTCCACGAAATTATCAATCGCGGCCATCGACGCCTGACGTACGGTTCGAGTGCGATGTATAGCAGCCAGATCAAGCCGGCGGGGACCAGTGAATAAGCAGTTATCAAAACTATAGTGGCAAACTCGTCGCCGAGGCTGGGAACATGCCGAGCGCCTATCACACCTCCCAAAACGCCGACGCAGAAAACGAAGAGCGCGAGCTTGAACGCGCCACGCTTGTCACTGCGACCGAGTTGTAGATTTCGCCGGCTGAGTAAGGCCGCTGCCAGCATTACACCAATGAACAGAATCAAGAGCAGGATGGCGGCCACCCGCCGCCCGCGTGACGACATTTCTTCTTCCTGGCGCAGCGGTCTGTCCCACGGAAAGATGATCGCGAAATAGACAGGCCGATTCCTGTAAGCAGCCGCCTCGATGCGAACCGGAATTTCCGGATGGTCCACATGCGGGCCCTGCCACGCCGCGCGCTCGTCTGCGTACATCAGCGGCACCCACGTGGATTCAGTCTTTGTGAAGTTTGCAGGGTTGAGACCGGCGGCAGTGAACAGCGGGTTAAAGTCCGTCGCCGTGTTTGTAGAGCTTCCGGTTTCCAACTGCGGCGGTAGTAGCTCGAACTTCACCAAACGTCCACGCGTGTCGAGTGAAACGTTTGTCATGCCGGCGATGTCCAGCGGCGGATCTGAGGGACGGATTATGGCTGAGCTCTGCGGCACGAGATAGCGCGGCGACTGCCGGTGCCAGAAATAAAGCAGCAGTGGTTGGCCCGTCTTGATCGCTTCCCAGCCCGCGTAGCCCTTGGTGTCGAGGTAGCGATCGAAGCTGCTGTCGACTTCGAAGCCGGAAGCCTGGGCCAGGGGCCCGTCACCATAACCCAAACTCGAAACGATCTCGCGCGCTCGTTCCGCCAGCACTTCGGGCGGCTTCTCCAACGGAAGGTTTCGCTCTGCTCGGGCGGCGCTGGACGAGAGAAGGTGCAAGAGCAGGCACGCTACCACGCCGGCCAAACTGGCGACGGCCAATGCCGGACGCAAGGCTCCCGCTTTCGGAGCGGCGGCAACCATCTCTGGTGATGGTGTCTCGCCGGCAGCAAGCGCCGCGGCGATCGGGTCGCCTCCGGGAAGCGCTGCCGCCACTTGCAATGCGGAAGAGGGACGCTGATGTGAATCTCTTTGCAGACAACGATCGATGACGCGCTCGATTAACGGATCCAGATCCCTGACGATCGACGTCGGCGTTGTCGGCGTGGTGTCGCTGCGCCGGAGTCTAATGAGCTCGTCTAGAGTTGCTGCTTCGAAGGCGCGTTTACCTGTGAACAGCTCGTACAAAACGAGACCGAGCGAGTAGATGTCGCTGCGGACTGTCGGCGGTCCTCCTTCGAGTTGCTCCGGCGCCATGTAAGCCGGTGTGCCCGCGTGCATTTCATCGTCGTGAAACTCTTCAACCAAACCTGCGAGCCCGAAATCGGTAATGCGAGCGTTACCCTCGCTGTCGATCATTACATTCGCCGGTTTGAGATCGCGATGGAGAATTCCGCTTTGGTGCGCAGCGGCAAGTCCCGCACAGATTTGTCGTGCGATCTGAACGGCTTTGTCGGCCGGAAGACGGCCGATGCGTCGCAGCAGCGAAGAAAGCTCCTCTCCCTTGATGAACTCCATCGAGAGGAAGTGTTTGCCCTCGACTTCGCCGATGTCGTAAACGCGACAGACGTTACGATGAGATACCTGGCGGGCGACCCTCACTTCACGATGAAAGCGCGCGAGCGCGGCGCCATCGCTGAGAAAGCGGTCGGGCAGGAACTTGAGAGCGACCGCCTGTCCCAACTTAAGATCGTCGGCACGATAAACCTCACCCATGCCGCCTTTGCCCAACAACCCGACTATCCGATAACGACCAGCCAGAACAGTGCCGGAAACAAAATGGGCCTCGTCGAAGGTGTCGGCAGAGGCAGCGCGTGTGGAAATTACTTTTGGAGTGTCGAGTTTACGAGTCGGGTCGTCGTGCATCGACGCACAGATTACACACATCTGGCGGACTGCGTAAGGCTATTTCGTCAGCGACAGGCGACGGGAGTGCGACAGTGCTCCAATATGTAACAACAGCGCGGTTTCGTGTTCTATTCTGATGGCGATCGTTTTTGTGAATTGTCCGCTATACCGCAGTCTTCGCACTCTCTACCGTTTCGAACAGTTGGCCTTTCATTTGCTCTGGCTTTTCATAACCAAGTTCTCGCTTTTGAGTTATTGCTTCTTGAGTTAAAAACGCAATGCCAGAGAAGAACCCCACGCTCGCTAGCACACAAACTGCCTCAGCCGTTTCCAGCATGTGGTATTTACGTCGAATCAAGCTGCTGGGTGGAGCGAGTCAGCCGGCAGTTAATCGTTTCAATACCATGACGCGAACGACCAAACGCCGGCGTGGTGAATGGATCTTCATGATTGGCGATCCTTCTCAGAGCATCTACTTCCTTCAAGAAGGCCGGATAAAGATCGGCGCGTTGAGCGAAGACGGGCACGAGCTGTTGCTGGAGATCGTCGGGCCGGGAGAGATCTTCGGCGCCGTGGGTCCGATCCAGGGTACGCCGCGTACGACTTCTGCCCAGGTGCTCGATGATGCTCTCGTATCTTCAATTCACCGGAAGGATTTCGAATCGCTGTTGACGGCCTATCCGGAGATATCTTTGTGCCTGCTCAAAACCCTCGGCTCCAAGTTAATAAAAGCCGAATCACAATTGCTCAATCTCATCTGCAAGGACGTGTCCACCAGAGTCAGGGAAGCTTTGGTGGAGTTGGTAGATTTCGAATCAGCCGCCGAGCCGAATCAACCGGTTAAGATCGGAATTACTCAGCAGGATCTGGCGAATTTAATCGGCGCCTCCCGGCAGAAAACCTGGCGGGCTCTTAAAGAGTTGGAGGATTCGGGGGCCTTGAAATTGAAGTACGGGAGCATCCTTGTGACAGCACCCCAGAGGCTCTTAAACGAACACGCCGCCTGAAATGAAGATCTGCCCGGAGTCGGGTGCGGGAAATTCAACTCGTCCTGCGAAATACCGCCCACTTCGAACGCTTTTCTGCCAATAAAAGCCGGCAATTTAACTGGTATGCATCGTGCGACCGTACGGTCGTCTTGCAGCGATGCATCTAATCAATCTCTTAGTTCTGTTTTCCTGGATGTGGGCGCTACCTTTGTTTGGCGCCGCGTCGTCGATTCAAACCCATCAACCTCCACCGCCCGCCTCGCCGAAAAAAGACGACCAGATAGTTGAAATCGAAGCGCTGGAAACACAGCGGCGCACTTTTGCCACGTCCATCATCATGTCGCTCGCTGATGAGGCACGCAGCTACAAAGATCTGGCGCTTCGTGCCCGGGTGCTCGCTCGCTCCGCTGACGCACTTTGGGATGTGGATCCTGATGGGGCTCGGATACTACTCCGCCGCGCGTGGGAAGCCGCCGAAAAAGCCGATGCGCCGGAAGACACGGGACCATCGAATAGTTCTGCGCCCGTCATGCTGATCGCCGTGCGGCGAGGCGTCGGCGGTGATTCTCGTGCTGAGGTTTTGAACATCGCCGCCCGTCGCGATGGCGCACTCGCAGATGAGTTTCTCGCGAAGCTGAACGACGCCGCGTCCAAAGCAGCCGAAAAGTCGACTACTCAGACACGAGCGGTCAACGACGGTTGGACCACGTCAGACGAGATGTCAAAGCGACTCAACTTCGCGCAGCGGCTGCTCAACGACAACAAGGCGGAAAAAGCATTCGAGTTTGCTGCGCCCGCTTTAGACTCTGTGAATGAGTCATCCATCAGTTTTCTTTCCAGGCTTCGACTCCTGAATCCCGCGCTCGCAGACAAGCAATTCATGCGATTGCTCGCGCGTGCCGAGTTGGATCCGACTTCCGACGCAAACACAGTTTCCGGTTTATCGTCCTACGCATTTACGCCTGGTATGTATCTGACGTTCGCTGCCGATGGTGGCGTCCGTTGGGCACCTGCTGTAGAAACGATCCCAGTACCCAATCTGCCGTCAGAGGTTAGAAGCAGCTTCTTTCGTGTCGCAGCCAGTATCTTGCTGCGTCCTTTACCGCCGCCGGATCAAGATCTCACCTCCGCTGGACTCATCGGCAAATACATGGTGATAAAACGGCTGCTTCCCTTCTTTGAACAATACGCGACCGACACAGCCGTCGCACTTCGCTCGCAACTCACTGCGTTGGCGAAGCAAGGATCAAACACTATCGATGAGAACGATGATTTCCTGTTGACCCAGGGCGTTGTGCGAGACACGGACTCTCGCACTGTACTCGAACGGTTGCAGGACCGCGTTGATAGAGCCCAAAACGAAAGAGAACGCGATGAGATCTATGCTGACGCCGCAGCGATATTGGCCGTGGAAGCCAATCCGGCCGCGCAGGATATCGCCGACAAAATCGATGACGCCTATCGCCGTGAAGTGGCCCGACGTTATGTCGATATTTCTCTGCTGCGCGCGGCACTCGCGAAGAAGAATAGTGTAGCGGCTCTAAGGTTCGCCAAGGCCGATTGTTTGACTCACGCGCAACGTACATGGGCCTACCTGAGGATTGCACGACTGCTGATCGGTTCCGACCGTACGCGGGCTCTTGAGTTGTTGGAGCAGGCGCTGGCTGAAGCCCGACGCATAGACGATGACGATGCTAACCGCCCACTTCTCATCACCGGTGTTGCAGTCGAGTTTTTAGCCGCCGACATCATTCGGTCCTGGGAGGTGGCAGCCGAAGCAGTCAAAGCTGGAAACGCGGCCGAGGGATTCTCCGGAGAAGCTGATCGTCTGAGCGTGGCTCTAGTTACAAGCAGCGGTTTGAAGATGATGGACCTTGATACCTCAGACTTGAGTCTCTCTGTTCTTATTAGCTCGCTTGCTAAACAGGACCCCACGAGGGCAAGCGATCTGGCGAAGAGTTTCAAGTATGAAGCACCCCGTGCGCTCGCGACTTTGGCTGTTGCGAGTACAGTCATGGCGAAAGCCAAAAGGAGAAAGTGAGGTCGGGATCGAGTATGGATGCGCTATTAAAAGACCTCAGAATCGCCGTTCGAAGTTTGCTGAAACGTCCCGCCTTCGCCGTAATCGCCGTTCTCACTCTGGCGCTCGGTCTCGGTGCAAACACGGCGATCTTTAGTTTTGTGAACGCGCTTTTACTGCGGCCGCTTCCATTTTCAGCACCGGATAGACTGGTGGTGTTAAGTGAGATAAACCCGGAAAAGAGACGAAACCTGCCCACGGCATCACCGCGAAATATCGAGGACTGGCAGAAGCAGAGTCAGACAATACAGCAATTTGGAGCGTGGCGTGATTGGCATTTTCGCGTGAACACCACTAGTGGACCACTCGTAGCCTCGAGCGCGATCGCTTCGCCCGAACTCTTTCAAGTGTTGGGCATCAAGCCGTTGCGCGGTCGTTTGCCGTTGCCGGAAGAGAATCAGGTTGGACGCGATCATGTCGTCGCAATCACGAACAGCTTCTGGCAAACGCAACTCGCCGGCTCTGAGAACGTCGTCGGGCAAACGCTCTTGCTCGACAAAGAGCCGTTCACAATTATCGGAATTCTGCCGCCAAACTTCGAGGCGCTTAGCTTTGGTTCCTTTGATATCTGGGCGCCGCTTTCCGTGGATCCCGATCAGACACTTGGACGCCACGCAAAAAACCGGCGCGTTTATGCCCGAGTGAAAGAAGGTGTTTCACTGGATGCAGTGCAGTCGGAGATGACGGCGATCGCAAGTCGATTAGGTCAAGAGTATCCGGCCGAGAACGGCGGCTGGACCATCAAAGTGAACAGCTTGCAGCGGGAAGAGGTGGGGGACTTGCGTACTTCAATTCTCCTGTTCTTCGCTGCGGTGGGAATGGTCCTGTTGATTGCCTGTATAAACGTCTCAAATCTGTTTCTCGCGCGAGCGATGGGCCGGAGGAAGGAGTTTGCTATTCGTGTTGCGCTCGGGGCAGGACGCTTTCAACTGGTGCGTCAGTTATTAATCGAGAGTGTGTTGGTTTCGCTGATTGGAGGCGCTGCGGGTCTCATCCTCTCAATTTGGTTGAAGGATCTCTTCATTGCGATCAGTCCAACAGCCTTGTCTCACGCGCAAGATGTCAGGATTGATGGCGCCGTTCTGGGCTTCACTTTCCTTCTGGCACTCGCTACCGGAGTTCTATTCGGCTTGATCCCGGGCCTGCAATCGTCGGCAGTGAATTTAGTTTCTGAACTCAAAGATGCGCCTGGTATATCCGGTTCGAGTCGTGCTTTGCGGCTTCGAAGCGTACTCGTGGTTTCACAAGTTGCATTGGCCGTCACTCTGCTGATCGGTGCAGGGCTTTTAGGCCAAACACTTCTTCGGCTGCTCAAACACGATCCCGGCTTTACAACGGACCACCTGGTCGCCGCCTCGGTGTTTCCACCGATGGATAAATACAAAACGCGGCAGCAGGTAGTCTCGCTGTACCAACAAATCGCAGAAGATATTAAGGCCATGCCGGGAGTGCAGTCGGTTGGCTTTGTGAGCGCTGGTCCACAGTTTGGCGGATTCGAAACTACTGACGTGCTTCCCGAAGGCGAGGCGGCAACAGGCGCAGGAGATTATCCGCAAGCTGTTTATTTCAATGCGAGTCCGAACTACTTTGCCACGATGGGCATTCCGCTTATACGCGGACGGGATTTTTCCAGTGCGGACAATGCGTCAGCTCCACAAGTTGCGATAATCAACCAGACAATGGCCCAGAGGTTTTGGCCTAACGAAAGTGCAGTTGGTAAACGCTTAACGCTCGTGCGCGAGAAAAGTGCCGTGGAGATCGTTGGAGTCGTTGGCGACGTCGAACGTTACGGACTCGGCGAGAACGTTCAGCCTGAAATCTATTATCCATACTCACAGCAAGCGCGCTGGGCCACGTATTTCGTTGTTAGAACTGATACGGCTGCGGGTACTTTTAAGCAAGCGTTTCAAAGTCGGTTAGCAAATATCGATACGGAAATTCGACTGTCGCGCACTTCATCCATGGATGAGCTCATCGCGTCGTCGCTAAAGCGTCCGCGCTTCAACCTCGTTTTAGTTGCAATCTTCGCGACGACGGCTCTCTTGTTAGCGGCTGTGGGGATTTATGGAGTGATGTCGTATCTCGTGGAACAGCAAACACGCGAGATCGGAATTCGTTCGGCGCTCGGTGCAAAACGCTCGCACATTTTGAGGCTGGTTATAGGCCACGGGGTCGGAATGGCTTTCATAGGAATCGTGCTTGGACTCCTCGCTTCTTTCGGATTGACTCGTTTCCTTGCGGCGTTGCTTTACGGCGTCGCGGCCGTGGACCCAATAACGTTCATCGGCATTTCAATTCTCTTACTCATCGTCTCGGTTCTGGCTTGTTACATCCCGGCCCGACGTGCGACAAAGGTCGACCCATTGATCGCGTTACGGTATGAATGATGCTAAGACTTGATTCTAATTCCTTGCTGGAAGTCTCTTCCCCGCTTACAAAGACTCCGACTCGGTGTCGCCAGCTGAAACACATGATCGGCAACACGCCTCTGCTTGCGATTCGCTTTATGTTTAGAGGTGAAGAGCGAACCATTTACGCCAAAGCCGAAAACCTCAATCTGACCGGCAGCATAAAAGACCGAATGGCGTTCCACATTCTCAAGAAGGCGTATCAGGAAGAACGTTTACAGCCGGGCGATACCATTGCTGAGGCAACGAGTGGAAATACCGGGATCTCTTTCGCGGCTATTGGACGAGCGCTTGGACATCCGGTTGTCATCTTCATGCCTGATTGGATGAGCCGGGAGCGAGTCGCTTTGATTGAGAGTTTCGGCGCGCGGATCGTTTCGGTGGATCGCAATCGGGGTGGGTTTGTTGGCAGCATTCGCCTGACGGAGGAGTTGGCTAAACGCGACTCGCGGGTCTTCCTTCCCGCTCAATTTGCCAATGAGGCGAACGTGGAAGCACACGAAAAGACTACTGGCCCTGAGATCTGGTGGCAGTTATTTTTCCATTCGTTGAGACCGGACGCGTTTGTTGCGGGAGTGGGAACGGGCGGCACGATAATGGGTGTAGGAAAATATCTGCGCGAACGCAATCCGCAGATCAAGCTCCATCCATTACAACCGGCAGAGTCGCCAACGCTCTCGACTGGACACAAGGTTGGCTATCACCGCATTCAGGGAATCTCGGATGAATTCATTCCTTCGATCCTGCAACTTGGTCAGCTCGACGCAGTGGTCAGCGTTCATGACGGCGATGCAATCCTGATGGCCCGGAAGTTGGCATCATCTCTTGGACTTGGCGTGGGTATTTCATCCGGCGCCAACTTTATTGGCGCGTTAATGGCGCAAAACGATCTGGGCAGCGACGCGGTGGTGACTACCGTGTTTCCCGATGACAACAAGAAATATTTGACTACGGATTTGTTTCGCAATGAACAGACACGGAGTGACTATCTAACGCCGACAGTAGAGTTCCTCGGCTATGAGGCGATTAAGCGCGTCTGTTATACGTGTTTCGACGGAGAAGATTGAGCTCGAATCGGGGCGCCTTTCGGAACGAAGGGGGTAGTGTCCTAATCTGAGATTTAGAATCGGGTTGTTGGCACGTTGTTTGTCCGAAACGTTCCGTTGCGTTTCAACATACATAGTAAGGGCGGAGATTTTAGCCGCTTATTCCTCGCGCGCTC
>JBKPPP010000204.1:0-8478 GCA_046733615.1 Acidobacteriota bacterium | reverse complement strand
GTCCACGTTGGTAAACTTCCATTGCTTGAAACTCTCCGCGTACTCGGAAAAGTCGGAAGTGTAGTTGATCGTTTCGTAAGTGCCGAACGGCACGTTGAAGTCGCCGCTTTTGTTGAAGCGGCAAAGGCCGTTGAAGCACGTGCGGTTTAGATAATAGAACAACTCGGCGGCTTCGCGGCTCGCCGCGTCGCCATTTTGAATCAGGCGATTAAAGCGGAAGCGGTGCGTGTAGTAGAACTGCTCCTCGTTGCGCATCTTGATCTGAATCTGCATGCCCACTTGCAGGTGCCGATAGAAGTTGATGAGGTGCGGGTTGACATCGTTCAGCAGGGCGCGTTCGGGTTGAAGTCCGAGTGCGACTGCGAGCCCGCCGCAAAACGGTTCAACGTAACGGCGATTCATATACCTGCTCCAGATCGGTTCGAGATGAGGGACGAGCCACCGCTTGCCGCCGGCCCATTTCAATGGCGGCTTGAGAGGAGTCAAAAGCATGAAGCGCCTTTCGAGCTTAATCTGCGCCAGAGCGAGCCGGAGTATGCGCGCGAAAGACGCAGGGGGCGATAGGCATAGTAAAGCGGGTGGAGCGATGAAGGCAGATTCAGTGAGGACCAGTCGGTCAGCGTGGGAACGAAGATCGCGCGCAGCGCGGAGACGAGCGCGTCGCGTTTGCGATCCATGATTCTCAGATTATACAGGTTTGTTTCCGTTGACTCGGCCGCGCCGGAAACGGTGAAGATTGTTGTTAAAATCTGTTCGGCCATTCTCTTCATTAAATCTTCCGGGTCGATCGCGTCGAGTACCGGCGCAGGAACACTAACCTCCGATAAGCGTAAACCGAGCGCCAGCATACGCGTCGCGTGCGCCTTCGCCGAACGCTCCAGCACCAGATCCCAATCGATCGATTCCGCGGATCGGATCAGTTCGGCCAGCGAGCTGATCCACTCGAGTCTGCGCCAAAGGTGTTTTGCACCGTGCATCGACTGGTAAAGAATCAAATCTTCCGTCGCCAGCGTCTCGATCTCAGTTCCCGCAAACGCGACTCGTTGCAGACGCGCCAACACGTCGGCCGTTTCCAACTTGAACACGAAATTCTTTGGCGCAAGCGCCCAGTGAAGATCGACGACGGTGAACCAATCGTCGCGCATAAACTGGATCTCGCAGTGCGTCGCGAGATGCGATGCCAGCTGCGCTTCGGTCAGCGACGGCGTCATCTGATAGCCCAACGACTCCAGCAACTGTCTCGCGCGCTGAAACTGTTCGCGCGGAATCAGCACGTCGATATCACCGGCCTGGCGCAGCGACAGCTCGCCGTAAGCCATCTCAGACAGCAAGGCGCCCTTGAAGATCGCGACGCGAACTCCGTTCTCTTTCAGCAGCCGGTAGAGCTTCAACAGTTTGCCGGTGAGATGCAGCACGCTTTGCGAGTTAGCGACCGAGGCAAGCTTCAAGCGAGCGCGAATGTGAGCAGGAATCTCGGAAGGGATTGAATGCAGGTGTTTGTGAAGCAGCGGCGTCAATCCGTGACTCTCGGCCGTCGCTAACAGGTAATCCCAATCCAAGTCCTGCCGCAACAAGTCGCGAAGCCGATCTTCGACGCCGCCGAGCTCGCGCCGCGCGATAGAAAAAAGAATCTCGTGCTCCGCTCGTCTAAGAACGCTGTTCATACTTCTGCCGCAGTTGCTCCGCCGAAAGCGCCACACCAAAAAACGTCGACTGCTCAAATCGAATCTGTTGCTCGCTGAAATCCGTGGTCCAGCTCCAGACGTAGTCGTTTTGCACGTGGTCGGCGGACAGCCGCACGTTGATGCTTTCGGCTTCACGAACCTTCACCGGCTGCGAAAATGGAAGGAAGCCGTTGCTGTAGACCAACTGCGGCTCAGCCGGATGATTCGTAAAGCCGATCCCCTCCGCCAGCTCCGCGTCGAACCACACGGCAATACCATGCGCCGTGCCCGATCGTGCTGCGCGCCATGAGATATCCGCACGCACATCCGGACTCATCACTTCACGATAATCCAACGTGGCCCAACAAACCGGTTCCGCCAGGAAAGATTCCGCCTTGATTCGTGTCTTGCGCCAACAATTTGTGATCCTCGGCCGGCCGGCGGAGAGATCGACATATTTGCCGGGCTCCCACGGGCCCACGATCTGTTCATATTGTTCTTCGTCCTCCACGATCGTCGCCCAGGCGAGATCACGCCGCGGAATCAACACGCCGCCCGGCGCCAACAACCGCTGGCGCGCATCGATGATTGTAGGGATATTTTGTGTAAACCACGGCATCACTCCGCGCAGGTCGAAGATGATGATGGTGGCCGGTTCGGGTAGCGCGATCCTCGTCGAGACGTCCTGAAAGAAATCCATTCGGTCCGCAAAACCGTTTGCCGCCGCTGCTTCCCGCGCGATATTGATCGAGTTGTCGGGCTCGATTCCGTAAACCCGCCGCGCCCCCAACTTACACGCGATCAGCGCAAACAGTCCTGGACCACAACCGAGATCCAGCACTACTGAATCCGGCGTCACGGTTTTCCGCAGCGCCTCGACGTGGGGTTCGGTGCGCCGCACGTCGGCCATTATCTCTCCGTAAAAATGAAGGCTATACATACCCGTCGAAATCAGCCAACAGACGATCGCAGAGTATAGAAAGCTTGCGCGAATCGCTGTGTGGTGTCACGCGACGCAGCGGCACGTTCGCCAGTACGCGTCCCAACACCTCAAACTCCCGCGCGCGCATTTTCTTGTCCATCAGCTTCGTCGCGTAAGTGTTCGCAACCAGCGACATCATCGCTTCCGTGCGGCCCAGATCCTCAACAAACGGCGCGCGCGCATCATCGCTGCGCGCACCGAGCAAGTAGATTGCCCTCAAGGGCAGCGGCTTCGCTTCAAACGCGCGATGACTTTGCGTCAGGTCGAGATAGCACTTGTCCCAATTCGGTGTGAGCCGCGGCAGTTGCGCTTCGCGGCCGTAGAGCGCGGCAACGGATGTGGGCCACAAACGGATGCACGGATATCCGGGCCGCACCAGAAAACGATCGCCGCAGTCGTCGAGCGTCACCACGTCTTCCGCCAAAACGCTGAAGCCGCGCGCGGAAAACGCCGCCGCGGTGGTCGACTTTCCCGCACCCGCCGGCCCGATCAACGCAATCGCCCTGTCGCCAACAGCGATCGCGCTGGCGTGCAAACAAAACAGTCCGCGCAGCAACAGCACAAATCCCATCACCGGCCCAAGCAGGTAAGTCGCCGTATCTTCCAGCGTCAACGTGTCGGGCCAAGCGGCCCAGATCTCACTGCCGGCTTCGTCGATCACAAACTCAGTTCGATCCGCGTAACGAAAGCGATAGAACTTTCCGTCTTCGACTTTGGAAACGACCAGCACTGGATTGCCGCAGTCGTCGTGGTAATCGGCGACGTACGAAGTCTCGACGCCCTCCGCGTCGAGCTGAGGCACGACGCCAAAAGAGACACGAAGTTCCGCTGATCCTATTTGGGAAGGTGGTACCGTGGGGATTGGTCTGTTGGCTACAACTCCGAGCCCATAGATCGAGCAGCGATAATGCATTGTGAGCAAATCAGGTCCCGGTCTTGGGTCCGGCTGCGGCGCCGCCTCCGCCGTCCTCAGCACCTTTCGAACCGATATTGCGGGTGATCTCGCGGATGTTTCCGTAAACGACTACTTCGGGTTTGTGATAGGGCTTTTTGATCTGGTCGGGATTACCTGGCTGAGCGGCTTCTGGTTTCCGTGCCATGCTTTTCTCCATAGAGTTAGTTTACGCGACCATTCGGCGATCGAGCGGCAGAGAGTGTATGAGCCAATGGTTGAGTGCGAAGATCCGCAGATTGGCCCAAAGTGAATCGGGAGTCTTCTCTTCCGCCAACGATCCTCGCAGACTCACGTTAACAAAACGCGTGAGTTGCGGAGTGACCTCAAAAGTGTCGAGCCATCTTACACCAGCGCGCTGCGACAGTTGAAGGGCTGGACTACCTGCGAGCGGTGTCTTTGGGCGATCCAGTATCGCGCGTGGAAGACGGTGTTGCATTGCGCGGCGCAGGATGTGTTTGTTCCTGCACCATGGTTTCGCGGGGATTGCCAGCAGGTAATTGACGAGTCGCAGATCGGTGAATGGGTGACGCACTTCGAGTGGTAGGCCGGTGACGCCAGGGTCGTAACATTCAAACAGCGCGGGCCAAACTTTCGATCGCAGCGCGCGCAGCGTCGCCCCGCGCGGCTCGTTGAGCGGCGATTCCTCCCAATACTCACGCCAGCGATCTTGCAGACCAATTCGCCTGGCGAAGGATTCGTCTATCCATTGCGGAGGACGCATTGGTTCGGTTTTTTTGGATTTAATTAAGGGAACAAAACTTCTCAACGATCGGCGCGGCTCATTCATCAGCGCATCGCCGTCATAGCCCGTCAACGCGACTTCACCATGACTCGTCATCAACCGTAACAGCTCATGAAACTGTGCTGCGTAGGGCGAAATCAGAAATGGCTCCGCCTGATCGATCGAGCCTTCAAACAATGAATACTTGTCGGCCGCCAAATGATGAATCGGAATGCCAACGCTCGCTGCCGCCAAACTCGAATAGTGCCGCTCTTCGTCGGGGATCAGTTTGTCGTACACCGTGCAGTAACCCTTGACTGCGGCGAAATCACGCGCTATCGCGGCGAGACTCGGCGAGTCGAGACCGCCGCTCATCGAGATCGAAACGCGATCCGTCCCGCGCAGGCGATCTTTAACGGCCGTTGTCAGCAACTGGTCGAATCGTTCGACATAAGCTTCAGGATTGCGAAAGCGGATCTCATCCTTCACCGCCGGAATCCAGTAGCGTCGAGTCGTTATCGATCCATTCGCAAGCGAAAGCGTATGCCCGCCCGGCAATCGCTGAATGTCGCGAAAAGAGGTCGAAGCGAGATCCTGATTCAAACCAAACGCGAGATAGTCGCCGATCGCCCTTTCGTTCAGCGCGTCTGAGACGCGCTGGTCGCGCCTGAGATCGTTCAGCCTGTTACTGAAGATGAAACTGTTCCCGGCGAGCGCAAAGAAAAACGGCTTCACTCCGAAATGATCCCGCGCGCAAAACAGACGGCGCGAGCGTTTGTCCCAAATCGCAAACGCAAAATCGCCGATGAGGTGCAAGACGCAGTCTTCCCCCCACTTTTGATACGTCTGAAGAATTGTTTCGTCGCCGTCGATGCGCGCGTCCGCAATCAGCCAAACGTTTCCATCAATCGTCAGCGGCTGTTGACTGAACCCGGCGCTTCCCTCAACCCACGCGAGATCGCGATCGACTGGAGCGCCATCGAGATTTACGATGCCAAAAATCCCGCTCATCGCAAGACTTCAACAATGCCCTGTTCGGCCAGGCTTTCTATCAGCGCGAGTAGATCCTGCCGCAGCACGGCGCTGTCGATCTCATACTCTTCGAGCAACAGTTCGTACGCGGCTTCGATGGAATCCGAGGTTGTTAGTACAGACAGAATGCGCGTGCCTACGTCGTCGAGTCCGTAGTAACGCTCGCTGTCGAGATTAAGAATTACCGACTCTTCCTGTAGGTGGGAGATGAGCACGTCATCCGGGATCTTGACGCGATCCGAGAAGGAGATCTGCATTGGTGCACCTTAAGTACAATGAGATCTTTAGTCAAGATTAATAATAGCTTTATAATCGCCGGCCATGCGCCTCTTAATTCTGCCGTTGCTCGCTCTGTCGCTCGTCATTCCAACCCAGGCCCAAACAGATCTCAGTAAAGAGCCGACTCTTTATGTCGTCGCTTACGCGCATCTCGATACGCAGTGGCGTTGGGAGTATCCGCGCGTCATCAACGACTACATTCCGAAGACGATGCACGACAACTTCGCGCTCTTCGAGAAGTATCCGAACTACATCTTCAACTTCAGCGGCGCGAACCGCTATCGGATGATGAAGGAGTACTGGCCCGCCGACTACGCGCGCGTGAAGGAGTACGTCGCCGCGGGCCGCTGGTTTCCCGCCGGCTCGTCGATGGAAGAGAGCGACGTCAACTCGCCGTCCGCCGAGTCGATCTTTCGACAGATTCTTTACGGCAACCAGTTTTTCAAACACGAGTTTGGCAAGACGAGCGCGGAGTACATGCTGCCCGACTGCTTCGGCTTTCCCGCTTCGTTGCCGAGCATCCTCGCGCATGCGGGCATCAAGGGTTTCTCGACGCAGAAGTTGACGTGGAACTCCGCGGCGGCCGTTGGCGGTCGCGGATCGATTGAAGAAACGCCGCGCGGCATTCCGTGGAACGTCGGTTACTGGCAGGGTCCGGACGGGCGCGGCGTGATCGCGGCGCTGAATCCCGGTAGCTATGGCGGCCAGATCCGCGAAGACATCAGCAAGAGCCCGGTGATCGCGAATCCAAACGCGCGCAACAATCCCGTCGATTGGCCGCGAAGAGTGCAGCGCAACGGCCAAGTCAGCGGAGTGTTTACCGACTATCACTACTACGGCACCGGCGACACGGGCGGCTCGCCGCGCGAGGATTCGGTGCGCATGATGCAGGAGATCGTCACGAAGAACGATGGCCCGTTGAAGGTTGTCTCTTCGACGGCCGAACAGATGTTTTTGAATATTCGGCCCGAGCAGATGAAGGGCCTGCCGCGCTACGAAGGCGATCTGTTGCTGACGGACCACTCGGCGGGTTCGATCACTTCCGAAGCGTATCAGAAGCGCTGGAATCGAAAGAACGAACTGCTGGCGGACGCTGCCGAGAAAGCTTCCGTCGGCGCTGCGTGGCTCGGCGCGCGCGCGTATCCGCGGCAGCGGCTCAACAATGCGTGGACGCTCGTGATGGGCGGGCAGTTTCACGACATCCTGCCCGGAACGGCGACGCCGAAGGCGTTTGAGTTTTCGTGGAACGACGATGTGATCGCGATGAACCAGTTTGCGAGTGTGCTGACGAGCGCGACGGAAGGCATCGTGTCGGCCATGAACACGAAAACGTGGGGCGCGTCGATCGTCGTCTACAACCCGCTGAACGTCGAGCGCGAAGATGTGGTTGAAGCAACGGTGAGGTTTCCGAACGGGCCGGTCAAGTCGATCCAGGTTGTCGGTCCGGATTCGTGGATAACGCCGTCGCAGATCGTCAGCCAGGAAGACGGCGCGACGAAGATCCTGTTCGTCGCGAAAGTTCCTTCCGCCGGTTACGCCGTCTACGACATCCGACCAAATGAGACGTGGGCGAAGAGCTCGACGCCGTTGAAGGTCACGGATAGATCGCTCGAGAACCAGCGGTATCGTGTCAAGCTCAACGACGATGGCGACGTCGCGAGTATTTTTGATCGGCAGTGGAATCGCGAGTTGCTCTCAGCGCCGCTGCGGCTCGCAATCAAGGACGACACGCCCGCGCAGTGGCCCGCATGGAACATGGATTGGGCCGACCAGCAAAAAGCCCCGCGCAGTTTTGTCAGCGGGCCGGCGCAGATTCGCGTCGTGGAGAGTGGGCCGGTGCGCGTCGCGATCGAGGTCGTGCGGGAAACGGAAGGGTCGAAGTTTCAGCAGACGGTGCGGCTCTCGGCGGGTGACGCGGGCAATCGCGTCGAGTTCAGCAATGTTATCGACTGGAAGACGAAGAGTGCGAATTTGAAAGCGACGTTCCCACTCACTGCCGCGAATGCGAAAGCGACCTACAACTGGGACATCGGCACGATCGAGCGCGGCAACAACGACGAGCGGAAGTTTGAGGTGCCGTCGCACCAGTGGTTCGATCTGACGGATCGAAGCGGCGCGTTTGGCGTGACGATTCTTTCGGATTGCAAATACGGTTCTGATAAACCTGATGACAAGACGCTGCGACTGACGTTGCTGCGCACGCCGGGAATTTCGCCTCGGGCCGGCTACGCGGACCAGTCGACGCAGGACTGGGGTCATCATGAATTCGTCTACGGTCTGGCTGCGCACACAGGTGACTGGCGCGGCGATAGAACCGACAAGTATCGGGACCAGACCGACTGGCAGGCGCAGCGTCTGAACCAGCCGCTGATCGCGTTCGAAAGTGAAAAACATCCCGGGCGATTGGGAAAGACGTTTTCAATCGTGCGCGTGAACAGCGATCGCGTGCGCGTGCTGGCTTTGAAACAGGCGGAAGCGAGTGATGAAGTGATCGTGCGCATCGTTGAGCTTGATGGCCGCGGTGTGCCGGATGTGCGGCTTTCGTTTCCGGCGCGCGTGATCGCCGCGCGCGAAGTGAACGCGCAGGAGGCGCCGGTTGGAGACGCGAAGATCGTCAACGGGCAACTCGTCACGAGCCTCGGTCGCTTTCAGCCGCGCACGTTCGCGGTGAAGCTTGCGCCTGCGCCCGTCAAACTAGCGCCGTCCGAATCGTGGCCCGTGAAGTTGGCATACGATCTTGCAGTTGCGAATCGCGATGGTGAACGGATGAAGTTCGGTTTTGACGGCGAGGGCGGCGCGTTGCCGGCGGAAATGCTGCCGAGTGAGTTGAACTTTGCGGGCATCA
>JBKPPP010000203.1:0-13150 GCA_046733615.1 Acidobacteriota bacterium | reverse complement strand
TGTAGCGCGCGGTAAGCGTCCGCGTAGCCCGCGTCTAGCATGATCTGAATCGTCTCGCGTTGCAGCTTACGCCCGCTGATCCAGATCAACGCCCGGATCCACGCCGGCAGCCGCTCGATCTCGAGGGCCTCGCCGGGCGCGAGCGTGTTGAAGTCGCCGGCGAGCACGTGAAAACCATTCTGATGTCGCTTGATTCCTTCCAGCAACGCGCGAATCTCGCGCGTGCGCCGGCGCTCGTCCCACTTCGAAAAGCGCGCGCTCAAGTGGAGTCCAAAAACTCGCGTGTCACTGTCCGCGGGAACGATCTCGAGAAACGAATGGCGCGCGCCGGCGGGATAATGCCACTCGTGATAGTCGATCTTTACACGGCTGATGAACCCGATCGAGTGATGGCGTCGCGAAGCCCAGAACGGGAAACCGGTCGCCACCGAGAGACGCTCGATCACGTCCGGATAGATCGCTTCCTGAAAAACTACCAGGTCCGTGTCGGCCGCTTTAATCGTTGCGGCGAGCGCTTCTTCACGGCCCACTCCGCCAAAACGAATGTTGTAGCTGAGTAACCTGAGCGTCACGCCTCTTCACCGGGAGCGACCACCACGTAATACGGCTCGCCAAACAGCACATCGCGGCCGTACAGAACCAGGCTCGACGTCGCCTGGACGTTAACCGGGCGTCCGACGAGCTCCTGCAACGACTCGCGCAACGGGTTCAGGCTCGGCGCGATGTCGGGGTCCTTGTCGCACAATGGTTTCGTGTGCAGTCCGGGAATGTAGTAAGCGTCAGAGTTCCACGCTTGCATGACTTTGTTTCCGACCACCGTCACATCGAGATCGCTCGTGCCGTTTCCTTGTGAATCGAACGGCGCGCCATCTTCGTGTCGCTTGTTGGTAATGACGCTGCCGCGCAGCACGATGCCGGTTCCTTCGGGCAGCCCCTGTTGCAGCTTCCGGTAAAAAGCAATGAAGAGCCGTTCATCTCCGCCGAACGCAAGCGTCAGAATGCGCGTGCGGATCTCGTTTTCGCTCATCTCGTGAGCATCTTTTGGCATAAGCGGGCCTATTCCGTGGTGAATTTAACTCAGCGGGGGGCTTCGTAACTAGCGGGAGATGTCTCGGACGACTTCGTAAAACTCGCGCGTGCCCTGCCGAACGTTCTTCACCGTGATGCGCTCGTTGTTGCCATGCACGCCCTCGTCTTCGTCTGCCGTCGTGTAGATCGGCGCCCAACCGTAAGCGGTGATGCCGAGCTGCCGGTAGAGCTGGCTCTCAGTATAACCGCTCAGCATCTTCGTTGTGATGACCGCCGTTGGGTGATTGGTTTTTGTATGCCGGGCGATCACGGAGAACAGCTCCGTGTCGACGGGCGAGCTGTTCGGTGGTTTGAAGCGGTTGACGTTCTCGACCTTGATCGTCGGGTCGGCAATCACGGCTTTCAGAGCGGCGAGAAACTCATTCGGGTTTTCGCCGGGCAACAGGCGCACGTCGAGATTGCACGTCGCGGCGTTCGGGATCACGTTGGTCTGCTTGCTGCCGCTGAGCATCGTGATCGAGATCGTGTTGCGCAGGAGAAAGTTGAACTCTCGTTGGTTCGTCAGCGACTTGGCAAACGCCCGATCGTTGAGTGACTGGCGGATGTTTGCAAACTGCGAACGCATCGGTTCCTGCTGTAACGGCGCGATGTCTTTGAAATACTTCTCGACGGCGGGCAGCAGCTTGATCGGCGTCTCCCAATCGAGAATGCGCGACATCGCGCGGATCAATCGAGTCGTCGCTCCGTCGGGAACCGGACGCGACCCGTGGCCGGGCAGTCCTGTGGCCGTCAATCGCAGCCAGAACGGCGCCTTCTCTGCAACGTCGACGCCGACTACTCTCACCTGTCCACCACTGTCGAGCGAGTTGTCACCGCCTTCGGTCAACAGATACTCCGCGTTCTTAAACAGATCCGATTTGTTCGCGATCATCCAGAGCGAGCCTTCGTCGTCGACCTCTTCATCGGCAGTGCCGAGAAAGATGACGTCGCGCGACAGCGGCGGTCCTTCACGTTTGAGCAGAATCATCGTCATCAGGTGAAGCAGTCCTTCACCCTTCATGTCGAGCGCGCCGCGTCCGTAGATCGCGTCGTTGCGAATGACGGCGGCGAATGGCTCGACTTCCCACGAAGCGGGTTCGGCGGTCACGACGTCCATGTGACTCAGCAGGATGAGCGGGCGCTTCGAGCCGTTTCCCTTGAGCCGGGCGATGATGTTGGCGCGCCCCGGCTTGTACTCGAAGATCTCGCTCTCGATGCCGAGCTGATCAAACTGCCTCTTGAAGAACCTTGCGGCTTCCAGCTCGTTTCCGGGCGGGTTGGAAGTGTTGATGCGCAGGTATTGCTGCATCAGATCGACAGCCATGTCCTGGTAACGCGGCCAGTCGATGCGCGACGAATCCTGTGCTTGAATCCCTGTTTGCGCCAACAAAACCAAAATAGCGACAAAAATTATCTTCATTGGATCTCCAACTGCGCCACGACTGGAACATGATCCGATGCAAGCGTCTCGACCACCCAGGCCTTCTTCGCTTTCGCACCGCGCGCGTAAAAGATGTGATCGATCCGCTTCACCGGCTTGTCTGCCGGATAACTGAATCCGTCGCCTTTTGCTCGACTCGTTGCCCACGCATCTTCAAACCTGTTACGCATCAGTTGATAGGCGCCGCCGCTCGGCACGTCGTTAAGATCCGCCACCACGATCAGCGGCCCGTTCACGTCGCTCAAAAATCGCAACAACTGCTCCGTCTCGAACACCCGGCCATCTTCGAACTGGTAGTCAAGATGCGTCGTGACAAAAGTCAACAGCTTGCGATCGAACTCAACCTCGACGCGCAACATGCCGCGCCGCTCCGCTTCGCGTTTGTTTTCGAACATCCGGTGCACGGTGTTCTTGATCGGCAGACGCGACAGGATCGCCACGCCGTATTTACCGCCCTGGTAATCCAGATTCGGTGCGAACGCGTACTCCATCCGCGTCAACGCCGCCAACTCGGCGATCTCGTCTTTGCCTTCAGTGCGCTTCACGCCGCGATCGACTTCCTGCAAGCCGACGAGATCCGGCCGCTCCCGGTTTATCACGTCGGCGATGCGTTGCAGGTCCAGCTTCTTGTCCATGCCGACGCCGACGTGAATGTTGTAAGTCATCACGCGAAGCGTTTTCTTTGCGCAGACCGGCGGCGTGGAAGCGGTGAGGAGCGCGAGCACCAGCGTTGACAGTGCAGTAAACCGAGAAATGAGCCGGGTCATTCGTTACGTAACGTCTCTGCAAAAATTTTTGCTGGCGTAAGTGCGGCGTGCATTCTAACATGGGCGACGTGCTCCCCTGGCTTGTCATGCTGTGCGCCGCGTTCACGGCCGGCGCGATCAACTCCATTGCCGGGGGCGGAACACTAATCACCTTTCCGGTCCTGATCTGGCTCGGGCTCGATCCGAAAGTCGCTAACGGCACCAGCACGGTTGCGCTGTGGCCCGGTCTGTTCGGCGGCCTCTTCGGCTACCGTCGTGAACTGGAAAACAGCTCTCCCATACTCATTCGTCTCGGTCTGACCAGCATCGTCGGCGGCGCTGTCGGCGCGTGGTTGCTGACGTGGACGCCGTCGCCGGTGTTTGCGCGCCTGGTTCCGTTTCTAATCCTCTTCGCCACGATACTCTTTATGTCGCACGGCGCGATCAACCAGCGACTGCGACTCGGCTCACTGGAGGAGCGTCCCACCACACTGTGGTGGACCGGCGCGATGGTGTTTCAGTTCTTCTCCGCGATGTACGGTGGTTACTTCGGCGCCGGCAACGGCATCCTGATGCTCGCCGCACTCGGTCTGCTAGGTCTGAACGAACTGCATCGCGCGAACGGCATCAAGAACTTTCTCGGCATCTGCATCAATAGTACCGCCGTGCTGATCTTCGCTTTGGCCGGTCTGGTCATCTGGCGCGACGCGCTCGTGATGGCGTGTGGCGCGCTTGCGGGTGGTTACTTCGGCGCGAGGATGGCGGTGCGTGTGGGCCAGGGCTGGGTGCGACGAGGTGTTATCGCCATCGGTTTAGTGATCTTTGTGGTGATGCTGTGGAAAGTACGTCATTGAAGAGCGTGAAACTCCCGCGCGAGTTCTACACACGTTCAAACGTGCTCACCGTCGCGCGCGAGCTGCTCGGCAAATTACTCGTAGTTCCCGCGGCGAACGGGGAACGCGTTTCAGGGATGATCGTGGAAGTCGAGGCGTATCGCGGGCCGGAAGATCGCGCTTCACACGCGTTTGGCGGGCGGCGCACCAGGCGAACCGAGACGATGTACGGACACGGCGGTGTTGCGTACGTCTATTTTGTCTACGGCATGTACTACCAGTTCAACGTCGTGAGCAACGTCGCCGACGTTCCACACGCGATTCTGGTGCGCGCGCTCGAGCCCGTCGAGGGAATCGAGCTGATGCGCGAGCGTCGCCATTCGCATCCCGATCACAATCTAACCAATGGTCCAGGAAAACTCTGTATCGCGCTCGGCATCGATCGCGCGCTCGACAACGCGGATCTGTTGGGCGATCGCGTTTGGCTGGAAGAGTTTCAGCAAATCTCCCCACGCCGTATCGCCCGCGGCCCACGCATCGGCATCGACTACGCCCAGGAATGGATCGATAAACCCTGGCGCTTCTGGATCAGAGATAATTCATTCGTGAGCCGAAGGGGTTAGGGCGCGTTTCGCATCGGCGAGCTCTTCGTCGCGACGGTGATAACCGCACTCCGTGATGAGCTTCTCCGCAGCGGAAAGATCGTCCAGTGGGCCGCGGGGCGACCCGTCCCGCTTATTGTTCCACGGATACTTCACACCACTCGCTCTCGCGGACATTCCGCCGAAAAGTCTCGCGCGGTAAAGATGAATGTCAGCCATGAATAATCGCATGGGCCCGCGTTCGGCGATCTCCCAAGCCTCGTCGAGATCTTCCTGCGCACTCTCAATACCGGTATACGCACCGGCTAGAACCCGACCCCACGCGCGCGCCAGCAGACCGCGCACAATGAACTCTTGTGAACCTGCCTGGCGAAGTATCCTGAGGGCTTCATCGAGAGTTGTTGCCGTGCTTAGCTCTTTTATTTGCTGCGAATCTTCAGCTAACAGGCTCCTAAGAATTGACGTCTGACCAAGCACTAGCGTGAACAGGCCGATATCTAGTATCAGTCCCGCTCCCTTCTCCCAAATCAGGACCTGATCTGCGCGCTCTTGGATATCACGAATGATTTTCTCATGCTTCGCCATATCGCCCTTGTCGCGCTTTTTGTTCTGCCTGAGTTTTGCTATTGATCTTTCTTTCGATGGTTGGAATGCGTCAGGCTTTGAGATGGCAGACCTCGCTAAAAGTCGTTGCCACGCATAACGCTCTGTTCCTGATAATAGCAAATCACAATAGTGGAACCCGCGGAGGGAGTAGAGCAGGGGAAGTGCTGGCGTGTCTTCTGCTTGCAATTGTTCAGCTTCGCGAAAATATCTCTCCCCGTGGGTGCGTTGACCAGCGCAAGCCAGAGCATTAGCCAACGTCCCACGCTTACTCATCCGCTGAAACTTATCACCACTGCGATCCGCGTAAACTACGGCCTGTTCGGCGCTTCTAAGCGCGTCTTCAACATTGCCGAGAATGAGTTGTAGTTGACTGCTATTGCCGGAATTATTTGCGGCCTCGCCCCAGTTTTCTTGCTCGATGTACACCTTCAGCGCGGCTCGCACTGGTTCGACCGCTTCTGTTAATCGACCCATGGCGCGGAGGCAAAACCCCGCACACGCCAGCACGAAGGCTTGACTCTCCTCCTCAAGATTCTCGGCTAGACCGCTCCAAGGCTTTCTGAAGAAACAAGCAATGGCTCCTAAGTCGGAACTAAAAACGCCGAGCTTTCTGACTGTATACATCTCCTCATATCGCCAGATCCGGGGCTGACAAACCTCATCCAAAGCATCCTGCTCAAGGCCCGCTTTGCAACCATGAGCTATAGCCTGATACAGCGGTTCAAGATCTTCGAGAATCGGCTGTTCTTTGTCCGGCGTAGTTGCGCACAGATATTTGTAGAGACGCTGGTGTGCTGTCCGCCAGCTATCAGCCGTTGCCTCCCGAGTTTCACTCCCGAAATGCTCCCGCAGAAGGGGATGCGCATCGACTGTGAAGCTCACCGGGCGCAGTGGTCTGCGCTCGGGCTCAGCTTCAGTCAACATGCGTTTCAAGTCTTCACGCGGCACATCCTTCAAGTGCGGAGGGAGTTCAACCGTTTGCAGGAACGACTCCAGGGTTTCGTTCGAGATTTCTGGCTGAGTCTCATCTGGTTCATGCGAAACCATTGAGACGGGCGAGGAGGCTGGCTCGCGGGTGATTAGCCCTAGCTGTACGAGCTGATCAATAGCGCGAAGCCAATCGTCGTCAGGTAAGCCTACAAGTGCATCCGTCAACCCAGCAATGACGGGCTCCCCTCGGAGCTCATCGAGAAGATCTGATCCTCACCCGGGAAGTCCTGGCCCTTCCGTATGGACTGCACGTCGCGAAACACACTCCGAGTTCCGAAAGCGGTTCTTAGCGCTTTGTCGAGTTGGTCTACGGCAAAAGCAGTTTCACTTTGGCGGTAACTGATAAAGATCGAGTGGTCGGGAAGGGGCATTAGTTGAGTCTCGCGTAAGAGTAGGAGGCCTCCGCGTTTAGCGAGAATGAGTTTTGGAGCGCAGAACTTTCAGCTCGAGCGCTGCGGATCATAACCAACTCAGCAAAGCGTATCAAGACTTCTTCACCAACGATTTCATTGACATGTCTGAAGCGAGAGGTATATAGATCCCCGCAGTAACATGAGTCTCACCACCCGCGGAGTCTCTCTCCCTGTTATCAGCCCAAACAGATAACAATGTTCTGCGCGTCATGGAGGTTGTTCTCATGCGAAAATTTATACAACAACTCGCCACCGGTTCGTTTCTAATACCACTCCTGCTCGCGCCGCTCACGGCAGCTCGCGCGGCGGACTTCAAGCGAGAAGTCATCTACCAGATCATCACCGATCGATTCTTCGACGGAAGTAGCACCAACAACAACCCGTCACAAAGCTCCGGGCTTTACGACTCGACCAAAACAAACTGGCGCTTGTACTGGGGCGGCGACCTCGCCGGCATTCAACAGAAGATGTCGTACCTCGCGGGCATGGGCGTCACCGCGATCTGGATTTCACCGCCGGTCGACAATCTCAACACGAACATCCCGGACGGCAACAACAATCCGACCGCTTCCTATCACGGCTACCAGGCTCGCGATTTCAAACGTATCGAAGAGCACTTCGGCAACTCGAGTAACACCTGGACCGAGTTTGACAACCTCATCAGTGCGGCCCACCAGAACGGGATCAAAGTCATCGTCGACTTCGCGCCCAATCACTCGACGCAGAACAATGCCGGCGAGTTTGGCGCGCTCTACGATAACGGCAGCCTGCTTGGCAACTACACCAACGACACGAACGGCTACTTTCATCACAACGCAAACATCTCCGGCGGCGGCTGGGACGATCGTTACCAGGTGCAGTACTACACGCTGTTCGATCTCGCCGACATCAATCAGGAACACGCCACGATGGACGGCTACCTGAAAGCGGCCGCGCAACTCCTTCAACAGCACGGCGTCGATGGTTTTCGCATCGATGCGGTGAAGCATCTGAGCTGGGGCTGGCAATACAGTCTCGCAAATTCGATCTACACCTTCGGCGACAGCTTCCTCTTTGGCGAGTGGTACCAGGGCAACACTTCCGATCCGCTCTATCACGACTCGTACAAGTTCGCGAACAAGAGCGGTATCTCGCTGCTCGACTTCCCGCTGAACACCGCGATCCGCAACGTCTTCGGCTCGAACGCAAACTTTTCCGACATCGATTCGGTCATCTCAACCGAGGGCGGCAACTTCACGTGGAAGGAAGATCTCGTCACTTTCATCGACAACCACGACATGTCGCGTTTCCTCTCGCTCCTCAACAACAACAACCGTCTGCACGAGGCGCTCGCGTTCACGCTGACGAGCCGCGGCATTCCGTGCATCTATTACGGCACCGAACAGTACCTGCACAACGACACCGGCGGCGGCACCGACCCATACAACCGCCCGATGATGTCGACGTTCGACACCAACACGACTGCCTATCAGCTCATCAACAAGCTCTCGACCTTGCGCCGTAACAACCCCGCGATCGCGTACGGCTCGATGGGCCAGCGGTGGATTAATAACGACGTCTACATCTACGAACGGAAGTTCTTCGGCAACGTCGTGCTGGTCGCCATCAATAAGAACGAGACGAGCAGCTACAACATCACCGGCCTGAACACGTCGCTGCCGGCGGGGAGTTACACAGACAATCTGAACGGTTTGTTGGGCGGGCTCTCGATTTCGGTCAGCTCCGGATCCGGCGGCAACAATCCCGTTTCGAGTTTCACTCTGCCCGCGCACGCTGTTTCAGTCTGGCAATTCACGGAAGGCGCGAGCACACCGCAAATCGGCTCGCTCGGTCCAACCAGCGGCCAGTCAGGCGTGAAGGTCACAATCGCCGGCAAGAACTTCGGCAGCACGACCGGCACAGTTAAATTCGGCACGACCACTGCTACCGTAAACTCATGGTCGTCGACGCAGATCGTCGCCACCACTCCTTCGGTCACAAACGGCAACTACAGCATCACCGTCACCAACTCCGGCGGGCAGGTCTCGAACGCAATCCAGTACACCGTCTTAACAGCGAAACTGATCCCGGTCACCTTCACCGTCAACAACGCTTCGCCAACGCAGGTGGGCGACTACATTTTCCTGACCGGCAACACCGTGGAACTCGGCAACTGGTCCACCACGTGGGATGGCGCGGTCGGTCCGATGTTGACGCCGAACTATCCCAACTGGTTCACAGTAGCGAGCGTTCCCGCGGGCCAGACCATCCAGTTTAAGTTCATCAAGATCGCCGCGAATGGCGCCGTAACCTGGGAAGCAGGTTCGAATCACACCTACACAGTCCCGACGAGCGGCACAGGTTTCGTAAACGTCAATTGGCAGTACTAATTGGCGTACTAATCACTGTGATACTCGCAGGTACTGCCACTCTTAACAGGCATGATCCTGTTATCGAATTGTGCGATTGATTAGGGCTAAGCTGCCAAAAAAATCGGCACTCACCTCCGTTGTTTCCGAATTGCAATCTCTTCATAATCTAAATGCTTTAATCGCAAGGAAGAAATTATGCCCGACCTGCGACTTACTACGCTCTGCCGAGAGACGATTCGCCCAGACTCGTTGCTCTCATCGCGCAGGCGCTAGCGCCATGGTTGGTCCAACGCCTCGCGAATAGATCGTGAGAGACAATTTGTCACTCACCGTTGATTTGACTGCTGAAATCGGAAAGGACTCCCACAAGAGTGGCCACTCAAACAGTGCCGGTTTCAGTCCCTCATTCCCCCCAACCCGGCCCGGTATCTCCGGTGGATTGGGTTTACCAACCGGTAGCACCGGTAGAAAGAAGAAGAATTCATGAAGCAAACGAAGAGACTTAGGACTAAGAGATTTGTGACGTTGTTGGCAGCCACGTTTGCGCTCGCCGGCTTGATCGCTACGAGTGTGTTAGCCGTAGGCGCCTATGCAAACAAAGTTACATATTCTGGTCAGGGCCTGACTGCTGACGGTTTCGGCGGCTACGACCTGAACAAGGAGCTCTGTGGTATCGAAAATGGTGCTGACGTCGATGGTCCGTATTTGCTCTGGGTCCTAACTGCGACTGGAGCACAAAACGCGGACATCACCTTCAGCGGAGCCGCTGCCACTGGGACCGACGCAGGGACCCATCCGATGACAAAAGTTGGCAAGGGCGCATTCAAGTATATCGGGCAATGGCATGACCCAAGCACCCTTCCAGGAAATGTGGTCGCATCGTACGACGGAACAGCGAAAAACGCGCAGCTCGTGATCAGCCATGGTTGCAGACCTTTCGACAACAGCAAACCAGCTTGGTGCTCCCCCGGATTCTGGGGGCACGCTCGAGATGGCGCATGGACACTCATAGGCGTTGATCAGCTCACGACTCTGTTCAACGGCAATGTATCTACGTCTTACTACGGCGCCGACCTCGATCCTGACGTACTTCTTACAACTGTGCTGGGCAATGCGCCGACATACAGTGGCGCACCGCTTCAGGGAACAGGCATTCCTTGTGCGCTCAACGCGTTCAATGCGACAGGTGCATATCTGACGGATAAAATTCCGGGGTACCACTTTGATTGCACGTTCCAGACACAAGACGATAGTACTACTTGCCCAATCGACAGCTTTGGTCACTTCAAATAAGACCAAGGCAGCGTGAACCTCCGTCGCTTCCTTAATTTGGCAGCGAAAAGGCAGCGCCAGCCGTGCAATGCACGGCTGGCGCTTAATTTTTACTCAAGGATGGACGTTTATTGGACCATAAATCCAGTACTCGTGTTGCCCGACAATCCATTTATCGTCGAAGTGGCAACTTCAAAATACGAGCCAACGGGATCGCTCCGCTTGAATTTGTACTTAAATATTCGAGAAGAGAAGCAGCCGGAATGAAAGACGCATTGGATTACCGGCGCGGATGCTTCTCCTGCTTTCGGTAACCCAGCCAGGTCAGATCGTACTCGTTGACCCCTGTGGCTTTGCGACCCTCGTTCGCACGAGGTGTGCCTTTATCGTTTCAGGTGCTGCTTCAAATAACTGCCGGCCGGGTGGGAAGCGGGCTTTGAAAAAAACTTAGCAGCCGCGGACAAGACGTGTCAACAAATTTATCGCAGAAAGCGGCTGTCTGGTCCAAGGCTCAGGCACCTCTGGCAGGATCAAATCTTTATTGACTTTTGTACGAAAAAATATATAGTACCGCCGACATCTCGTGGACAGTTTGAATTGGCCTCATAGTTCCTCCGTAATCGCCAATTGCGGACTATCGACGAGCCCCAGTAAGCCCCTGGACTAATAATCCTCCCTGCCCGGTCGCTATCAACAACAGTAGATTTGATTGCCTAGTCCCAGATCTGGCGAGGCCGTGGTTTGCACGGTCACACGCTCCAGTTCTTGCACGAGCGTTCTCAAATCTGCTGAGGGCTTTAACTCACGAACCGGAGAAACTCATGAGAACAACTTGGATCTACCTGAAGCTGGCAGTTCTTCTGATGGCTGCCGTGATGATGTTCGGCAACCTCAAGAACAACCGAGTCTTTGCCGAAGGCTGCACCGGCGGGTGCGCAAACGACTGCACGTTGAGCGTTTGTTGTAAATGTTCGACTCAAAGTACCTGCGGCTGCAAGATCCAGTCAGGCGAGACTGGATGCGGCAGTTGCGAAAAGAACAGCGAAGAGCTGCTTATACAGTAAGGCCCTTCACCACAACCAGGAGTTAGAACTTCACTGCTGGACGTTGGCAGGTTTCAGTCAACGTCCAGCCCAACAACTCACACGAGGTATTCATCATGAACTCAAAGTCCTTCAGAAGCTATCTGGATACAATTACCACCGTTCTCGTCGTCGTCCTTTTTCTCACGGTCGGCATCACCTATCTCCACGGAAGATTCTATAAAAAGCAGGTCGATCCGGAGGGCAGCACGATCTCCCACGACCTCAGAGTGGCTGACGCTCTAAAACTCGACTATAAAACGCATTCGCGAACGCTGATTCTGGCGCTGGATAAAGACTGCGTCTACTGCGAACACAGCGCAGGATTCTACAAGCAACTGCTCGACGCACAGGCCGGCAGCGCAGGCAATACACAACTCGTCGCGGCGCTCCCGAATGACGACTGGGAGGCGAAACAGTACCTCCGAAAGGAAGGATTGGAACACCTGCCCTATATTCCCAACAGCAAATTGAATGAACTGAAAATCACTGTCCTGCCCACCTTGATCCTCGTGGATCGAATGGGGCGAGTGCTGGAGTCATGGTCGGGCGAGCTCAATGGCGAACGACAAGCACAGGTTCTCGAGGCGATAAGCAATCGGATACCGGACGGCGGCAACAAGAAGAGCAGCGCGCTAACCTCTACATTCAAACTCTTCGACGAGACTAAGCCGCTTAACACGATCAGCTTCGATCCGAAAATGCTGCTGAATCTCGTCGACGTTGATGCAGCCGGCAATATCTACACTCAAAACGGCGGCAAGATCGAGAAGCGTAAGACAGACGGCACCCTGGTCGAACAGATCCCGATTCCCGATGAAGTAAAAGCCGGAGCGGCTTGTGCCGGAAGTAATGGTGACTTTCATTTCATTCTGGCCCAAAAGGTCCTGACGTCGCATCCGAATGGCAGCACAAGAGTGCTGAAAGAGAGTCGCTTGCCGCATGAGATTTCCGCTTTGAGCGCGCGCTACGATGCAACCGGCAGTAACATCCTCATTCTCGGCAACTCCACTAATGCCTCAAAGATCTCGGAACAGGTTCTCTACAAATTCAAACTCAGCAGTGGCGAAGTCTCGGAAGTTCATCGCGTTCAGCTTCCGGTCACGTACAACGCGGCAGTAGGCCTCGGGAAGATCAGCTACGCGGTGGGCGGCAATCGCGTGTATGTCTCCGATCCGAGCGACTACAAGATCTATGTCTACTCGCTCGACAACAACTCACTCTTAAACACCTTCAGCCAACCGTTCGATCGTCCACCTGTCGGGCAAAGGGACGGCAAGTTTGAAAGTCGAAACATCGTGGCCGACGACCTTTCGCAGGGAGGTCAGCTCAAGCAATATCCGGCGATCTTCAACCTCGATTACATAAGCTCGAAGAATCTGCTGCTGGTCTGGACCAGCCTGCGCAATGCCGCGTACGAGCAGATGATCGACGTCTTCGACCCTGACCTTCATCCGCTTGGTAGTGATTTCAAGCCCACCAATCCCCTGTTTTCCGGTTATCATTTTCCGGGCGACGTGGTGGTAGCTCCGGATTATGGTTTCGGGAAAGAGTTTCACCTCGACTTCCTGTCTCCTTTGGAACCGGCTTACTACAAGCCGAGCAGTATTAAGACATTTCAACTGTTGGCTGTTCGGGGGTAACCCTCATGGAGTTTACTTACAGTCTGAGAAAGCTGCTTAGAAACCCTGGTTTCACCGCCGCGGTCGTTCTGATGCTGGGCATCGGCATCGGCGCTAATGCCGC
>JBKPPP010000202.1:0-23213 GCA_046733615.1 Acidobacteriota bacterium | reverse complement strand
GCGTCTTCTGTCATGGCCAGCAGCTTTTCGAGCGTCCAATCCTCGGCAAAGAAACGGATCGAGGAGGACCCGATAAACGTGCAGGCTTCGATCGGAATTCCGGCGCGCTGCGAGATCTCGGCGATGGGAACGATGTCGTTGCGATGCGTGCGGGCCGCGCAGTTTGGCCGAATCTTCAGTTTCTGTTCGGCAATTTCGCGCGCGAGACGTTCGACACCGGCAGCGTGTGTGCCGCCGGCGCCGGGCAAACCGATGTCGGCCGTGTCGATGCTGAGCGCTTCCATCAGGTGAAGCAGCTCGAGTTTTTGTTCGACGGCCGGTTCGCAGACGGAAGGAGACTGCAAGCCGTCGCGCAGCGTTTCGTCGTCGATGCCGATGTGCCGATTCGGCGCGGACAACGACGGGTCAATCGTATTCCAATCGTAAACGAGTTCTTCAATTGCCACGGTTCGATTACAGCAACCGTAGAATTGAAAGTCAAGATGGTGTAACGGAGGGCGTTTGTGCTTGCTTATTAAGAGGAGTCTGAGCTAGTTTTTACGCTCGCCTGCGGCAGCAAAACACGTCGAAGTGACCCCAACAGCTTGTAAGGAACCAGGAGCTAGTTGTCCCCCATTCAAGAACTATTTGATGCTTTACTGGATTGGCTGGACCCGAATCGCGAGAGCGCAGGGCAACGGTATGTGGCGATTCGCGCGGGCCTGATCAGGTTCTTTGTTTCGAAGGGCCTGACTGATGCCGAGCACTATGCAGACGAGGTGATCGATCGCGTGATGAAACGGCTGCCGGAGATTCGCAAGGGTTACGTCGGCGATCCGGTCCGCTATTTCCACGGCGTGGCGCGCAACGTCCTGCTCGAAGCGCGGCGTCGCAAGGAAATTGTAATAGCGATGCCGCTCGACGGGGGCGTGCTTCCAATGGTGCCGACGGCGATGTCGGAGTGTTTGAAGAAGTGCCTGAAACTGCTGCCGCAAGAAAAGCAGGAAATGATTCTCGACTACCATCTGTACGAGGGGCATGCAAAGGTGGAGCATCACCGGCAGATGGCAGGTGAGCTTTCCATCACAGAGGGCGCTTTACGAACACGTGTTCATCATCTGCGGGTGAACCTGGAGCAATGCGTCCGGCAATGTTTGACCGGAGGAGCGGGACACAAAAAGCCGATCCAGAATCATAAAGGTAGCAGCGGCCTTGGGAGTGTCCGTCATAATTGAAAATAATCACAACGAAATAAGGCAGTATCTGCTCGGTCAACTCACGGAAGACGCCGAGGAGCGGGTGGAGCTTCGGCTCATGAGCGACTCTGCTTACACGGAGGAGTTTGACGCGACGGTCGCGGAGATCACCGATCAATACGTCGCGGGCGAGTTCCGCGGTGAGGAACGCAAACGCGTTGAAGAGTATTTTCTGGCTGCGGAGGAGCGTCGCACACAGGCACAGTTTGCGGCGGCGCTGAGAAGTCATGCAGAAGCGGAGCGCGGCGCCGCAGCGAAGGTGTACCGTGGCGCAAAGGTTCGTGACTCAACCCTGAGAGCGCCAGGTCAACTGAAGCCGGCGTTGTTTGAAGGACTGTGGGCCTCGTGGACCAGTCAGCCCGCGGCGTGGCGGCTGGCGATTGCGACGGCGCTGCTCGTCATGCTTGTTGGCGTGATTGCGCTAGTGCAGTCCGGCAGGATTTCCCGAACGACTTACGCGTCGCTCGAGCTATCGATAACTGAATCCGATCGCGCGACCGGCGCGAACGCCCCTTCGATTACGCGCGACGCCAATCAGCTACGAGTCACTCTGCTTTTTCCCTCCGGCATGCCCGCGGCGAGCGACTACCGCGTCAAACTGGCAAAAGACCTCACCAAGACGTTCACACCCACTGAAAAACGTGCCGATTCCATCACCGTTCAGATCCCGATTGCTTACTTCCAACCAGGAAGAAACGGATTGCAGCTTTTCGTGATTAGACCCGATGGAACGGAAGAACGCGTCGGCGGCACCTACTACTTCGACGTCAAGTAAGCTTCAAAGCCTGGTCCGGCCTTTGGCCCAATAGGTTTTAGCCAGAACCAGGGGCGAAGCCCTAATTCACCCAGCCTCACGGTGTCTCGCCTCACATCCGGCGGCAAGCCGTAAAACTTACAAGCATCAAGTAGTTTTCACTTCGCGCGCTGCTTTACTGCGGCGCAGATACCAGTACGACAACAGCGCGAGCACAAACAGCGAGACGGTTCCAATGATCATGTTTCGCGAAAACTCCGACGCCGGTCGCGCGCGGATCGTTTCGTTGTACTCACCGTGCAGAGTGAACGCGGCCCAGAAGTGAGGCGACTTCCATTGCGGCTGCTGCCGAATCGTGTTCTGCGCGGCGCGCAGGGCCGCGGCGGGCGCCATCCGTTTCTGGAGCATGTTGGCGTAGAAATGTTTCATCAACTCGGCCGTGGCTTCGTCGTCGACGTTCCACAAGCTCGCCGCGACGCTCGATGCGCCCGCGTGCATGAAACCGCGTGTGAGACCAATCAAACCCTCGCCGCGAACGTCCTTGCCGAGACCGGTCCGGCAGGCGCTCAACACAACCAGATCGACGGGCGCTTGCAGACGGTAGACGTCTTCGAGCGTCATGAAACCATCGAGCGGGTTACCTTTGCGATCGACGAGCGACAAAAGGAAGCCGGAGATCTCCGGCCGCTTCGGATCGAAAACAGCGTGAGTTGCGAGGTGGAGAATTGCGTAGTGGGAAAGATCGGTTTTTTCCAAGGCCTCGCGCGAAGCGTCAAAGCCGCTGGCGATCAACGAACGCGGTCCGCTGATCTGTCGCAGGTTCGACAACTCGCGCTCGCTGTAGATCAACCGTTGCACTGCCGACAGATCGAAGGAGTCGCCTGCTATCTCCACGTCGCGCAGCGCGCGATGCAACGTCGTTAACGCGGCCGGCTGAATGCCAGCCGCCAGCACGCTTGGATTAGAGCCGGTTCGTTGCGCGTAGTCCGCGGGAAACACCGGGTCGCCGAAAGCGGCGAGCACCTGGTCCGGCGCTGGACGCTTCGATCGTTCCTGGCGCAGTTGGCCCAGCACGGAGACCGACGGAACGTTCACGACTTCATAACGCGAGATCAGTGGTTGGCCGTCGACGGAATTCAGCGGCAGCAGTTGAAACGGAATGTAATTGAGCGCGCCGTCAGCGACGACGATGATGCGTTCCTTATTCAATTCAGAGGCGAGTGGTTTCAGCACCAGGTCGCTCAATTGAGCGGTGCTTTGGGCCAGGTTCGTATCGGAACCCGCATTCGGCTCCGACGAGAGGAGAGCGTAAACGTGGCGGGCCGCGTCGCTGATCGTGTTCTGCGCCGGCAACTCGAAACTCTTCATGTTGTCGCGCGTGACGGTCCAGGCGTAACTGTTTTCCGAGCCGAGGCTGTACTCAACGATCACCGCGTCGTCGTCGCGAAGAATCTGCTGGCGGATCTGCTGCAAGTTCCACGAGCTTGGTTTACTGATCTCGTCGAATAACGGATCCTGCGCGCGCAGTTCGTCGCTGACCTGTTTGTAGTTGCTTTCCAGCCGCGCGATCTGTTCTTCGAGAGTCTTCAATTCATCCTGCGCGTTTTTGCGTGCGAGGAGTTTTATCTTCGCGTTTTCCAGCGCGCGCAGACCCAGACGCAGTGATTTCTCTTGCGCGGCGAGTTGCGGATCGACGCCGGCGTTGGTGTTTGTCTGGATGGCGTTGAGTCGTTCAGAGAGCGCACGAACGCGACCGAGCTCGCTGGTCTCGAAGGCTTTGACGGCGAAGCCCGCGGCGGGCTGTTGCTGATGCTTCTTCATCAGGCAATCGATGTACGCTTCGTAGCGTTCCTGCACCGTCGCCGAGAATGCGGCAGTCAGATCGTCGCTGGTCGCGATGCGTCTGATGTTTTCGGTGGCGTCGATCGACCGTCGCAGGTAATCGCCCGCGGCGTCGTAATTTTTTTGCTTCAGTTCCAACCGGCCGAGAGCGTAATAGACCGCCGCCTCATTCACGCGGTCTTCCAGTTTTGTGAAGCCCACGAGTGCGTCGTCGTAGTAATTCTTCGCGCGCGCGACTACGCCTTGCTGGTCATATACTTTCCCCAGCAACGCCAGCACTCGCGACGTCTCGTTCGGATTGCCCGCTTTCGTGTAAGTTTCCAGCGCCGATTCCAGCTTCTCGATCGCCGCCGGATACTCACCGCGATCGAGGTGAATTCGACCAAGGTATTCCACACTGAGCGCCGACGAAACCGCGTCGGCCTGCGACTCCAGCGACTGTTGCAGGTAATTGTAAGCCTGCGGCAAATCACCTTTCAGATAGTACGAGCGTCCTATGCCGCCCAGCGCGTAGTCGACTGCCAATTGATAGTTGGTGCGGCGGTAAAACTCGAGTGCGCGTTGATACTGGCCGACGGCTTCATCGAATAGACCCAGCTCGTTGAATGCCGCGCCGAGTCCGGAGGCAATCTGGCCCGCCTTCAACGGCTCGGCATTCTCGTCGAGCATGGCGTAGGCTTCGGTGTAACGATCGATCTCCGCTTGCCAGTCGCCACGGCGATGTTCGACGTAGCCCAACCCGATCACCGACTCGGCTTGCCGCGCCGGGTTGTTCAAGCCACGCCAGATCTGTAACGCTTGCGTAAAGTTTTCGCTGGCCTCGCTCAACAGCGTCTGCGCGAAGTAATAAATGCCGAGTTGAATGTAGGTGCGGCCCATGCCGTCTTTGTCGTTGAGACTTTTCCAACGGTCGAGGGCTGCCTGTGCGGTCGCGACGGCTGTCGTGTGGCTCTTGCGATTTTGAAAATCACTCAGAGCGAGCAGCGCTTCGGCTTCGCCGCGCGTGTAGTTGATTTGCCCGCTCAACGCGAGCGCGCGATCGAGGCTCTGCTGGCCCAGCTCGACGTTTGATAACAGGTTGTAGGCGTTGCCCATGCCGACGAGATCATTGACTTCGATTTCCGTGTTGGGCGTTTCTTTCAGCAGTTCCAGTGACTGTGAATGAGTCGCGATGGCGCCGCTGGGATCGTTCAGCAGCAGTTTCAGACTGCCGATGCGCGCGAGGCCGCGGGCTGCTTCGAGCTTGTTGCCTTCGTTGAGGGCGGTGCTGACGGAGGCTTCGAGTTCTTTGACGGCGTTCTGCCGTCCCTCGACCGTCGTTGGCGTGAGGTTCGAGTCGCTTGCACTCTGGCGCGCGACGACCCGTGAACCAGTTGGTCCGCGGGCCGCCGGCGCTGCCAGAAAGTGAAGCAGGGTAAGGCTGAGTAACAGGTTAACCAGCGACTTCATTTTGCACGCGCTTTGGCCTTCGTAAACGAGGTCAGACCGATAATCCGCGGATAGTTTTTGAGTGGCGCGCAGGTGCAGGCCGCGCCCATCGGATCATCCGGGCCAAACTTACCGAGCGGGTGGTCCGGGCCGGGCTTCGCCAACTCGGCGTGAAACTGGCCGCGAACGCCGATTTCTTCGAGCATGGCGAGCAGCTTGGTACTCAGTGCGCGATTGAAGCCGTTGTTTTCCGGGCGGAAGTCCGCGTGTTTATGCTCTTCTGCGCGTGTCAGCCGTTGCGTTTGTCTGAAGTACGCCTTAAGAAACGACATCCACCCGGTTTGACGATGCAATTGCGACTTCGAGTAATCGTCAGACCATGGCCTCGCGCGCACCGGCTCCGCCCACGGGAAGAGAATTGACGCACCATAGGAATACTGAAAAGCCGGGCCTGCAAACGCCGAAGCCATCACTAGTTTGCCATCTTCGTCCGCGTCCGTTTTCTTGTGGCCGTTTTTTACGAACGGCGGCCGCAGCGCGCCCATGACGGCGCCGGTTGCCTTGACGAGGTGGTCAAGGGCAGGGTCCTCGAATTCGACGCATCTGGTGTTCAAACAGAAGCAGAAGTCAAAGAGATCGATGAAGTTTTCGTCTGAGAAGCTCTGCGCCTGGAGGTGAGCTAACTGGATCAGCTCCCTGGCGACTTTGTTTTTCAGGGCCGCCGTGAGGCTCTTCGCCAACCGTCTGATCGGCGCTCGTGTACTCGCCACGCGCGACAGGTCCATCAGGGCGATGTCGAACGGATAACCCGCGAGCTGGAAATCGTAGTTGTTGTAGAAGCAGTACGAGTACATCTTCGTGACCATCTCCTCGACAACCACCTCTTTGCCGTCTCTGAGATCATTGAACAGCCGAATCAGCAGTTGTTTATAAGGCCAACTGCCGACAAACGACGGCCCCTGGGAAGCCAACATGTAGTTGGCGCTCCCCTGGATTTCATAAACGACCTCGAGAGAATTCATCGAGCAACTGTGGAACCCGACCATCTCGAGTTCGCCGGGGTGCTTCTGCTTGCGAATGGCGGTGGAAAACCGCCTGAGCACACCGCCGAGTTCTTTCAGCGAGAGCGACTGCGGCTGTTCGTCCGAATTGTCATCGGCCAGGAACACGTTGGCATTCACGATCTCGCCGTGCCCGAGGATGATCAGGATGTAGTGGCGTGCAGGATAGTGCTGACGGCAGAAATCGAGAAACTTCTTGAACGCTTCTTTCGGCGACTGTTCTTTGGACATTACAGGATCCGGCACCGGCGGGTCGTAGTATCCCGCAGTGCTGTCCTTTGGCCTCACGCCCTTGATCCGTCCTTCGGCGTGATCTCTCGCGATGAGCCGGATCTCCTTTTCCTTGGTATTCCCCCACAGTTTGTCGAGCACGAGGTTGCGCACGAACGGATCGTCGGTGCGAAATCCCACCTTCGAGCCGTGAGGATCCTGTACTTTATTAACGATGTTGATGTCGAAGATGTGAGTCGGTGTGTTCAGTACGTGCGGATCGAAATGCGCCAGGACGTTCACCTCCTGGTGATAGCCGGCGTCTTTGAGCGCCTTGAGTTGCGACACGACTGCGGACGCGAGCTCGTTATCGCTGGCAAAGTAAAACATCAGCGTCCATTCTTTCGTCTTGGGGACTCTGGGTTTGGGGGCGGTGCCGTTGTTGCTTGGGTTGGAGCCGTTCTTCTTGGACATGGGACAATCCTCCTCGGGAGTTGAAGTCGAAAAGAGACTTACGAAGGCTCGTCGATCGTTCTACGCGAACGCTAAGTGACCGTGTTCTTGCGGGAAAGACCGAGGATGCTGGGCTTTGGCTACTACTTCAGAGGTGCGACAGGCTATTCGCAAGCGAAATTCCTGTCAACCTAAATTCCCTACCGCTGACTGCCAGGCTCACCAGCGAGCTGGGCGACACCACGAAATCCTTCCTAAATGCCTTCACTAAGCAATGACAAAGACGCAGAAAACATGTCGTGCTTTGCTGAGAAAAGTCCGTGCTTTTGACGAAGTTCACGGCGATGTTATAGCCTCTGTCGCACTTCAGCTTTTCATTGTTGCCGGTAACCCAGACGGCAAGGAATCAAACGAGTATCTGTGTCAGTCAAGACAATCGCCCTCGGGTCTGATCGCGCAGCGAAGATAATGGCCGTGCGCGCAAGCGTCGCGCGCCTGGCCGCCATCGATCCTGACTGGGCGAATGTGAACGTAGTGGCGCGCCGCGTCGAGATCAACGCGCCGGCGATGCCGCTGACTGACTGGCAGTTGATGGAGGGTGCGCGTGAACGCGCGCTCGCCGTGCGCGACTCGCTGCACAGCCGGCGTCTGGAAGCGGACATTTACGTTGGTCTCGAAGGCGGTTTTCACTCCATTTCGATCTCCGGCGAGTGGCACACGTTCCTGCGCGGCTGGGCTTACGCCACCGACGGCGAGGATCGAGCAGCATTCGGCGCGGCGCCGTCGATCTCGGTGCCGGCTGATATCGTTAAGCGCGTGGTCGAAGGACGGCGTGAACTCGGCGCCGTGATCGACGAGGTCGCCGGGGGACGCGACATCAGAAGCAAGCAGGGCGCGTGGGGTGTGTTGTCGCGCGATTTAGTGACGCGATCGATGAGTTTTGAAGTGGCGCTGATTGCCGCCTTTGCGCCGTTTTACAATCCGAAGTTTTATTCTAAAAAAGATAATTGACGAGCGAGGAATGGACGAACTAATCGCACAAGTTAATCATGAGGAGCCGCCGCCCCGATCGAATGCGGGTTGGGTGGAAGTGATCGCCGGATCGATGTTTTCGGGGAAATCGGAGGAACTGATTCGGCGTTTGCGCCGGGCGAAGATCGCGCGGCAGAAGGTGCAGGTTTTTAAGCCGGAGTTGGACTCGCGTTTTGCGGACAATCAGATCGTGTCGCATTCGGAGATGCGGCACGACTCGGCAAACAGCCGTTCGGCGGCGGAGATCCTGGAGACGGTCGACAAGGACACCGAGGTCGTCGGGATCGACGAGGGGCAGTTTTTCGACAACGATCTGGTGGCGGTGGCGAACGAGTTGGCGCGGCGCGGCGTGCGCGTGATTATCGCGGGGCTGGATCAGGATTACACGGGCAAGCCGTGGGAGCCGATGCCGCAGTTGTTGGCGATCGCGGAGTACATTACGAAGACGCATGCGATCTGCATGAAGTGTGGCCAGCCCGCGAACTACTCGCAGCGTACGTTTGAGTCGGAGGAACGCGTGGCGGTGGGCGCAGCGGATAAGTACGAGGCGCGTTGCCGGCAGTGCTTCGTGCCGCACGCGGATGCACCCACAGTGCACGGGTGAGTCGCGCACGTGTGGGTGGTGCAGGGCCGCTTGAAGATCAGCGTTGATATGGGCAGAGATTTTTTTGCCGAAGCGGGCACTGCCGCATGCACTTTTCGAGGCTCAAGCGAATCTGGTGTGCGCGGCTGCGATATGCGCCCTTCGTGATGTTCAGCTCTCCGGCCATTTGCTTGTGGTGCTCGACTTTGTCGTGCCCGTCGTAAAGGTAGTAACCGAGAATCAAGTCGCGTTTGCTGCTGGATAAGAGTTGCAGGCAGTGTCCGAGGCAGTCGTGTTCGTCGCGCGTTTCCGGCGGCGGCACGGCCGGCTGAACCGCCCTAACATCCATCGCGATCTCTTTCCGGCGCAGACTCTCACGCATAACGTTCCGCGCGACTCCGTGAAAGTAACGCGCCGGCTCACCCTCGTATGCTTCCCTGATGTCGGGCAGGCGTAGCATTACTCGGTCAATAGTTTCGTCCGCGAGATCCTCGGCATTGTTGAAACCCTTCGAGACGAACATCCGCACCAGACCGCCGCGAATCGTTTCGTACTTCCGGGCGGCGAAGTCTCGATCCGGCCCGAGCCAGGCAAGTAGTGAGTCGAATTCTGTTTGCGTGATAGCAAGCATAGTCGGGAGCTAAGTCGGTTTTACGACTTAAGAATGTTCAAGGCAGTAGTTACAAAGCCATTTGAATTGACGTCCGAAGAGGGAGAACGATCGGGAGCCTCGGAGTTATTTGGCCGCACGACATAGCCGCTCAAAGCGGTGCGAGCGTTCTTCACCTTTTCCTCCAGAGTTTCGTTGAGCTGCAACGCGGTTTCGCGTGCTTGTTGAGCGGCGTTGGCGCGCTGAGTTTGGCGGTCGAGCTCGTCTTTCAAGGTCTGTTCGATCTGCTGGCCGGGCACCCGGCCAAAGTAGTAACCAATAGTGAGAAATATAATCGGCTCCAGGCGCGAGACCATTGAGACGTCCGCCAGCGGCCTCAGCCGGCCGAGCAGGGCGAGGCCGTAAAGCACAACAAAGGTCAACGTCAGCAGAACCATTACCCAATCTTTAGCTATTTTAGTCATCCGTTCCTGGTTACCCTTTCTCCTATCGTTTTCAGTGCCCAACTTGTTCTTAGTCAAAAATCCATTTGCAAGAAATCGGCTGGCGCTATATAAAGGGGCCAATGCAGACGCGAGTTGTTGGAGTTTCAGGTCACCACTCGTAGGGTGAGGTTTCGTGCGCCAGCCGATTTTTAGTCTCCACTAGATAACGCACTGGATCTCCTCGAGAGCTATCACCACAGTTGGGAACTTCGCCCCGACTCTCCGCGCCGATTTTTTCTAACAAAGAGAGAACTCCCCGGTTGTTGAAACCTACCCCCGAGGATTCATGACGGCCAGCCCGACTTCTGAAATCACCGGCTTACTGATTAACTGGAGCAATGGTGACCAATCCGCCCTTGAATCGCTCCTGCCACTGGTAGAAAAGGAACTGCGCCGCCTGGCTCATGGATACATGCGCCGTGAGAACCCCGATCACATGCTCCAGACCACCGCACTCGTCAACGAGGCGTACCTGAAGCTGGTCGATCAGAACAGGACCCACTGGCAGAACCGTGCCCATTTTTTCGGCATTGCCGCCCAAATCATGCGCCGCATCCTGCTCAACTACGCGCGTGATCGTCACCGCGAGAAGCGTGGCGGGAACGCTGTGCAGGTTTCCCTCTCCGATGTCTCGATCGTGTGTTTGGAAAAGACCGAAGAGTTGATCGCGTTGGATGAAGCGCTGAACCGTTTAGCGGTGCTGGATGAACGTAAGAGTCGAGTCGTCGAGTTGAGATATTTTGGTGGACTGGATGTAGATGAGACGGCTGAGGTGTTGAAAATTTCTCCGATCACGGTGATGCGTGACTGGAAGTTTGCCAAGGCGTGGTTGCTGCGGGAGATCGAGAATGGCGAGCACTAACTTGCAGCAAGTGGAGATTGTGTTTCACGCCGCGTTGGACTTGCCCGAGGCGGAGCGCTCGGCTTACGTCAAAGAGGCGTGTAACGGCGACGCGACTTTGCTCGCGGAAGTGTCGTCACTGTTGTCGAAGTTCGAGAACAGCAACGGTTTCATGGAGACGCCTGCTCTCAGCCTCGGCATGAACCTCCTCGCCGGCGCAGAAGATTCATTAGTCGGAAAATCGCTCGGTCCGTACGAAATCATATCCCGCCTCGGAAAAGGCGGGATGGGCGAAGTTTACCTCGCGAACGACACGGGCCTGAATCGCAAGGTCGCGCTCAAGTTCCTCTCCCTCGAGTTCGTGGGTGACAACTGGGCCAAGCGCCAGCTTGTGAAGGAAGCACAGGCTGCGGCGATGCTGGATCATCCGAACATCTGTTCTGTCTACGGCATCCCGGAGGTTGAGGATCAGACGTTTATTGTGATGCAGTTCGTCGAAGGAGAAACGCTGGCGGACTTCATTCGCAAGAGTTCAGTGGACTCCGAGAACCTGATTCCACTCGCCAACCAAATTGTAGGTGCGCTTGCCGAGGCGCACGCCCACGGCATCATTCATCGAGACATCAAGCCCCGCAACATCATGGTAACGCCGGAAGGCACTGTTAAGGTCCTCGACTTTGGCCTGGCCAAAACCGTGAAGCAGAAGACGCTTGATTGGAGTGACGACAGCGTCAGCCACTTATCGCAGGCGGGAATTGTTCCGGGCACCGCAGCTTACATGTCGCCCGAACAATTGCGCAACGAGAAGCTGGATTATCGAAGCGATCTTTTCAGTGTGGGAACGGTGCTGTACGAGCTTGTAAGCGGCGCAAATCCATTTCTGCGCAAGAGCAGCGTAGACACGATTACCGCGATCCTCACGCACGATCCCAAGCCGCTTTCGCAATCGGGTAAGCCTTGTCCGAAGGGCTTCGACGGCATCGTTCAGTGTTGTTTGCAGAAAGATCGAGAGCAGCGATATCAGTCGGCAAACGAGATGCTGCTCGACTTAGACAGGCTTGATAAGTCAGTGCTCGTGCGGCCGCGATGGAGCTTTTATCCCAGTCTGCGCCAGGCCGCGGCAGTGTTGGCTTTATTGTTGCTGGCGACAATCGGGATTGCGCTTTACTACTCTCGAGTGGGAACAGCAAAGGCACATAGCGTCCTTGTTATTCCGTTCTCCTGTGAGTACTCAGCCGCCGAACCCTGTCCCGGATCGAACCTTACGCGTGCAGTAGTTGAGCGCTTGTCTCGGGGAGACGATTTACAGGTACTAACTACAAACGACACGCAGTCACTATTCAATTCGACGACGAACTCCGCGCGGGCGATTGGGCGCCAACTAGGCGCCGAAGAGGTGCTCTTTGGGAGGGTCATCAAACGCGGACAGTTGTTGGTATTGCAAACGAGACTCGAGACCACTAAAGACGGCTTGAGGCTCTCCGACAGGGAATTCGTTCTTCCATCCCAGGATGCACCAATCCAGCAAGAGATGATTGTTCGCCTCTCGTTCAATCCGGGTGTCGCACTTGGTGACGAAGGAAAGAACTCGTTTGCGACCATTGCCGCGATTCAACATCGGAATGCAACAGCAGTCGAGTACTACTACCGCGCGATGCAGTTCTGGAGTAAGCGAAGTAAGGAAAACATTCCCACAGCGGTCGCACTGTTCGAGGCGGCAATAGAATATGACCCCGGGTATGCGGCGGCTTACGCAGGCCTGGCGAATTGTTATGCGGTCATGAGTTCAACCGCGTATGGCACACTCACGACTAAAGACGCCATGCAACGAGCTTCGGCGATGGCCAAGAGAGCACTCGATCTGGATCCGAATCGGGCTGAAGCCTACACTTCGCTCGGCGTGGTTCAGTATAAGTACGAATGGAATTGGGTCGAGGCGGAACGACTCTTTAAGAAAGCGTTGGAGCTCGATCCCGAATCTGCTTCAGCGCACTTTTGGTATTCGATGATGCTGGGCGCGACGGGTAGATATGAGGAGTCTCTGACTGAAAGCGAGCGTGCAAAGGAGTTCGATCCGCTTTCGACGGTATACGTGGCGAACGTTGGCCGCGCCTATTACCGGCTGCACCGATATGATGAAGCTATCGAGGTTCTGAAGGGTGTGTTGGCGGAAAAGCCAGGTGATAGCGGCGCGATGTACCTTCTGGTCCTGAATTATTTTCAGAAGCAGATGTATTCGGAAGCCATCGAGATACTGGAGAAGATCTCCGCTACCAATCGATGGCTCGCTGCCGGTCCTCTCGGCTACGCTTATGCAAAAGTGGGCCGGACTGACGATGCGCGCAAGATTCTCGCCGAGATGGAGGCCGCGCCGAAAAGCGACAACATTCCTCCGCAAGAGCGAGCGCTCATCTACATCGGCCTCGGCGACAAAGATTCTGCTTTCAAATGGCTGGAAAAATCATATGAGGACCGGTTTGCGTCGATCGTTTCGTTGACCTCAGATCCGTTTTGGGCTCCCCTTAAGTCTGACCGGCGTTTTGCCGCTCTTGCACGCAAGATCAATCTCAATCCGTGATTGAGTCGTCGTATCGTAATCTGAGCACTCGGACGTGCACTCGAAACCGGGTTCATCAAGTCTTCGACAATTGCGGCCAACCACTGTGGAGTCTGCGGCCGAAGTTTTTTGATGGCGACGCGGTCTTCTTTATCGGGAAACTTTCCTGTAAGCAGATAGTAAAGAACGACGCCGAGCGCGTATAAGTCGACTGACGGATCTGACTGCTGGTGTATGTCATCGAAGTCGAGCGGCAGAAAAGATTGAGTGCCCCAATTGAATGCGCTGCGATCGCCGATCTTACACGCGCTTTCGAAATCGATCGGTCGCAAAGAGTTCGTTTTATCGAGTATCAGATTCGCAGGCTTACAGTCACGCCATACCCATCCAGCAGAATGAACTTGTGAAACGATCTGGGCGACTTGCAGTCCGAGTTGTAGGGCGCGAGCAATTGGAAGCCGTCGTTGGCGAGCCCGCAACAGCTTTTCCAGGTTCGGACCTTCGATGTGTTCAGTTACAAGATAAAAATTCTCTTCAACTTCGAACGAGGAGTAGATCTCTGGTACGCGAATACCTCGACGGCTCAACTCTCTCAGTACGCGCTTGTCGTGCTTTACGCGCCAGCGGCCATCGCGGCCGTCAAAGGTCACCTCGCCATGTCTGCGTCCCTCTTTCAAAATACAGAGACGAGGCGTGGGCGCACTAAAATCGACGGCCTCGTAAACCCCGCCTTTGCCGCGTTGATTCAGCGCTTTGATGACGCGCAGCGTCTTTCCTAGTGGACTGTGGGACTCGACTTCCGCCGTGGCGTTTGTCGGAAAGGGATTGACAGCCCAAGCGGGTCCAACTGTCTCGCGGGAATCCGGAACCAGGTTCCCGTCGGGATCAGTTATCACCAGCATCGGTCGACCGGTTTGGTCTTGATGGTTACGCCGCTTGAACGAGCCGTAACGATAGAAGACCAAACTACCCGGACAATAGCGGCCGTCAAACGGTACCGAGGGCGCCGGCAAACCGGCAGTCAACTCGTGCAGCTCTTTCGCGATCTCCACGCACTCGCCTTCACTCGACGGATACACAGTGAACGCCTTCCCGACCTGCGTGTAGCCGTAGCGCACACCTGAGTTAAGCCGGCTAAGTTCCCGAAGCTCGCGGGGTCCCTTAAAAAGAACTCCTCTCGCATGGAGAAACGGACCGAGCCGCTCGAGCACTTCGGTTGCGGACAAAACGGTCGCTGCGAGATGTAACTTCCAACCCTGGTCGGGCCCGGGTGCGGACGGCAGGCGACTGTAGCGCCACAGCGAGTGTTCGTCATTAATCGGGAGATAGCGGTGGCAGAGTTGGTCCCACCTGAGCATCAGCGCCTGGGCGTGGCGCGGCGAGACTCGGCTGTTAATTGACAAGTTCGACATGCGGCGTGATTCAGTCAGCGAAGTTAACGGCTCAGAATCGCAGTCGTGATGACCATCTGGGCTTCGGCTCATCACGACTGGATTCGGAGAAGGCTGAGAACGATCTCCCCTATAGGCCGACATCGAGGGCATCGGTGGCGTTGGCACCAAAGTTCGTGACGGTCTCAGTGGTGCAGGTACCGTCGGCGACCAAGTATGCCCTTTGTTGGTTCTTGACGTCGTCATTCGCTGTGGCGTCGATCCCCATCAGCCGTGCCAACTGTTCGGGGTGGCCGTCGTCCACGAAGAGCTTCATGTACGTCTCCCACTCGGGTTTTCCCTGGCCGACCCTGATAGCCGCGAGCGCCTTTGTCTGGACCTCGTTGCAAAAGGGTTTATCGTCTTTATCGATCTCACTGAAGAGTTGTTGCTTCACTTTCAGGACGTTGCTTCTTATCGACATGGGTATCTCCTTTTCTTCATGGGTAATCGAGATTAAATGAACCTCACAGAACTTTGGCGAGTTGCAGTAGGTCCTTCAGGACAAACGTTCCGTGTTTTGCCTCCCAGCTCGGGTCGTTGACGCAGGAACCCGGAATAGTCCGAAGGATGCCAATCACGACCTCGGCAACAATGCGGGCGCCCACTGGCCCCAGCTTTCCCCTCTCTTCTTTCACTAAATTAGCGTTGGCTTTTGCTGCCTCAGCGAGCACGTAGAACGGTAACGGAGTCCGTTCCAAAAAGGCGGAATCTGTAAGAATTTGAAACTGGTCTTCACTTACGACTGTTTTCATATCGTCGGTCGTGAGACGGTCTTGTTCTGGGATCTCAAGCCGCTCCGCGAGAGCTTGGCCCGTCGGGATGCGCATCATGTAGGCACGCTTAAGATCTTGAACCGCCAAACCTGGTACCCGTACATGGGTATCGTCGAACAGCTCGAAAAGAGGGTCGACCATTTGCGGCCGAAGAGATCGGGTAACATTGAATTCGTTTGCATTGCTGTTGCTGTTGTCGGTCTTGACGAACTTGGCCCATTTGACTTTTCTGTTTGCGGGCAGGGTAGGAAATCCGACACCGGTCTGTGGGAGGGTGACGCTATTGGATAGGGCCATCGGTGTGAATAGGTCCAGAAGTCCTTGTTTCCTAACTCTATCGTTGAGGTAATAAGCCCGACGAATCATGCCGTGCCCAAAGCGAAACGCGCCCATACTGAACTCAAATGGCACTCCCCTCGTGGCATCAAACATCGGTTTCGGGTTCGCCAAAACCTCATTGATAGTCTTCTCGGGCACTATTTTCGGCAGAAAATCATGACGCACCACCGACTGATAAATCTTTCGCAGTGTCGACTGGGCTTCCACAAACGAGCATTTGTCGAGTTCGATGATCTCATTGTGAGCACGCAGAAATGCTACCTGTAACTGCGACAAAACGATGTTGGAGTCGTTGCGTCTATCCGCGATCAAGGCCGTACGATCTTTCTCGCGATCGTTTGAGATCGGGCAGCGGACCAGATCGAAGAAACCATTCTCTACGAGGGAGCGGGTGTCAGTATCAAATAGTCTTCCCAGGGCCATCAGGTCGTGTCGTTTCAGATCACGTGGCGGCAGCACGCCAGCTTGCATGCTTCCGTAAACGCAGTCGAGTTCCAGCACCCTCTCTCGTTTGTTGGTAACTCGCTCGGCGATCATTTCATCCGACCATGGTTTTAACAGCGGATCGGCGAGCAGGGCGGCGTCAGTTATTCCGTCGGGCTTCATTACGTCAGTAAAGGTGATGTCGTGGTTCACCAACTGCGAGAAGTAGGTGTACGCCGACGGGATGGCGGTGAACTCGGCCATAAAGTCATCGGTTTTATCGAGCATCGACTCACCTAGTTTTGTGAGGCAATCAAGAGTTTTCTCGGTTTCCGGAACCAGCTTGTCCTTGTCTGCCGCCAACTCGGGGAACAGATGGCAGATAGGAAAGCTAGGCGCTGTGTTATCAGTGCGGTCAAAGAAGTATTGGTTGCGGAGGTCGTCGCCGAGTCCGTTGAGCACGTCGTCGGCCGTCTTCTTCGTGCTGGGACCGGAGGTCGATCCATGGCTGATTGCGCGCATAACAGTTACCTCTCAAACAAAGATTGGTTGAAGGACAAGCACGGGGAGCAACAGCTATTTTGGTTTCCCAAACTAGAACGCACCAAGTGAACTCTAAAGCCATCACTCAGCAGTTACTGTTTATGTCGAAAGAGAGTTGGACGTTTCAGTCTCTGGGCTGACTCAACTAAAAGACAGGCAAAAACTACCTCAAGGCTGGCAACGATTTTCGCTTCTACTTCCTCTCAATGCAAGTCTGGTCATCATACTCGTTCTTCTCAACGAAGAGAGTCCGTTCAGGAATCATGCGGCGCGCTCTCTTCGCAGCCAAAGTTTCTCCCCGTTGTAGAAACTACTGCCTAGCAGTTTCAGGAGTACGACAATGAAGCCTAAACACCTAGCCGCCCTCGCGGCGTTCTGCCTGTTATTCGCTCTTCCGGTTGGAATCTTTATCAACGCCCAAGCCCAAGACTCTTCCACCAACTCGCAAAACCAGTCCAGCCGCCGGAGCCAACCCAACCAGGAAACCCAAGCCAACACCCACTACCGCATCTCCGGCCCCTACACGCACCAAAATCTGACCGTGTTTCTGGTCCATGGAAAAGATCTGCTGCCCGGCAAGAACTTTCTCACGCTTCAGGAAGCACTTGCCCAAAAGAAAGTCGTCGTCTACGAGACCAAAGACGTAAACGAGCTCGCCATCAGGAATCTTTCAAGCCAGGACGTCTACGTCCAATCGGGCGACATCGTCCGCGGCGGAGATCAGGACCGCATGATCTCGGTCGACTTCATCGTGCCGCCACGCTCCGGCCGGATGCCGATCGCTGCTTTCTGCGTCGAGTCAGGCCGCTGGAGCAAGCGCGGTAACGAAGTGAATGCGCAGTTCAGCAGCTCTGACAACACCGTCGTCAGCAAAGAACTCAAGCTCGCTGCCAAACGCGCCCGCTCGCAGGAAGAAGTTTGGAACAAAGTAGAAGTCGTGCAGGCGAAGCTGAGCGCGAACGTCGGCGGCAATGTGCAGGCGCCCGTGTCCGCTTCGAGCCTCGAACTCTCCGTCGAAGATTCGAAAGTGAAAGAAACAACTGAGGCTTACATCAACGCGCTCAAAGCCATCGCGCAGAACAAGCCGGACGTGATTGGTTACGCCTTTGCCATCAACGGCCAGGTGAACAGCGCCGACGTTTACGCGTCGCATTCACTGTTCGTGAAGCTTTGGCCCAAGCTGCTGAAGGCGAGCGCCGTTGAAGCAGTCGCGGAGCTGAACGAGAACGTCAAGCCGGAACCGATCGCCGATCGCGCCGTGAGCGAGTTTCTGGTCGACGCCGAGCAGGGCGCCGCGAATACGAAGGCGGTGACGCCGCGTGTTCGCGTGTTGACGCGCGAAGACGACAAGAACATCTTCTTCGAAACCCAGGATCGCAATCAGAAGGACGCCTGGGTCCATCGCAACTACATCCGCAAGCAGTAACCCCCACACCAACAGCAACGGCGAGTGACTCAGTGAAAACTCAGTCATTCGCCGCCCTCCACTAACTTACGGCTCTGCCGCCGGATGTGAGGCGGAGCTTAGCCCCGCCGGCGACGCTAAGAAGGTTTGGGGGCTCAGCCTCCTTTGTTACTCACCTCCGCGGCAAGGCAGAGCCTTGCCTCACATCCGGCGGCGGAGCCGTCCAAACTCAATGCGCGATCTTCATCGAGTAGAGAATGCCGTACATCGCGTCCTTGTGGCGGTCGAAGTCTTTTCCTTCTGACGACAGCATCACGTTCAGCATCTGCAACTGGCCCGAATATTTCCGGAACGCCAGCCATTGCAGCCGCCGAATCCCGTCAGGATGCTCAGGGTTCGCCTCACGAAACTGCACCCCTTTCACCCCATCAATCTCAACCCATTTCAACTCATCAACCTCGCCATTCTTCGCGCGTGTCTTTGCTCCGTCGTAAGTTGCCTTGATGCTGTCGTCAGCCGGAAAGCTTTCGTCCATCGGCGAGATGTTCACGTTCAAACTCGCAGCGTCGCCGCCCGACGAGGTCCACACAAACGACTTCGACTCATTCTCCAGTTGCGTCCACTTCGGCGGCACGGTCCACGACATTCCCTGCCGGTCCCACTTGATCTCCTGCCCGCCCGCGAGCGCCGCCGTTTGCGCGGACGTCGGCCTTCCCGGCTCGGCGGCTATGTCGCTGCTCGTGCTGGAACTGGATCCCGAACCGCCCGAGCTCGAATTCCCAGTTTTGTGAAACCTCTCAGACAGGTTGCAGAGCGACAACGCGACGCAGATCGTCAACACGAGCAGAATGTGTTTCATGGAAAAACTCCGGACAAAAAGTTCTGGGCAGAGCGTGTTCGCTTCTATTCCACTTTGATAGGGAAAGTCAACGCGGATCATGCTACTATGGGCCTTCCCTCCAATTAACCCCCTGTTTAATAACGTTGCGCGCGCCTTGGTTGCGCGCGATCCTTTGGGGAGTGTCGATTATGAAAACTGCCGACGTTAGACCGCCGGTCTTAATTTTCGTCCTGGCTCTGTCAGCGACGCTGATCGCAGTGAGTGGATGTGCTCGTGGTCCAGCCGAATCCAATGTCAACCTGAACGTCAATACCAACGTGAACGCGAACGCCAATCTCGCGCCCGCGAACGCCAACACGGCAACCGCGCCTTCCACGATCGCCGCGCGCGAACCCGATCGCTATCGCGCCACGCTCGTTTTCAGCGCGGAAACAGAAGGCGGCGAAAAGACGATTGGCATTCCAACGTTGTCGGCCGAAGTCGCCAAGAACGGCGCTGACCGCCGGCTCTCATTCAAACTGCCGGACGGCTCGGACCTGATTTATCTCGAACACAACGGTGTTCATTACGCGATTGCGCCGGGACGCAAGCAGTACGCGGAACTGACGCCCGAAGCCACCGGATTTCAACTGCACAAACTGATGACGCCGGGCCAGCTCGTCGCCTATCTCGATCGGCTTCAGGGCATCCAGCTCGTCGGCGAAGAGCCACTGGCAGGACGCACCGCGGTGAAGTATCGTTACGCGCGAACGTCGTCGACAAACACGTCGGCCGGCCAGGTCAACACCGAATCGTTCATTTTTGTAGATAAAGACACGGGACTGCCGCTGCGGGCCGAGCTTTTTGCCGAAGCGACTGGTAACGTGCAGGGCGTCAAAGGCGCGAAGGTCGTCGCGGAGATGCGCGACATCACGACGGAACCGGATCTGAGTCTGTTTGAGGTGCCGGCGGGATACAACAAAGTTTCGGAGCAGCAGGTCCGCGCACAAATCAACGCGATCTCCAACACGATTGCCGCGGTGCTCAGAACGTTGCTGACGAACATGAACACAACGCCGCAGCCGTCGCCATCGCCGGCAATCGGCGCGAGCCCTTCTCCGACGCCGACGCTCAGTCCGAGTCCGAGATGAAGGAGTCGTAAATGAGATACGTTCTCATACTGGTCCTGGGAATATTGTTGGGCGCAGGCGCCGCGATCTATTTTCTCGGCATCGGGCCCGCAAGGGCGACGCCGGGAGTTGCGGTGAAGCCACCGGACAGCGGCCAGAACCCGCCCGCGACGGTGGTCATCGGCCTCGAACAGAGTTTTATCGATGCCGTGTTGGCAACAACGTTCTCGGGTTTGGGAACGCCGACGTTTCACCTGGGCCAGGCCGCGGGCCCCAACCAGTTCGCGAATCAGTTCGCGGACCGTGACCAGATCACTCCGGCCGCGTTACAGAGTGGCGGCTGCAACAACAGCATCACACTTCTGCCTGAAGGAAGCGGTGTCAAAACGGGCGTGCAGTTTCACAATGGAAACGTTTCGGCGCCGCTCGCTTTTTCCGGCAACTACAGTTTCGGCGGTCAGTGCATACAGTTCAAAGGCTGGGCGCAGACGAATATCAGATTGTATTTCGAGGAGTCGAAACAGACCGTTTACGGAAACGTCACCGTCGAAGGCGTGAATCTCGAAGGCGTGAATCCGATCGCGAACACCTTCGTCACCGTCTTTGTGCAGAGCGCGATCAACGAGCGGGTGAATCCGTTGGTGCTCGTGAGCGAGCCGCAGTTGTCGCTGATGATTCCGGTGAAGGCGAGCAACGGCGCAGTCAAAGCGCACGCGAAAGACGTGCGAGCGGAGATCCTCGACGGCGCGCTCAAGCTGCACCTGACTTATGAATTCAGCGGCGTGCGTGGCGGTGGCGGCGGTGGAACCTGATCCGGGTTGGGCGGCGCAGCTTCGGTGTTTTCCGCGGGAACCGCTGCTTGCGCGAGTGATCGTTGGCGTTCGAAGTGGTCTGCAATCTCTTCCGCGGTTTTGCGGCCCACAAAAGGAGTCAACTCAGAAACACCTGCTCGCGAGATCCGCTGAATGGAACCGAAGTGACGCAGCAGTCTTCCTTTCCGCTTGTCACCCACGCCCGGAATAGCAGTCAGTTCTGAAGTAAAATCGCGCAACTCGCGCCGCTTGCGATGGTAAGTCACCGCGAACCGGTGCGTCTCGTCGCGAATCATTTGCAGCAGCCTCAGGATCAGCGAATGTGAGTCGAGATAGATTGGTTCGTCTTCGCGGCCTTTCATCAATAGATAGGCGACGTCGTTGTGACGTTGCGGCGGCTTCACGATTCCGACCATCGGGATTGCTTCGAGACCGAGCTCGCTCATTGCTTCCGCCGCGCCGCCGAGCTGCGCTTTGCCGCCGTCGATCATGATCAGATCGGGTAGCGGTTTGCCCTCCTCGAGCAGACGGCGATAACGCCGCGTCACCACTTCGCGCATCGACGCGACGTCGTTCGCGCCCTCGACACCGCGAATGCGAAACTTGCGATACTCAGCGCGGTTCATCTTGCCGTTGTCGCAGACTACCATGCCCGCAACATTCTCCGCGCCCTGGATGTGCGAGATGTCGAACGACTCGATGCGCCCCGGGAAGTGCGGCAGCTCGAGTGTCTCCTGCAACTCTTCCAGCACGCGCTTCATGTCCGGCTTGAGAATGCGGAAGCGCTGCTCGAAGGCGAGCTTCGCATTCTTGTCGACCAAATCGATCATGTCGCGCTTCTCGCCGCGTTGCGGCGTCTCGATATGCACGCGCCGGCCTCGTCGTTTGGTGAGCGCTTTTTCGAGTAACTCGCGATCGTGAAAATCGACGGGTACATAGATCTCCCGCGGCACGTAATCGGAAGCGTAATACTGCGCCAGCACGTCACTCAGAAACTCCGCCGGATCGAACGTGTCTTCCGCCAGGTCCTCCCAGAAAAACTCGCGGCGCCCGACGATGTTGCCTTCACGCATCGTGAAAAGCTGGAGCGCGAGTCGCTGTCCTTCGCGGTAGTAGCCGAAGATATCGACGTCGCTTTCCGAAGTGGTCGCCATCTTCTGTTGCTCGGAAAGCTTGATGACGGTCCGGCGCAGGTCGCGATACTTCGCGGCGAGCTCGTAACGGAGTTCGTCCGAAGCTTCAAACATGCGCCCCTCGAGCGCGTCGGCCAGTTCCTTGTTTCGTCCTTCGAGCAGCAGCCTTACGTCGCGCACCGCTTCCTGATATTGTTCCGGCGTGCAGAGGCCTTTCACGCACGGGCCGAGGCAGCGTTTGATGTGATACTCGAGACACGGCCGCGGCGCCTTGCCGTCGATCTCGATGTCGCAGGTGCGGAGTTGAAACGTGCGGTTGATGAGGTCGATCGTACGCCGCGCCAGGCTCGCCGGCAGAAACGGTCCGAAGTAGAGCGCGCCGTCTTTCTGAATGCGGCGCGTGATGACCACTTTCGGAAACGGCTCGTTGATGGTCAGTTTCAGATGCGGGTAAGACTTGTCGTCCTGAAGCTTGACGTTGTAACGCGGCTTGTACTGTTTGACGAGCGTGGCTTCGAGAATCAGCGCCTCGACTTCGTTATCGGTTACGATGAACTCGAAATCCGTGATCTGGCCGACGAGCGCGTCGGTTTTTCGATCGAACGGCCGGGCGCGAAAGTAAGAGCGCACACGGCTGCGCAGGTTCTTCGCCTTGCCGACGTAGATCACCCTACCCGCGGCGTCTTTATGCAGGTAAACGCCCGGCGAGGACGGAATTTCTTTGAGTTTCTCTTCTAAGGGCACAATAGTCAGATGCCATTTTAGCTTACGCAGATGAAGTTTCCGATCACGCTTCCGCCAAAGAGAAAGTTCGATGCGGTCGGCTTTGGACTGAACGCCGTCGACCATTTGATCGTGGTGCCGGAGTATCCGGAGTTCGACACAAAGATGCGGTTCGTCGAGCACAAGCAGTCGGCCGGCGGGCAGACTGCGACGGCGATGGTGGCGTTGCGGCGGCTGGGTTTGGAGACGGCGTACGCTGGACGGTTCGGGTCGGATCCCGAGGGACGGTTCGGGTTGGAAACGTTGCTGGATGAGGGCGTGAATGTCGACTTTGGCGAAGTAGTTGAAGGCGCACGAAACCAGATCGCGTTCATTACCATCGACGCACGCAGTGGCGAACGCACGATCGTCTGGGACCGCGACGATCGTCTGGCCTACAAACCCGAAGAAGCGCCGGTGGAGTTCGGCGCGCTGGGACGGGTGCTGCATCTCGATGCGCACGATCCGCCGGCGTGTGTGGCGGTCGCGCGCGCTGCGAAGAACTCGGGCACGATCATCTCCGCCGACATCGACAACGTTTACGAAGGT
>JBKPPP010000201.1:0-5215 GCA_046733615.1 Acidobacteriota bacterium | reverse complement strand
AGTGCTGGGCCATTGTTCTCTCAAAAGGACGCGATCGGGTGTAAGCTTGTGGCCGATTATATTCGCCAATGACTTTTAGTCGCACAAAATTTAACCGGCGCCGCTTCTGCGCGATGACTGGTGGCGCTGTGGCGTCGGTGGCGCTCGGCAGCGCGTGCAATGGCTTTGGCAATTCGTCGATGTTCAGCGACGGCCGGATATCGGCGCGTCCTGGCGCCGGCGTCAAGACTTCGGCGACCGGACAGGTCATGCTCGGAATCACCAGTGAGCGCGATGCCGTGCTTCGGGTGCCACCGAGTGCGAGCGACGGCTCTCCACTTCCGTTGCTAGTGATGCTGCACGGCGCGACGCAGGGCGCGGAAAATATGTTTTGGTATCTGGGCGACACCTACAAGGAAACAGGCGTGGCGGTGCTCGCGCCAAACTCTCGCGGTACAACCTGGGATGCGATGGGCGGGGTTTTCGGACGCGGCGCTTTTGGACCGGACGTAGAAATGCTGAACCTCGCGCTCGCTCGCGCCTTCGACCTGGTGAACATCGATCCATACCGGATCGCCATCGGCGGATTCTCCGACGGCGCTTCGTATGCAATCTCGTTGGGACTGATCAATGGCGATCTCTTCAGCCGCGTCGTCGCATTTTCACCGGGCTTCGTGATTCAGGGAAGTCAACGCGGCCAGCCTCGTTTCTTTATCTCCCACGGCACACACGATCACATTCTTCCCATCGATCGTTGCGGCCGCCCGATCGCCGCTAACCTCACGGCGCGCGGCTACAACGTCACCTTTCGCGAATTCGACGGCGATCACGAAATCCCCGGCGACGTCGCCCGCGAAGGTCTACAGTTCGTGAGCTCAAAAGCGTGAGGACGTGGAAAACTCTTGATCTACCATTCCGCTGAAGTGTATATATGGCGTCACCACATATGGAGACGGCTCGTATGCTTGATCGCGATCTAAAAAGAGGCAGCACGGAAATGCTGATTATGGCAATGGTGGAGGATCGGCCACGCCATGGCTACGAGATTGGGAAGTTAATCGAGCACCGCTCCGATGGTGTGTTGCAATTTCACGTCGCCTCGCTCTACCCACTCCTTTACCGGCTGGAGAAACGCGGCTTGATTAAAGGCCGGTGGGTGGAAAAACCCGGCGAACGCCGGCGGCGCTTTTACACGTTGACGGCAGCAGGCCGCAAAATCCTGGCGGAACAGAGGCGCACCTGGAAAGACTTCTTCGCGGCTCTCGATCGAGTGGCTGGGATTAATCCTGCGTGAGGTAACGTAACATGGCTGGTTTTAAGAAGGAGATCAGAGAGCGCCTGCGGCCGTTGCGGTTGGCGCCCCTGCGTGAGGCCGAGATCGTCGAGGAGTTGGCCCAGAATCTCGAGGATTACTACGAGGAACTATTACTTAATGGTACGACAGAGGACGAGGCCTTGCGCCTGACTCGTCAGGCGCTGGATGAGAGTGCACGTGAACTAAGCAAGGCCGAACGCCCCGTCACCCAGGAGCCGGCAGTCTGGGGAGCAAGCCGCATCAGCGTGCTGCACGATCTGCTGCGAGACTTACGCTTCGGCACACGAATGCTGGCAAAGAGTAAAGCCTTCACTGTGGTGGCAGTGTTTTCACTGGGCCTTGGCATCGGCGCGAACACTGCCCTTTTCAGTGTGCTGGATGCTGTGCTGCTCAGGACCTTGCCGGTTTCGGAGCCTGAGCAGTTGGTGCTGTTTTCCTTGCAAGCCGGACGTTCGTTCAGGACAAGCGGCAAGAGCGGTTCGTCGAACGTTCCAACTCCGCCAGGCACGCAGGGGCTTTCGCTGTTTCGCTACGACGTCTTCGAAAAGATGCGCCGGGCGCGCGACGCTGCGCCCGACAGCCCGCTCAGCGATCTCTTTGTCTTCGGTCCAATGCGTGAATTAACTGCGGTGGTTGGAGACCAGGCCGAGGTTGTTAAGGGGCAAGTCGTGTCCGGTGGCTATTATGCCGGACTTGGAGTGCAACCGATCTTTGGACGCGCAATCAGTAACGAAGATGACAAGCCGGATGCCGCTCCCGTAGTCGTGCTCAGCTATCAATATTGGCAGGAGCGCTTCGCCGCGAATCCGGCTGTCATCGGCCAGCCGCTCAAACTAAACAAGCAGTCATTTACCATCATAGGCGTGACGCCGCCCGCTTTCACCGGCACCTTACAAGTGGGCTATCGCCCCGATGTCACCGTGCCGCTGACCTCTGAGCCACTGTTAGAAGGGGAACGAAGCCGCTTAGGCACGGCGACGAAACCCGGCGTCTGGTGGCTCAACGTGATGGGACGGCTCAAACCGGGCACGACCTACGAACAGGCGCGCGACACCTTGAACGGTACTTTCCAAGCCGCAGCGCTGGAAGCCATGCCGCCGCCGCGCAGAGCGGGTGAACCCGCTCAACTCGACCCTAAAGATTATCCGCGCCTGCTCGCCGAGTCCGGCAGTCGCGGCATGCTTGATCATCGCAGGAAATATTCAGGCACTGTGTACGGCCTCTTCATCGTGGTTGCGCTCGTGCTGCTGATTGCCTGCGCCAACGTGGCGAACCTGCTGCTCGCGCGGGCGGCATTGCGTAACGCAGAGATCAACGTGCGGTTGGCGGTGGGCGCTGGGCGTTGGCGTCTGGTTCGGCAACTCTTAACCGAGAGCGTGCTGCTGGCGACGTTGGGCGGCGCGGTCGGTGTGTTCTTCGCATTTTGCGGCAAAAGCGCGCTGCTGGCGCTGACCGATAATGACAGTGGAATCTTTCCCAATGGCGTTGACCTTAGTCTGAATTGGCGTGTGCTGGCGTTCACCTTGGCCATCTCACTATTCACCGGCGTCCTGTTCGGCTTAGCGCCCGCGTGGCGCGCGACGAGGCAGGATTTGGCGACCGGGCTCAAACAGAGTCGCCGCACGACAGGCGCAGTGTCACGGTTGAGTAACGGGCTGATTGTTGCGCAGGTCGCTCTGTCGTTGTTGTTGTTGGTTGGAGCGGGTTTGTTCATCCGCACGCTCTACAACCTGCAACGAGTCAACCTCGGCTTCAATGTTGAGAATCTCCTGGTCTTCAGGTTGCAGCCACAACTGGGTGGTTACAAAGACGAACGGCTGGTGCAGTTCTATCAGCAACTCTTTGCGCGTTTGGATCACTTGCCCGGCGTGCGCCTGGCGACATTCAGTAAGGTCCCGCTGATCGCGAATGATAATTGGTTCTTTGACATCTTGCTCCCGGGCGAGACTGAAACGACTGCGAAACACGTTACGAACCGGCAGGCGGTACGTGAAAACTATTTCGAGACGCTCGAGATCCCATTGCTGAGAGGTCGCGGCTTCACGGCGCAAGATGACCAGCATGCGCCCAAAGTGGCGATCGTCAGTCAAGCCTTCGCCAGCCAGTTCTTCCCCAACGATGATGCAGTCGGCAAACATACGACAATCATTGGCGACCGTGAGGTTGAGATTATTGGCGTGGCGGCGGATACGAAGTACATGAGCCAGCGAGAAGAGCTCAAGCCACTGCTTTACACGCCGTGGCAGCAGGAAGTCGACGAAATTGGCGAGATGCATTTCGCACTGCGCACGGCGGGTGACCCAACTGCGGTGGCCGCCACAGTGCGTCAAGTAGTACGCGAATTGGACGGCAATCTGCCGGTCACGGAGATCGGCACACAAACAGCACGCGCACAGGCCACATTAGGACCGGAACGCCTATCCGCTCGGCTGTTGAGTTTCTTTGGTCTATTGGCGCTCTTGCTGGCGGCCGTCGGACTCTCCGGCGTGTTGGCCTATTCGGTCGCCCAACGCACAAATGAAATGGGCATTCGTATGGCGCTTGGTGCGCAAGCGGCGAATATCCGGCGGTCAGTCATTTGGCAAGGAATGAGACTCGTGCTGCTCGGACTGGCATTGGGGTCCGTGAGTGCGTATGGGTTGAAACATTTGCTGGCGAGTGCGTATTTCGGAGAAGACGCATGGCAGCGCCAGATTGCTAAGCAGCTTTACGGTGTAAGCGGAACCGATCCAATGACCCTCCTTGTCATCGCGGCCTTGCTGACCTCGGTGGCCTTGATTGCCTGCTGGCTGCCCGCGCGTAAGGCGACGGAAGTAGACCCGCTGGAGGCACTGCGGTACGAGTAGCGAGCGGGAAAATCAATCTGCCGACGGCGATCGTTCCAGCTTGGGTTCTGTGAAACCCGAATGTATAATGCGCGGACCTCTTACGTGGAAGAGGCCAACGCGTCAACGCAATCGCAACGAACAGCAACCTGATTCAACTCTAACCTTCTTCTCTTCAACTCGCGGTTATAGGAGCCCAAGCCGTTAGCAAGTGTCGGCACTCCGCTGAAAGGAATTAGATCTATGCGCAACCTCCTTACGTCCCTGACCTTGATCTGTATACTCCTCCTGAACGGTGTGACTCTTTTCGCACGTCACAACCAACCCCGACAACAGAAGTCGCGCGTCACAACCAAACAGGCCAAAACCTCGGCGCGCAACCGGCAAACACGCGAAGATAAGAACCGAGAATCACGCCTCGAGATCGCTGCGCGACAAAAACTGATCAAACAAAACCCTCGCCTCGCCTCACTATTCAAGTCTGACTCTGAAGAAGAAACGAATCGCTTCGACCAGCCACGCGAGGCCCTCGAGTGGTATTTGCAGAAGCGCTTGCCGAAAGGCGAGAAACAGTTGCCCGTCGAACGCTACTTCGAGGCAAAAGAAAAGATTAAACACATGAAGCGTTTCTCGTCCGCTAAGAACAAGAACCTGCCTGCGGCAGCCGATGCCGGCGACACGGAGGTACTGTTCGGTGAGGATGATCCAGAGTTTCCCAACGGCACTGGCGGTGGCGGCGCCGGCGCCGGCAGCGCCTCGACGAGCGGCGTTCTCGGCACCTGGCAGTCGTTAGGACCAGGCAACGTGGGTGGCCGCACTCGCGCCCTGCTGATCGATCCCGTCAATCCTGACGTGATGTACGCCGCGGCAGTGGCCGGCGGCATTTGGAAAACGACAAACGGCGGCGCCACGTGGAATCCGCTCAACGACTTTCTCGCCAACATTGCCGTCACCTGCATGGCGCTCGATCCATCCAACTCCAGCACCATCTACGCAGGCACAGGCGAGGGGTTCTTTAACGCCGACGGCGTGCGCGGCGCGGGTATATTCAAGTCGAACGACGCCGGCCTGACCTGGACGCGTCTGCCCGCAACCA
>JBKPPP010000200.1:0-8328 GCA_046733615.1 Acidobacteriota bacterium | reverse complement strand
CCGGACGAAACCGATCGCCGACAATTTGCACAAGCTGTCGCGGAGTTACATCGAACAGCACGCATTGCGCCGGCGGGAGATCGCCGATCGATTCGATTCGTGAGCCCGTAACGATCTCGCCGTTCAAATCCTGAAAATCCGCTGCCAGGGCGTCTGAAATTTTCTGTGAGCCGCCGCGCGGAATCGGCCAGCCGGCGGTGTGCCCCAGCACGCCGAGAATGAGTCCGAAGGCTGCCGTTCCAAACTGATCGAGTGACAAACAGGAATGCGCCGCGAGGCCCGCGAAAAAAGCGCGCGTTCGCTCCTCCTTAAAACGCGCCCTTATCAAACCAGATGCCGATCGGATTCCCAGCAGACCGAAGCGAGCGAGCGAGAATGGATGATGCGGAATCTCCAGCGGACCAAGCAGATCGCGCGATAGCTTATGCCAGTTGTTCACCAACGGGCGCAGCAGATCGCGATAGGCGCGCGCGTCATCGCCAAGCTGTTCGCTCGTTTGATCGAGCGAACGGTAAAGCAATAGAGCACTGCCGTCGTCGAACGGGTGCGCGAGTCGCGCCGGTGAATGAATAAACTCGAGACCGTATTTTTCGAGCGGAAGGCTCTTGAAGAAAGGCGCGCCAACTGCGAGCGGATGCACCGCCGAGCAGATGTCGTGTACAAACCCCGGCAACGTTATCGCCGCCGAACGCACACTGCCACCGACCACATCGTTAGCTTCGTAAATCCGAACGCGCTTGCCGTGCTTTGCCAGCGTGATTGCTGCTGCAAGCCCATTCGGGCCGGCGCCCACGACGATCGCATCGAGTGGTTTGCTCATTCAGCTTCGGGACGTGAGTGCTTGATGTGGCGCCAGATCCACCACGTCACCGCCAACACAGCAACGATTCCGATGACGAAGTCGAAGCGGTGAAACCAGGTCTTCAGCGTGTCGTCCTTGTCCCACTTTTCGCCGAGCTTCTGTCCGACGTAAGCGAGACCGATACACCAGGGCAGTGAACCGGCGAACGTGTAGATCACAAAACGCGTGAGGTTCATGCGCGCTACGCCGGCGGGAAAAGCGATAAACGTGCGAACGGCCGGCAGCAGTCGACTAATGAAAACAATCGCTTCGCCGTACTTCGCAAACCAGCGATCCGCGAGATCGAGATCGTGTCGCGACAGCAGGATGTACCGGCCGTACTTCTCGATCACCGGCCGCCCGCCGTACATCCCGACCCAGTAAGCAACGAGCGAGCCGAGCACGCAGCCCACAGCACCTGCGATGCCTACGCCCCAGAGATTCATCTCGCCGCGCGAAACCAGGTAGCCGGAAAACGGCATGATGATCTCGGACGGCAGCGGAATGCAGGCTGACTCGATCGCCATTAACAAAACGACCCCCGAGTAACCCAGCGTGGAGATCGTCGCGACAATAAAACCGGAAAGAACAGTAATGATCCTGGCAATCATGAATTGAAAATCTACCGGTCGGACCAGCCGTGCTGTCCGATCAACGGCACAAACGCGCAACCTCCATGGTCCTCTTCTCTGCGTCCCTTTTCCGTCTTTACGACTCGAATCAACCGCTGCGCTTCGCGCGATTCTCCGACCGGAACTACCAGCCGGCCGCCGACTTTCAGTTGCGCGATCAACGGCTCCGGCACTGTCGGACCGCCCGCTGCGACGAGGATTGCGTCGTATGGCGCATGAGCCGCCCAACCGAGTGTGCCGTCGAAACACTTCACCGTGGCGTTGTAGATTTCGAGTCGGCGGATTCTCATCTGCGCCTCGCGGGCGAGATCGCCGATGCGCTCAATCGAATAGACCTGGGCGGCGATCATCGACAGCACCGCGGTCTGATAACCCGAACCCGCGCCGATCTCGAGCACGCGACTGTTGCCGTCGAGCTCGAGCAGCTCAGTCATTCGCGCGACAATGAACGGTTGAGAGATTGTTTGGTTGGCGCTGATCGGCAGGGCGTGATCGCCGTAAGCCCGACTCTGAAGAGCTTCCGGCACGAAGAAGTGGCGCGGAACTTTCCGCATCGCTTCGAGCACCCTCGGATCGCGGATGCCGTAATGTTCGCGCAGACGCGCAACCATTCGTTCGCGCGGAATTGAATACTCCTGGCGTGAAGCGAAGAGATGTTTGTTAGCTGGCTGCACCTGAAGAGTTCTAGTGATTAACTCTTGTGGAGTAACTCGGAGTCTTTCAAATAATTCCAGGTTTCGAGCGCCGTCAACGCCGTGTGATCCGTCATGTCCGCTCGCAGCGGCGTCACCGAAACGTAACCCGACTTCACGGCGTGGTAATCAGTGCCTTCAACCGAGTTAGTGTTGAAGTATTCCTCGCCGATCCAGAAATAGGGCTTGCCGCGCGGATCGATATGCTCGGTGATCACCGGACGCGCGTTCTTGATTCCCTGCCGCGTAACCTTCACGCCTTTGATCTCGCCGGGCGGCAAATTGATGTTCAGCAGAGTGCCTTCGGGCAGTCCCTCTTCGAGCACCTTTCGCGTTGCGATCACCGCGAATGCCGCCGACTCTTTGAAGTCGAAATTGTCGCGCGCGACGAGGCTCAGTGCAACGCCGGGCACGCCGAGAATCGTGGCTTCGAGTGCGCCGGCGACGGTGCCGGAGTAAGTGGCGTCGTCACCCAGATTGCCGCCGTGATTGATTCCGGAGACGCAGATGTGCGGCCGTTGTTCTTCGGGGAGAATCTTGTTGAGAGCGAGCGTGACGCAGTCGGTAGGCGTGCCGTCGATGGCCCAGTGACGATCGTCGAGTTGGCGGATGCGCAGCGGGCGAGCGAGGGTCAAACTGTGAGACGCGCCGCTCATCTCCGAAGCGGGAGCGACAACAAAGACGTCGCCCACTTCCTTCAGGGCTTCCTCCAGTTGAATCAGCCCATCGGAGTGGATGCCGTCGTCGTTTGTAAGCAGGATCCGCGTCGTCATACTTCACTCAGCGCGCCGGGCGCTGCACACTCCAGTTTCGGCTGGCTCGCTCACTCAGGAGCGTCCGATTCTTGACCCTTAGATTAAGACGACTGGTGAGATAAGACTAAGGCCCGGTGGCGTGCGGGGAAAAACTAGTCGCGCGGGATGCGCATTCGTCCTTTTTTCTTGTTGCGCTTGCGAGCCAGGGCTGATTTCAGTTTGGCCTTCTGACCGGGCGGGATGAAAAAGGCGTGCTTCTTCGCATCCTTGATAATCTCCTCGGTCATGACCTTGCGCTTGAAGCGGCGCAGCGCGCTTTCAATCGATTCGCCCTGATTAACAGTAACTATTGCCATTCGTTCTCTGCTTTCCCTTCCTCCAATTCGGACCGATATTTAACCACAAACCCGCAGAAACACAAAAAGGCAAGAACCAATTCTAGGGTCGGTTCCTGCCCTTTGCGTCCTCCTGTTAATTCGGTAACTAAACCAGCACTGCCTCGGCCGGTTCTTCCTTCTTACGGCCCAGGCCTTTGATCTGCACTGGCTTGTCGGCTTCCTTGGTGTTTAGCTGCTGCTTCAACACCATCTCCTGGTAAAGCTTGCGCATCATTACGGCCTCTTCATGCGCAGTCTTCGGTCCCTCCATATGCGGCTTGTGCGGCCGCGTCAAATCCACTTCGTTCAGCACCAGGCTGTGAGAGTTGTCGGCCATCTCGACGTCCTTGCCGCCGGCGAAGATCTCATGGCGGCCGTGCTCCTGGTACCACTTGGCGACGGTCGCGTTCTGGTGCATGTTCTCGATGATGTTTCTCCAACCAATACCCGTGTTGTAGGCGCAGAACGAGATCTCGCCTTCCTGCGTGCCGTACGGGATGATGCACATCTCGGTGCGGCGGAAGTCGTAGTTGAAGAGATCCTGGAACCACATTCCGGCGATGAACAGGAAGTTCCAGCGGTCGGAACGGCGCTTCTCGATGTCGGACGCTTCACGATCGCCACTCACCTTGCCGTAGTCCTTGCCCGTCAAGCCAAAGGACTTGTCAAACTTCTTGAAGAGTTCGTAAAGCGTGAACTGCGACGGCGAGTTGTACGGGTTGTAGTGCTTCAGCAGCGTCAGGCCCATCATGATGTTCGACATCCACTTGCCACGCGCCGCGTCGGTGATCTTCTGCATGTCTTTGACGAGACCCGGAATGTTCAGAAACTCCGGCACGGGACGCATCTCTTTGTTTTCTTTGTCGATCATCACCGCGGTGCCGACGCCGCAGTTCGGGTGGCAGCCGCAGGAAACCTGGCCCCATTCAGCCTGCGGTCCGTGAACGAGATCCGCGAAGTCAGCGAAGGCGCCCATCAGCGACAGCGGGAACCAGTCGCGCGTCGGTTCAGTGATGCCGACCTGGTCCTTCACGTCGTGCGCGAGATGCGACAACGTGTAGCGCTGCTGCAAACGGCGATACTCGGTGATCTCTTCGTCACGGCCGGTAAACGAAACCGGCTGGAACGACAGGAACGCGATCTTCTTCGGATTGTCGAGCGCGAAACGGATGATCGAGCCAACTTGGTCGTTGTTGATGCCGTTGACCAGCGTGGTAACGAGCACGATCTCCACACCCGCTTCGTGCAGGTTGTTAATCGCGCGCATCTTCACGTCGAACAGGTTGCCAACCTGGCGGTGACTGTTCGCGTCGTTGCCGATACCGTCGAATTGCAGATATACGTAACGCAGACCGGCTGCGGCAGCCTCGCGGCAGAACTCTTTGCTCTTGGCGAACTCGATTCCGTTCGTCGCCGCCTGCACGCTGTTGTAACCGACCTTGCGCGAGTACTTGATCGCTTCGATGAAGTGCGGCGAGATCGACGGCTCACCACCCGAGAACTGCACCGACATCTGCCGGCGCGGCTTGATGGTGATCGCGTTGTCGAGAATCTCTTTTATCTCTTCCATGCTCAACTCGTGGACGAAACCGACCTGGTTCGCGTCCATGAAGCACGGGTCGCACATCATGTTGCAGCGGTTGGTAAGATCGACAGTCAGCACGGCGCCGCGGCCATACTTCACTGTGCTAGAACCGTGGTTATGAAGCTTCTCGTCGTTGTGGGCGTCGATGTCGCGGCCTGGGAACATCGCTTCGATGTGCTTGAGAAAACGCGAGTCGATGGCCATCATGTCTTCGAAGTGGCCGTGAGTCGGACAATCCTTGACCATCCAGATCTGGCCGTCGCGCTCGATGATCTGTGCTTTGATTTCGCCGACCTTTTCGTTGATCAGCACGCTGACGTCTTTCTTGCCGCTCAGGATCTCTTCGCGCGCTTCAATGACGCAGTTGGGACAAAGCGAATCGGTCGTGCGTGGCCAGCCGAGGGTCGGCTTGCTCTTTTGCCAGGATTTCAGCAGGGGCTTGTCCGACCATTTTGGGGTAAAAGAAGGATTGGGCTTGTACTTGTTTACTGACTGGATTGCGTTGAAAATTCCTCCCGCGATTAAGGTCAATCCTCTTTCCGCGTGCTTGATTGGTCGCATCGTTTCTCTGTCTCGTCTCCTCAAAGATGTGAATATTGCTGTCCTGGCAGACTACAGCCCAGCCAAAACCGTGGAATGTTCGGCAATGACTGTGCCGCCAGTCGACTTCCGACTAAGTTCAACTATTTCTCAGTTTAAGTTTGGAGAGGCTGGTCCGAGGCCGTATCTCAATGCGCCAAAGGCTCGCGTGTGTATCAATCTGGCCGCTGTTCGGAGGCGGTGGGTTTCTTTGTGCGGGCGGTGGTGCGCTTGTAGCGATAGCTGATCTTCTTCACGTAATTCCGGGTCTCGCGATATGGCGGAACGCGATGGCCAAACTTGATCACCGCGCCCTCGCCGGCGTTGTAACTCGCCAGCACGAGGTCGACCCGGTTATTGAACTTGTTCAGCAGCTCGCGCAGGTACCGGGTGCCACCGGAAATGTTTTGTGCCGGATCGTGCGGACGGCGAACGCCAAAACGCGCTCCCGTGCCCGGCATGAGCTGCATCAGGCCGCGCGCGCCTTTCGGCGAAACAGCGCGAGTGTTGAAGTGCGACTCCTGCTCCATCACCAGAAAGATCAGGTATGGATCGACGTTGTACTTGTTGCCGCTCTGACGGATCAGAGTGTCGAGGCCGGGACGGCCGGTACTCCAGCCGCGCTCTTTCTTTCCGTTGCTCGCAACGACGGCCGCGTCTTCCAGCTCAACGCGATCGATGCGCGCACGATCGATGAAGATCGACATGCCGCCACGTTTGTACCAAACGCCGGCGGGTGATTCGTTTGCGCTGTCGGCTTCGACACGCGCGCCACCTTTCAGAAAGATCCAGGTTGGACCCTCGTAGACGCCGTTGTTTGCCGGCGCCGCTTCGGCTACGACGTCGGAAGCGTCGAAGTGATCGTCGTCGTTGGTGGTCGTCGCTGTCGCTGCGGCCGGCGCGTCCGGTTCGATGCGTTCGATCTTCTTTACTTTCTCTTTTGGCAGAACGTTGTTGAGTCCGCCGCGACGATACCAAACGCCCTGCGGCGACTCCCATGCGTCGTCGACCGTCAGGTACGTGCCGTCGGCCATCTTCAGACGGACCTGCGTCTGCGCGAAGACAGACGTGCAGCTTAAAGCGAGCAAACAAACGATCTGAATCGCGAGACGACTCTGTCGCTCTTTCAGAGCTGGGAACATGTTTTCCTCGTCCCAGGGGCGTTTTCCCTGGCTACCTTCAGTTCGCGCCGACGGCGCGATAGAAACTTACAGTTCCAACGGATCGGCCAGCGTGCGTTCGATCATCGTTTCCTGCGTTTGCACGGACGCGAAGCTGTGCGAAGTGCCGAAGTAGTTACGCCAGGCGATGTCGATGATCTGCGGCGTCAAATGGGTCTTCTGGTTTTCGAAGAGGCAGATGTCCGTCGCGCGGTCCAGCAAGTCGCGCGGTTCGCAACCCTTCATCTGGCGGCGCTCAACGCGGTACTTCGTCAGAATATGATCGAGCACGGGCTGTTCGACGGCGATGTTTCGTCGCTGCGCCTGGTGCCGGAAGATCGCTGAATAGGCATCAGCCGTCGGCGGCTCGACGCGCGCGCGATAACCCATGCGGCGCAGAAACGCCTGGTCGGCCAGATCCTTCTCGTCAAGGTTCGTCGAGAACACGACGAGCTGCTCGAACGGAACTTCGATCTTCTTGCCGGTGTGCAGCGCCAGATAATCGACGCGTCGTTCGAGCGGCACGATCCAGCGGTTCAACAGATCCTGCGGCGCCACTCGCTGCCGTCCGAAGTCGTCGATCACCAGCGTGCCGCCGTTTGATTTCATCTGGAACGGCGCTTCGTAAAACTTGGCCGCCTCGCTCCATGTCAGGTCCGCATTTTCCAGCGTCAACTCACCACCGACGACGACGAGCGGACGCTGAATCAAAACCCAGCGACGATCGAATTCAGTCGGAGTTTCGTCGGCGGCGATCTGTTCGTGACAGTGTGAGTCGAAGACGCGGATGATCTGCCCGTCGATCTCGACCGCGTACGGAATCCAGATTCCGCCTGCCAACGCGCCGTTGATCCGCTCGGCGACAGCGGTTTTTCCGGTGCCGGGCAGTCCCGTCAGGAACAGCGAGCGGCGAGAGTTGATCACACATCCCAATGTTTGCAACAGCGACTCCGGCAACACCAGATCGTGAAAAGCCTGGCGCACCGTGTCCATCGACGCCGTGTTCGACGGAATCGACTGCAACTGCATCATGTGCGTGTAGTCGCGCAACGATACGGGCGCCGGCCCAACGTAGCCACACATCGACAGCAACCGCGCGAGACGATCCCAACCGTGGTCCAGCATCGCGTAACGCGTCGAGCCGATCGCCGACTGCATCTTCACTTCGATCAGCTTTTCGCGATAGAGCTTTTGCAGCAGGTCTTCGGTCAGCGTGCGCGGCAGGTTGATCCGCTCGGCGACGCTATTCGTCGTCGGCTCGGGCAGCATGGCGACGTGCTTCAGCGCCAGGTCGCAGAGGAAGCCTTCGGAGATGCCGGTGTCGGCCATCTCCTCCGGAAGCGGTGGTCCCATGCTTTCGATTTCCGCGCGGGTCAGGATGCTGGTGTGGGACATGCGAGTTCTCTTTTCCTTGGGAGCTCTTACTACTTGCCGACTACGATCGTGTTGTTTGACGCAATCGCCAAAGCGGCGCGTGCTGAGTCAGCCTCTGACGAACGGCCGACGCGCTGATAGAGATCCGCGAGCCGTCGCAGCGCCATCGTGTTGTTGGTGTCCATATCGCGCGCGGCTTCGTAGTATTTGATCGCGTCGTCTTCCCGACCGAATCGCTCGAGCATCTTCGCGGTGTTGAGATTGGCGGTCAGTGGACCGGCGGCGCGGCTGAAAACCTTGTAAGCCTCGTCGATCTTGCCGAGACGGCAATAC
>JBKPPP010000199.1:0-6091 GCA_046733615.1 Acidobacteriota bacterium | reverse complement strand
CTCGATCAGCCGTGTCTCGCGCGAAGCGCCGGTTTTCATCCTGCGGCATGAGTCGACGGAAACCATGCCGGGCGGCGCTGCAAATTGCGCGTTGAACCTGGCCGCGTTGGGCGCGAACGTTTCCCTCGTTTCAATCGCCGGCGACGATGAGGCAGGCCGCACGCTACGCGAAAAGTTGAAAGCTGCCGGAGTGAACATTGACGGGCTGCTGCTCTCGAAGAAGATTCAGACGACAGAAAAGGTGCGCATTCTCGCCGGCCACTCGCACGCCAATCGCCAGCAGGTCATTCGCGTCGACTACGAAGGGGCTGCCGTCACCGACGGCGAGGTGCGCAAAACAATCAGCAGTATTCTAAACGACGCACTTGCCGCCGCAGACACAGTCATCATTTCCGACTACAACTATGGCGTCGTCGATGCGCAGGCGACCGAGCTGATTCGCGAAACGCAGCGCGCGAAGAATATTCCCGTCCTGGTCGACTCGCGCTTTCGTTTGCCGGAGTTTTCCGGCTTCACTGCCGCCACGCCAAACGAAGATGAAGTGGAGCACTTGATCGGCGAACAGATCTCCTCGACTGCGCACCTGGAAACGGCAGCCACGCGATTGAAAGAGAAACTCGGGCTCAACGCGCTGCTGGTCACACGCGGCGGCCAGGGAATGATGTTGCTCGCGGACGAGGCTGAGCCGCTTCACATTCCGGCAGTCGGCGCCCAGCAACCGGTCGACGTAACGGGCGCGGGCGACACAGTAATCGCCGCTTTCGCACTCGCGCTCGCTTCCGGCTCGTCGTTCGCCGACGCCGCGCGGCTGGCAAACTACGCCGGCGGACTGGTCGTGATGAAACGCGGCACGGCTTGCGTCACCGCCGCCGAGATCGAACAATCAATCAATGGTCTTAAACCGTGAAGAGCTCGTCGAGCGAATAAAAGCGGCTCGGCAAAACGGCTCACGAATCGTACTGGCGAACGGCTGCTTCGACGTGCTGCACGTGGGGCACGTGCGTTATCTCGCCGGCGCCCGCGAGCTCGGCGATGTTTTGGTTGTCGGCGTAAATTCCGACGAGCAGGTCGTGCGGCTGAAAGGCGCGGGGCGGCCAATCCTTCCGGCTATCGAGCGCGCGGAGATGGTGGATGCGCTCGAGTCAGTGACTTACGTCACCGTGTTTTCAGAGCCCACTGTCGAAGAATTGCTGCTCGCACTCAAACCCGACATCCACGCCAAAGGCACTGACTACACGGAAGACTCCGTCCCGGAACGGGACGTGGTACGATCCTACGGCGGACGAGTTGCGATTGTCGGCGATCCGAAAGATCATTCGACTTCGGCGATCCTGGCACGACTCGGAGGTGAAGGTTGACGACGAGACCAATCAAAGCTTTGACCGTCGGACTGCTCCTGGTGACGCTGACAGTTTCAGTTCTTGCTCAGGCGAGGTTCAATCCGGACGGCGCTTTCTTTCTCATCGGCCAAGCGCCGACCGGGTTTTCGGATTTCAGCGGCATTTATTTGAATGGGCGGCGGCTGAGACGGATTCCGACGCAATCGTTGCAGCTCAACAATGGCAAGATGTTTCACTACAAAACCCTCGTCGTCAAAAGGGACAACTTCAGTTTTACGACCGTGACGATGGGCGGGGTCTACTTCACTTTTGCCGGAAAATTTCTGCGCGGCGGCGTCTTCGCCGAACAGGATCTCGCCGACGAGCAGCCGGTGCTGGAAGGAGTGCTGACAAAGTACAAGGACGGAAACAAAGTGGCTGAAGCGAAGATGAAACTCAGTTATTTCGGCGGCACCTGAGCGTTGGGCATGCGGATTCTGATCGTAAAACTGGGAAGCATTGGCGACGTAGTGCACACGCTGCCCGCCCTCGCGGCGCTGCGCGCGGGCATGCCTCAGGCCGAGATTTCCTGGGTCGTAGAACGGTCAGCTTCCGGAATTTTGAAAGACAACCCGGTTTTGGATCGCCTCATCGAAGTCGACACGAAGGCGCTGAGGCGCGGACTGATGTCTGGGGAGACGCTGCGGGCACCGCGCCAGCAGTTACGTCGGTTACGCGCCTCGGCCTTCGATGTCGCCTTAGATTTCCAGGGATTACTCAAATCGGCTTCGATAGCGCGCCTCTCCGGCGCGCGACGTGTTTTTGGCTACTCTCGCGCGGCTTTGCGGGAACCGGCCAGCACCCTCTTCCTTTCCAAACGAATCGCGATCCCGCCGCGTACTCACGTCATCCGCAAGGCCTTATTATTAGTAGAGGGCTCGCTGGACATTGCCGTGCCCACCGAGCCCGAGGAGCTTTCGTTTCCGATCGGGGTAACGAAAGGCGATCAAGCAGAGGCGGAAGCTGCCGCCGCCGTAACGCGTGGCAACTACGCGATCCTGAATCCGGGCGGCGGCTGGCCAACGAAATTGTGGAGCGTAGAACGATTCGGCAAACTCGCCGATCTGCTCTGGTCCAGCTACGGGATCACTTCGCTGGTCACGTACGGGCCCGGCGAAAAGGAACTCGGCGACGCCGTGAAGCGAGCCGCGCAATCCGGCAAGGCTTTGCCGGTCAGTTTGTCGTTGAAAGGTTTTTACGCGCTGGCGCAGCAGGCGCGAGTTTACGTCGGCGGCGACACCGGCCCGACGCACATCGCTGTCGCGGCCGGTGCTCCGATCGTCGGTCTGTTTGGACCCACTGAGTGGTGGCGCAACGGCAGTCCTTATTTAAACGACGTCTGCGTCGAGCGAACCGACATCGATTGCCGCGTTGATTGTCACCGCAGGTCTTGTTCAAAATGGATCTGCATGGACATCGAGGTTAACCGCGTGTTTCAAGCTGTGGCCCAGAGAATCGAGACGGGAGAAAGAAAAGTCAGACACGGATGAGCCGCAGAGGTGGAACATGGTTTCAGCGTTGGCGCGTGCCGCTCGGATTTCTGTGCGCGGCAATCTTCATCTTCTTTGCGCGGCCAACACACACGGCGCTGCTCGTGGGCACATCTGTGGCGCTCGTCGGCCTGGCGATTCGCGCGTGGGCGGCGGGCTACATTCGCAAGAACTCGGAACTCGCGGTGTTTGGGCCATACGCCTTCACGCGCAATCCGTTATATTTTGGTAGCTTTCTGATTGGGCTCGGCTTTACCATTGCGTCGGGCCAACTGCTGCTAGGGTTGCTGTTTGTAGCTCTATTTGCATGCATCTATATCCCGGTCATCGGCATCGAAGCCTCGACTTTGGCGGAGCTCTTTCCGAAGGATTATGCGATGTACAAACGAGGCGTGCCGCTGTTCTTTCCGCGCCTGACGCCGTTTCGCGAACATAATTCTCTCCCAGTAAAATTCGATGGCTCTCTCTATTTTCAGTACCGGGAATATCGCGCCGCGTTGGGCTTCGTGATTGCCTGGGGACTGCTGCTGATTAAGAGTTTCTACTAAATAGCCCAGTTGCGAATATTGAAAACAATCACCCTGGCTCTCCTCCTTGCCGCTGTGATCGTCGGCGTGTCGCCGGCCCGCGCGCAGAAGAATCTTTCTCCAAACAGAGCTCGCGCTTTTGAGCCGCTGGAAGAGCTTCACTTCGAAGCGGAATTTTCCCGGGCGTTGCTGCACCGGCTGGACGTCGCCGATCTGAAGTTTCGCGCGATGCGCACCGACCAACCGGACGAGAATTCCTACACGCTCACATTCAACGCCGAAGTCACGAGCAAAGGCTTCTTCGCGCGGCTGTTCAATCTGAAGTTCCGTGAAGTCGTGGAGTCGATCGTGGAACCGCTGACGTTCACCGTCAAGAAGACGACGATTGTCGACGAACAAGGAAAACGCGTGCGCACCAGCGAATCGATCTTCGATCACTCGAAAGGAAAGATGACCTGGACCTTGCGCGATCCGAACAATCCCGCGAGCGAGCCGCGCCAGGCGAGCACTGAGTTCTCCGGCGGGCAATTGCAGGACATCTTGTCGGCGATCTATTTCATCCGCACCAAGCCACTCGAAGTCGGAAAATCCTTTGACATCTTCATCGGCGATGGCGGCCGTGTCTACACGATTCCCGTGAAGGTGATCGAGAAGAAACGAATGATGAAGACTGTGCTGGGCCGCGTGGACGTGCTGCGCGTGAGTGCGGAGCTGTTTGGGCCTGAACGGCTCATCGACCAGGAGAAAGGCGAGTTCTTCATGTGGGTGACTGACGACGCGCGGCATCTTCCCGTCGGCGGTCACGTCAAAACCGACTACGGCACGTTCGATATCAAACTGAAGCGTGTCATTACCGGCCCTCCTGCCGTAAAGTAACTTCCGGGTTTAATCTCTCGAACATGCGTGAGCCGTTAATCATTGGGCATCGTGGTGCGTCCGCGGTGGCGCCGGAGAATACGCTGACTGCGTTTAGGTCAGCGATCCTGGCTGGCGCGGACGGGATCGAGTTTGACGTGCGTCTAAGCAGTGACGGCGTGCCGGTGATCATTCACGACGACACGCTGTTTCGAACACATGGTTTGCGCAAGCGTGTAGCGGATTTGCGTGGCGCTGAGTTGGACGAACTCGGCGTTCCGAGTTTGCGTGAGTTGTTTGAGTTGATGGCAGACAACAAACTGCTGCTGTGTCTCGAGATCAAAGGTAGCTCGGCGAAACTCGCGGAGTCGTGTTGTGAGCTGGTGGAGGAATTCGCTTTTCCGGAGCGTGTAATAGTTGAGTGTTTCGACTTGAACGTTCTGCAAAACCTCCGCGGCCTCAGAACCGCGGCTTTGTTTGACTCCCCGCTAAGAACAGATAGAAGCATGATTGACCAGGCGCTGAGTGTCGGCGCAACAGTGCTCGCGCTTCATTATCGACTCGCGAAGCCGAAGCTGGTCGAGAGCGCGCGAGCTGCCGGATTGAGAGTCGTCGTCTGGACCGTCGACGATCCCGCCTGGATTCAACGCGCGCAAGCGACGGGCATCGAGGCGCTGATCACAAACGATCCGGCGAGGATGATTGAAGCCACGGATCGGATTCGCGTACAGTTGGATCAATGACGCGTCCCCCGGCCCAGCTCAACCGGTTCTTCGTTTCAACCGACTACTCAGTTTCCTATCGCCGCGCCAAACAACTTCACTGGCAAAACCAGGCCGGCTCCGGTTACACACTCCTCGCCGTACTCGACGGCGAACTCAGCTACACGCGCGACGGCAAACATGCGTGGCTCGGCGCTTCCGAATTCGTCGTCTTCGAACCAAATCTAAGTATCACTGCGACCGGCAAAGCCGCCGAAGTTCTGCTGCTGACTCTCTCTGCTTCACTGGTGATGCAGCATGGGACGACGATGCGTTTGGTCCCGCCGAAGTCGACCGTCAGCTTCAATCCTGCTCATCACAGCGCCGATCAAAAACTCGGCGCGCTCTTCGACGACTTTCTGGCCGAGCTGACCGACGAAAAACCCGGCAAAGAGATCCTGCTGCACGCCCTTGTCGAGCAACTGCTCGTACAGATTCTGCGCAACTACGCTCAGCCGCGTCTGTCGGAAGAACTGGAGCTCTCGCGCGTTGGTCTCGTCGACAGGCGTATCCGCCGCTCCGTCGAGTTGATGCACACGCAGCTCGATCAGGACCTGACATTGAGAGCGCTCGCGGCCGCTTCGTATCTCTCACCGTTTCACTTCGCGCGCCTGTTCAAGAAGCTGACCGGCTCGACGCCACACAACTATCTCGCGGGCATTCGCGCGGCCAGGGCTCAGCTGCTGCTCGCGGAAACCGAGCTCTCGATCACGCAGGTCGGTGCGCGCGTCGGTTATCTCAGCGCGAGTCACTTCACGAAAGCCTTTCGTCTCGCAACGGGCGCGACGCCGCGCGAGTTTCGCAAGTCACTCGTCCCTGCGAACGAGACCTCCGCAATTCGCCGCCAATAATGAGCAAGATCCGTCGCGTCAGTTCGCCGCGCGGTTAGTATCATCAACCAAATCTTTCGAGGAGAAACAACAAATGCCCGCTGCGAAGCAGACTGAGATCCGTCCGGCCGAAGGAAGACTAGGAGTGTTACTCGTCGGCCTCGGCGCCGTGAGTACGACGTTCATCGCCGGTGTCGAAGCGATCAAGAAGGGTTTTGCTCAACCGATCGGCAGTCTGACGCAGATGGG
>JBKPPP010000198.1:0-7648 GCA_046733615.1 Acidobacteriota bacterium | reverse complement strand
GCCAAGACCGCGGAGTTTGCCGACGCGATCATTCAGAAGATGAATGGAGATCGCGCAGGGTGAGTCGTAGAAACATACAGTCCGAATGACGAATTTCAGGCTGCTGTACGGTTTCGTATGCGGAACGGTGGTTGCTCCTCGGAGGGTGAATCCAATTCACCAAGAGATGAGGAGGTTAAGATGGGACTACCGAATAGAGACGAAATGGAAGGCAAGTGGGATCAGGCAAAAGGCAAAACGAAGGAAGTCGTTGGCAGAGCAATCGACGACAGGGATCTCGAAGCTGAAGGCAACGTGGACCGCACGGCCGGCGACGTGAAAGAGGGCTTCGGCAAGGCGCGCCGCAAGGTCGGTGAGGCCGTCGAAGATGTCGGCGACTCGATCAAACGTTAGACACAGCTAACGACGCCGAGAACGCGGCAATTGGAAACCAGAACGGCCGACAAACCAGAACGGCTAACTACAAATCAGAACACGGCTGACGAGGAACGAATCCTTCCAGCCGTGTTTTTTTGTCTCGCAGCACAACCGGGTTTTGTCTCGCGGAACAACTACTCGGTGCGGATGTGCTCAGCGCCGAGCTCACCCAACAAGTCTTCCAACCGATCCACTTCTTCATCCGTCCGCGCTTCAACACCAATCAGAATTCCCCCACCACGAATTCCGGCTTCGTAAACTTTCGCGCGATATTCCGGAATGCCCGCGCCGATCAACGCGCCGATTAATCCACCGGTCGCGCCACCCGCGCCGAGTCCGGCGAGCGCGGCCGCGATTGGACCAGCAATCACCAGATTCAAACCCGGCAGAAACAGCGTCGAGCCCACCGCGGCGATCGCTGCCAGAACAGCGCCGACCGCACCGCCGACCGATGCGCCGATTCCAAGCCCGTCCGCCGCATGCGTGCGCGACTGAAGCGCGAAGTGTTTCGAACGCGTTTCGTCTGACATGAGCACGCTGATGTCGTCTCGTGTGAAACCGCGTTTCAAAAGGGCGTCCACCGCCGCCTCGGCAGCCACCTTGCTCTTAAAAAGTCCGGTTACTAATTTTGCTTTTACCTTATCAGCCATACAATCCTCCCCAACGCAAAGTTCTTCAGGCAGCCGAACGGCAACAGACGTGCCGATTGTGTCACCGGGCGACCACGTGTAAATTGCCTCGTAAATCGGAAAGGCTGCGCGCGAAACCTGTTTCGCTTTCGAACATTATTCGTTGAGAATCCTCCAGATCAGTTCAGCGGCATCTTTCGGCGGCGGGGAACGATACGTGGCCGACTTGAGCAACTCACTGCTCGAGCGCGGGCACGATCTATACCTCGTCGTGCGCCCGCAGTCGCCGGTGATCGAGCACGTGCGCGTGCCGGCGGCAAACATCAAAACGATACCGCTGCGCAACGCCCTCGACGTCGGGAGCGCGCACGAGCTGGCGCACTTCGTGCGACAACACGGGATCGAAGTCGTGCATGCGCACCTGGCGCGTGACTATTCGCTCGCCGCTTATGCAGCGCGCCGCAACCGCAACACGAAGTTCATCATCACTCGCCACGTTCTTTTCCCGCTGAGCCGGCTGCATCGCCACACACTCGCGCGTGCAACGCGCATCATCGCCGTGTCGAATGCCGTCGCGCGTGAGCTGAAAGCAGGGAAGATCGGTGGCGGCGATATCGGAGGGCTAGACGGGCGGATCGCTGTAGTGCGTAACGGCGTGGACGTCGATCGATTCGCGCGCAAGCTCGCGGGGTTCGATCGCGCGAGTTTCCGGCGCAGTAAAGGTCTACCGGCCGATGATCTACTCGTGGGCAGCCTTGGCGAACTGCGCCCGTTGAAGCGGCACGACGATTTCATTCGCGCCGCGGCGATCGTCGCCGAAAAATTTCCGGAAACGCATTTCGTGCTCGCGGGCGTTGATACTTCGGCGAAAGGCGAGATGCGCCGGCAGTTGGAGCGACTCGTGTTTGAACTCAACTTGCAGAGTCGATTTCATTTCCTGGGCTGGCTGAACGACGCGGCGGAGTTGTTAACCGCGCTCGATGTTTTCGTTTCGGCTTCGGAGACGGAATCGTTTGGGTTGGCGATTGCCGAGGCGATGGCGGCGAGCGCGCCCGTCGTAGCAACGGCGACTGAAGGCGCACGCGAACTTATCCGGGATCAAAAGACAGGATTGCTCGCGCCGATTGGAGATTTTGCACGACTGGCTGCGGCCATCGAGATCCTGCTTGCTGATACCAAGCACCGGACAGAGATCGCTGAACAGGCGCGCGAGGCAGTGAAGACTCAGTTCAGCTTGCAACGGATGGTCGACGAGATCGAACAGATCTATCTCAACTGAGCTCGTCGATCTTCGCGGCGAGAATGAAATCACTCTCCGTTAGACCATCAATCTTGTGCGTCCAGATCGTGATCTCCGCGTTACCCCAGCCAAAACAGATGTCAGGATGATGCCCCTGCTCTTCAGCCAGCTCCCCGACGCGATTCACAAACTGCTGCGACTCACGAAAGTTGCCAAACTTGTAACTCTTCTTCAGGTGATGCTCGTTGACGACTTCCCACCCTTTGAGCTGCGGCAGCAGCTTCGCAATCTCGTCTCCGCCGAGCGGAGGCACGCCGCCGCGGCAAGGCACACACTGTTTAGCCGATAGTTCACTCATAATCGCGTCTCCTCACAGTCGCGTTCATCACAGCCCAAGCGCTTTCTTCAAAATCGCAATCTGTCCCGCGTGATAGAGAGTGTGCTGCACTCCGCCGTGCAGCGTCACATACGTCGTCGAAAACGGAATATTCGGATCGCTGATGATCGGCTCGTCGAGTCGCGAATCGTCGAGGGTGGCGAGCGCGTCGAGCAACTGCTCGTGCGTTTGAAGCAGAGCTTGCTTCGTCTGGTTCCACTGTTCCTCGTTGAAATCATCCACCGGCACCCAATCTTCCCGATCGGGCAACTGCGCCGGATCGCCGTTGAGCCGGCGCAAGCAAGCGCCTTCCCATGCGCGGATGTGTTGCGTCAACTCCCAGATCGAGTGCGCGCCGGGAATCGGATGCGCCGCCGCTTGCTCGGCGGTAACGCCGTTGAGCAACGCAAGCACCGATGGCCCATGCCAGGCTTCACCGTCGAAAGCTCGACGAAACTGATCGCGAATTCGATCGACTTCAGACATTCACTTCGTTCTCCGATGCAGAAGATTCTGCAAAATAGTAATCTGTAGCCGTGGCGGCTCTCAAGCAAGTAGCAATCTTCTGCGACGGATCGAGTCTCGGCAACGGACAGGAATCCAGCCGGGCGGCAGCCGTCGCCCTACTCGGTTACAAAGGTTTCTGGCGCGCGGTCGGCGAGTATCTCGGCCGTGCGACAAATCAGCAAGCGGAGATCGCCGCGGCTGCGATTGGGCTCGAAGCGTTGAAAGAGCCGTGCCGGGTGAAAGTGTTTACCGACTCGCGTTACGTGGTGGAGACGATGAGCGGGCGCTTCCGTCGCAAGACCAATCTGCCGTGGTGGCAACGGCTCGATCGCGCCGCCGGCAGACATACGGTCGAATGGGAATGGACGCGCGGGCACGTCGGCCACTTGCTTCAGGAAGCAGCAGACGGCGCGGCCAGGCGCATCGCCGCTGCCGGGCAGGTGGACGAGGAGATCCTGCGCGACGCAGTGGACGCGGTCGGCACGGTCGAGCCCGCAGATGTCTGATGATTAGCTTTCCCGGGGCCGGATCTCTATAATTCTCTCTCCCTTGTTGGATCGAATAGTGGCGCTCACCTTGGCCAGACGAAAGACCCAGCTACCCGACTGTAATTCGCACCTCGCCGTCCCGTCGGTGGTGCTATGCCTCGTGCTGTCCTGCTTCTTCGCCGCGTCAATTCAAGCTCAGGACCCGTTTCGCGGCTGGCAGTGGCAAAACCCGCTGCCGCAGGGAAACTCGATCAACGCCATCCGATTTGCCCCCGACAAGCAACACGGCTGGGCAATCGGTTCCAACGGCGTCGTCCTGACCACTGACGACGGCGGTTTCGAATGGAACGAGCAGAAAAGCCCGGCCAGTACGACGCTTTACGGCATGTTCGTGAAAGACCGCTCACGTGTGGTCATCAGCGGCGCACGCGGCGTGATTCTCACCACCTCGAATGGCGGCAAGAAATGGACGCTGCGAGCCAGCGGTGTGCGCGACCATCTTTTCGCGGTGACTTTCGCGCCGCAAAATCCGCTGCACGGTTGGGCCGTCGGCACGTTCGGCTCGATCATCGCCACGATCGACGGCGGCAAAACCTGGAAACAGCAGAACAGCCAAACGTCGGCGCATCTCTTCTCGGTAGCGTTCGCCAACGCGAAAAACGGAATCGCCGTCGGCTCGCGCGGCACGATCCTGATCACAGCCAACGGCGGCGCCGACTGGAAATCCGTAAACAGCTCGACTGACCTCGCGCTGACCGGCATCACGTTTATCTCCGAAACAAATGCCGTCGTCGTCGGGTACCGCGGCACGATTCTGCAAACCCACGATGCCGGCGAAACCTGGACCGCGCAGAACCCGCTCGTCACGACCGATCTCTACTCCGTCTTCTTCACCGACGAGACGCACGGTTGGGCCGCCGGCGACAGCGGCGTCGTGCTCACAACCGCGGACGGCGGAAACATCTGGCTGCCCGTAAACGTGCGCACCAGCCCGCGTCTCGCAACGCTCTTCTTCTCCGACGAATCGCTCGGTTGGGCCGCCGGCGCCGACGGGCTCGTCGTTCGCACCGACGACGGCGGCTTGTCGTGGCGACGTTTGACCGAAGGCGGGCGCGACGATCTCGCGAATATCTATTTCATGGACAACTCGCACGGCTGGGCGGTCGGCGAGCGAGGCCGCATCCTGTTCACCAACACCGGCGGTAAGAGTTGGACGCTGCGCGCCTCCAACTCCACGGCAAATCTCAACGCGATCAGTTTTGCCACCGAGCACTCCGGCTGGGTCGTCGGCGACAAAGGGACGATTCTTCATTCCGTGAACACCGGCATCTCGTGGTCGCCCATCACGAGTCCCGCGAAAGAGGACCTGTTCGGCGTTTCGTTTGTTTCGCCCGCTGAAGGCTGGGTCGTCGGCGCGCGCGGCGCCGTCTGGCACACGAAAGACGAAGGCGTCTCGTGGGAGTTTCAGCAGACGAACTCGATGAGCTGGCTCGAAGACGTGAAGTTTGTCGACGCTTTGCACGGTGTGGTGGTCGGTTCCCGCGGCACGATCCTGCACACCGACGACGGCGGCGAACACTGGAAGCGCGTGGATCGCAATCTGAACGAGTGGCTGTACGCGGTCGCATTTGCCGACGCGCAGCGAGGCTACATCGTCGGCGCGCGCGGAATCGTTTTGCGGACGGACGATGGCGGAGAAACGTGGAAAGATCTCGAGAGCGGCCTGTCCAGCAATCTGTTTGGCGTCGACGTAGCCAGCCGCAACGACGTGCTCGCGGTCGGCGAACAGGGAAGCATCATCAACAGCAAAGACGGCGGTGTGACGTGGGAATTGCAGCCGTCGATCACGAACACTTCGCTCTTCTCGATCGCCTATCGCGGCGGCGACAACGTTTGGGTTGCCGGGCGTGGGGGCGCGATTCTCCGTCGCGTCGAGCCGGTCGCGACCGTCAGTATTCCGGTTTCGAAGCTGCCGCCGCTGTTAAAAGGAGGTTCGGTGAAGCTGGAAGAAGTGATTGACGAAACGGACATTCCGCCGGCCGAGCGGCCAAAGAAACCGATCCGGCCCTAGAGCCTGATCGGGTGTTCTTTCGCGTAGGAATAGGCGCAGTAGGCGGAGACGAGGTGGCAGATCCAGCCGAGTGTTCCGCCGGTACCGATCCAAAAACCGGGTGTGAAGATCAGCCAGAGAATGCCTGTCAGAATGCGGCCGTTGTAAAGCTGGCCCACGCCCGGAATAATCAAGCTCAGAATACCTGCCAAAACTGGATCGCGCATCGTTCAGCACCTCCGCAATGGATTCGATACGAAGGCCATCCGCGATTTGTTCGAGGTTAATCGGCGGAATTAGGGCGGACGTCGACGATCTCGCCGCGCAGTGTCTTGACCCACTGTTGCACGGCCGGGTCGCGGCGGGCTTCGTCTTCGGCGCTGACTACCGCGGCCGCGGCGGCGCGAGGCTCGTTGAGGACGATACGCAGTTCGATCTCACGGCCGGTGACTTCGCGACAAGTATCGCTGAGAAACTTCATGTTCTCAGGCTTGGAAAGCGTGGCGTGGAAGTGACGCGAGTCGGGGGCGAACTGGGCGTGAAGCACACCATTTTCGAGAAGAGCAGATTGAGCTGCGTCGAGAGCGGTGATCAATAACATCTTCCGCTGTTTTTCTAATACGGCTTTAATTTTGTCCAACTCGCCGGCCGGTTGCGAACTCACCGGTTCAGGGTTTGTTTGTGGCGTGCTCTGTAGTGAGTTTAGTTTTAGTAAAATCTCACTGATGCTCTCCACCCCACGCAGCTCCATCAACTTCACGATCCCGACTTCCAACTGGTACCGCGGCTGCGTTGCGGCGCGTAGCTTCGTTTCCGTTTCCGAAAGCGAGTGAAAGAACCGAACCAGGTCCGCTTCGGTAAACATCGCCGCTTGCCGTTTCAACTCCTCCGGCTCACAAACGGCTGACTCGAGCAGCTCGGCGTTGCCCGCAACTTTACTCACCAGCAGATCGCGAAAGTGGGCCAGCAGATCGCGGCAGAAGTTGCGCAGGTCGTGACCGCGCATCACGATGTCGTCGACGACGGCGATCGCATCCGCGGCCTTGTTCGCCGCGATGCTGTCCATGATGCGGCGGAGGATGTCGGCGCCCGCGATTCCGAGCGCCATCTCGACGTCTGTCTTTTCGATCTTCGTCCCGGCAAAACTGATCACCTGATCGAGCGCCGACTGCGCGTCGCGCATCGAGCCTTCGCCGCTGCGCGCGATCTCGCGCAACGCGTCGTCGGGAATCGAAATCTGTTCCGACTTCGCGATCAGCTTCAGACGCTCGACTGTTTTGGCGATGGGAATTGCTCGAAACTCGAACTGTTGACACCGCGATTGAATCGTAGCGGGAACTTTATGCAGCTCCGTTGTGGCCATAATAAAGACGACATTTGGCGGCGGCTCTTCGATGGTCTTCAAAAGAGCATTGAAAGCCGCACCGGATAACATGTGAACCTCGTCGATAATAAAAACCTTGTATCGAGAACGGCCCTCCCAGGCGGCCGCGCCTATGCCGACACTATCGATAATTGAGCGAACGTTCTCTACGCCTGTGTTGGAGGCGGCGTCAATCTCTCGAACGTCGTTCGACCTACCCTCGCTGATCTCACGGCAGGATTTACAGGCGGTGTCCAGCGAAGTGTCACAGGGAGTCGGAGTGGGCTTGTCAGAGGTGTGGCAGTTTAGAGCCTTAGCCAGGATTCTCGCAGTCGTTGTCTTGCCGACACCACGCGAACCGGAAAAAAGATACGCGTGGTGCAGGCGTTGGTGTTCGATGGCGTTGCGAAGGGTGCGTGTGATTGGCTCCTGGCCTGTAACTTCGTCAAACGTTTGCGGACGCCACTTGCGGGCGATTACTTGATAGGCCATCTATGTTTTCGCGACTAGTTTACTTCTGCGACCGGGGTTGGTTCCATTGCCGGCTTCGTAAAAGTTTTCAGCACCTTGTAAATGAG
>JBKPPP010000197.1:0-4536 GCA_046733615.1 Acidobacteriota bacterium | reverse complement strand
CTCAAGTTGCCGGTGAACGAGGAGATCCACTTGATTCCGGCCGTATCAAACTCGTCGCCGAGATAAGCGGGCAGCGCGATGATCCGATTGCTGTTGCCGTTCGGAAAAGACAGGAAGGTCGAGTGCGGCACAAAGCTCTCGCCCGAACCATGAATCTCGTACGCACGGCGCACCGAGCTCAGGATTGCGGCTTCCTGTCCGTCCAGGAGCAGACGAACGTCGTCTCCTCGTAAGATCAATATGTCGCTGGTGTGCATGGCTGAAAAAGTGGGAAGTTGATTGCGGAGATCACGCGCTGGCTGCGGCGGCGTAGTTCTCTTTTTGCAGTTGCAGGAAATTGCGTCTGACGGCCTCTTTGTTTTCGAGTGAGAGGGCGATCAGGTTTCCCACCATCGTGCGCATCCGGCTATACATCGTCTCCGTTTTGAAGCTCAGAATTCGATCGAGCTCGTCGAACTCTCCACTGCCGGACACCTTGTTGGCGAACAGCGCAAACGGATGCTTCACGTTCTGATTGCTGACCAACCAGAAATACAGGACCTTCAAGGCCTGGAAGCGTTCCATCCGCGGATTCTCCGACTCCATCAGCAGCTTCTTCGCGTAGAGGTAGAAACTCGACGCATGTCTCGCTTCATCCGCGGCCAGGTTGCGCGTGATGATTTGCAACACCGGCTCCTGCACGTTGCGCGAAACGCTCAGGTAGAAGGTCGCCGTTTCGATCTCGGAGAGAATGTTGATGACCAGCGTGCCCATCTTGGAATTCATGAATGGGTAGGTCTTCCGGCCTTCGATCATGAAATGCTCGTCGAACGATTCGCCGAAGTGTTTGAGCCAACGCATCAGGGCCTGGGGGTGTTTCGTTTCCTCGTAAAGCCAGACGGTCATCCACTGAGTGAAGTCCACGTCGTCGTGAAAGGCTTCGAAGAACTGGTTGGTTGCCGTCCACGTTGTCAGCTCGGCAGCCGCGAGCTCTCTCATCAGGCCGACGAGCGCGGGGTTTGCCTTTTCTGTTTCGATCGAGTCCCACGGTATGTCAGACATCTTCCAACGCACCGCTTCAGCCTCGCGAAACAGACTGTAGTAAATGGCAGTATCCAATAGATCGGGATTGGTAACTGTAGCTGCCTCAGCGTTGGGATAGCTCAAGGCCGGCGTGCTTATGCTTTCCATACTGCTTCTCCTTCGAAGGACCACTCGGGTGGCCCGGTTGCTGAGCGAGGATCAATTCATCATTCCGTCGAAACGCTGATCGCACTGGTGGGACAGTTACCCATCGCGGCTTCACACTGCTGCAACTCCGCCTCATCCACCGGCTGCCGGATGATGTGAGCGGCGGTGTCGCCCACGTAGAAGATGTTTGGAGCAATGCTCGAACAGGACGCGCAACGAATGCACTGCTCCTGATCGATGTCAAACACCTCGTCGATCGTTCTCGTTGCTTCAACTGTTTGACTCATAACTGCCTCCTGCCGGCTTTACTTCAGTGGCCCAGACAATCTTCGACTTGCTGCCCAGCAGATGCTTGAAGAATTTCCAGTAGAACGACCAGTACGACTGTTCGAGATACTCGATGCCGCTCGAGATACTGCCGTGCACGTCTTCAAACTTGTCGTTCGGAACGCTGGGGAGCCAGTGGTGCTCGACGTGGTAGTTGTTGCCGTTGGTAAACCAGATGGCGAACTTGCCGGCCAAAATTGTTCTGGTGTTCTTCAGCACGTCCGTGGTCTGCGGCTCGCACCCGAAATGCTCCGGCAACTCGATCAGAGCGTGAGCCGGAATCGCGATGAGGAACGGAACGAACCAGAGTTTCACGAAGATGAGCGTTTGAAAGACGATGCTGATGACCGCCATCGTGGTCAGCATCAACGCCATGATCAGGTATTCCTGTCGGATCTTCTTTACGATCTTCGGGTTTGCGTCGCCTCGATTGAGCCGTCCAAAGACCGAGGCGAAGATGCTCACCGCCACGTCTTTGTGGTGCGGCACCAGCAGCAGGTGGGGAATGAACTGCCAGATGGTCGTGAGGGATTTGTAGTCGTAGTTGAAAAACTCTTTGTCCTGCGGCGTGCCGAGCAGTCGATGATGTCGCATGTGACTGTATTGGTAATCAGAGAACGACACCAGCGACGGCAGACCGAGCAACACGCCGACGAAACGGTTCCACGTCTTACTGCGGTAGGCAGTGTTATGGAGACATTGGTGCTGTAGCTCAACACAGTGGGCGTAGATGAGCCCCAGCAGGATCATGGGGACGATTGAAATGAGGCTGGAGGTTGATAGGGTCAACCAGGCCAGCAGGGCTGTCAGGATGATCACCGCCACCAGCTTGCGCTGGAAACGATGGTTTCGGACTTTCACTAGTGCTCCGAGATTGATACCGCGCGCTGCAACTCCTACTGTAATCATAGTGCCCTCACATCGAAGTTAGATTTGGAAATGGATCAGGCCACAAAGGAACACTGAAAGCATCGTGAAGGATGCTTTGCGTGGTCCCTTGTGCGTTTTGTGTTTCTGGTGGCTTTGCCTAAGTGTGGACTTTGAGACTTGCCAGGGAACTGTTTAGTCGTGTCGCAAGGCTTGCACCGGCTCGATGCTCGACGCTCGCTTCGCCGGCAGATAACTACCGAGGATGCCGACGATCACGAGCAACAGGATCTGGCCTGCAAGAGTTACGACATTGAACGAACCTACGCCAAAGAGGAAACTCGCCATTGAGATCGACAACCCGAGCGAGAGCGGCAGTCCGATCGCGACGCCGAGCAGCGCCAGTTTGAGCGCGCTCTTGATCGTCATCATGCGAACGTCGCGCTGCCTGGCGCCGAGCGCCATGCGCACGCCGATCTCACGCGTGCGTTGGGCCACGGTGAAAGTGGCCATGCCGTAAACGCCGGCCATTGCGAGCAGTAGCGCCGTGATCACCAGACCGACTGAGAAGTCGGCCGCGACGCGAACGCCTGACAACTGCTCCGTGATCACTTCGGTCAGCGGCTTGACGTAAGAGATCGCGATGTCCTTGTCGATCTTTCGGACTTCATTCGAAACGCTGGGGACGATCGACATCGGATCGCCATTGGCGGTGCGAATCGCGAGGAACGTCGTCCGTTTGGGGTTCTGTGTGTAAGGCAGGTAGAGCATCGGCGCCGGTTCCTGTTCGAACCAGTAGCCACTGATGTCCGCGGCGACGCCGACAACCGTGAGCCACGGATCGTTCGAAGTCGGCGTACCCATCTTGATCTCCTGCGCGAGCGGATCGCGGCCCGGGAAATAGAGCTGCGCCAGCTTGTTGCTGACGATCACACTGGGACGCCCATCGGGCTGATCTTCCGGCCCAAACCCACGGCCTTTGATGATGTGAATGTTGAAAGTCTGGAAGAAGTCGGGACTGACGACCTGGAGAGCGCTCCTCGCGGTTGAGCCCGGCACGTTTTCACTGCCCTTGATCAGAAACCTGGTCGCGTTTCCTTCAATGCTTCCGGGAACATTCGAGCACGAAGCCGCTGACGTCACGCCCGGCAGCGTCTCGATGTTCTGAAGCAGGCTCTGCAAACTGCCGACCGTGCGTTGCTTGTCGTCGGTCCAGTGCATCGCCGAGACCTGCATCGTCACCACGCCGTCCGGTTTGAGCGAATTGTACTTGCCCGGCAGACGCAGAAAACCTTCGAGTAGCGAACCGGCGCCCGCCAGCGCGGCGATCGCCACCGCGACTTCGATCACGATCAGCGCTTTCAGCACGCGATGGCGTTTGAAGCCGGCGCCGCCGCCGTGCTCTTTCAGCACCTGCGTGAGCTCGATCTTGGAAGCGCGCAGTGCGGGAATAAGACCGAAGAGAACTCCGGCGAAGACGGTAATTAATAACGCGAAACCGAGCACGCGCGCGTCGACGGCCACGGAGTACCAACCCGGTATGAAGCGCGCAAAATCAGGCGGCACGTGATTCCGAATGAACGTCACGCTGACGTAGGCAATGATGATTGCTGGAATGCCGCCCAGCAGCGAGAGCAGAATGCTTTCGGTCAACAGTTGCCGCGTGATCACCCAGCGGCTGGCGCCGACCGCCGCACGCAGCGTCAACTCCTTCTGCCTGGCCCAACCGCGCGCGAGCTGAATCGTCGTGATATTCACGCAGCAGAGCGCCAGCACGAAGAGCGACATCGCAAAACACATCGCGCTGAACCAACCGGAAAAGTCTCCGCGCACCTGCCGCGGCAGCGATACGACGCGCAGCACGCGTTGCTGGTTCGTGTCCGGGTGCCTTTCGTCAATCCGCTTCATCACGACGTCGGCTTCAGCCTGGGCGTCAGCCGTGTTCATGTTTGATTTGAGTCTGCCGAAAACGGTGAGATAGCGATCGGTGCGGTTGTCGGCGTCTTTGTCAGTCAAGGCCAACGGGATCCACGCCCGCACGGTGATCGGATAGTCAAAACCTGACGGCATCACGCCGACGACGATGTGCTCCTTGTCGTTGACGAAGATTCCGCGGCCGAGAATGTTTGGGTCCGCGCCGAAGTTCTGTCGCCACACGCTGTCGCTAAGAAT
>JBKPPP010000196.1:0-29225 GCA_046733615.1 Acidobacteriota bacterium | reverse complement strand
ACCTGAGAAAACCTTGAAGTCATGAATGAGGTGCGACTGGTCGAAGTAACCGCACACTGCTGCGATATCCGCCCAGTCCGGGGTCGAACTGCTTCGAGCCACATCAGCCGCACGCTGAAAACGCTGCACACGAGCGAACTGTTTTGGGGTGATGCCGACCTGTTTTGAGAAGACGTTTATAAAATGGCGCTGGCTCAAACCCAGCTGCTTGGCAAGGTCTCGAGTCCTCGCTTCGCCCGCATCTCTTCCAAGGATGTCCAGAGCAGCTCGAACTGCTCGATGTTCTTCCGACGAGCTCCGCAAACGAGCGACGAGCGCCTGTTCCAAGACGCGGAAACGCGTTGCTGCGTTCGCTGCCGCATAGAGTTGTTCGCGCAAATCCCGACTAGCTCTTTTCCAGAGTATTTCCACATCCACATGAGAATTCGCGAATTCACTTGCAGCAATACCCAGAAAGCGAAATGCACCGCCAGGCTTGAAATGCACGCCCATGACGTGCTTCCGTGTGTGAACGAACAACGGTTGCGCGAATGTCCCTGAAAAGACTGCGCCTGAAAAACTTTTGGTGCTTTCAGGCTGCTCTGTGTCGGAGAAACCCAGATTGTCCTCGTCCAAATTGAACACCAACTCCATCGTGCCGCTCGGCACAACCCGCACTTTCTGATGCTGGGGGGCGTCGCTGGAATACCAGAATCGCTCGACGAAATCGGCGAGCGGCTGACTTGGAGATTTGAATAACAGTCGCATTTTGCTAAAAGTATTCCGAAGCGAACAGCAATTCAAGTTCACTTCGTCGGGGTGATTTAGGCGGGACTTTGGCCTCGCTAACGAATGGGTGGGAATGACCCGGGCCGGACTGCTCCTAAAGAAAGCCACGAGCCATTCTAAGTTTGTTGTAAAGTTGCTGTAATCTTCCTTGCGCTGTATGTAACAGTAGGCGTTCCGCGCATCTCTTGCAGTACTTGGGAGCACTGACCCCATGGTCCCTCTTGTGACAATGTTTGACAGCCCTTATTTGGGAGCTTCAAGTTAATGGCGAGACTGATGCCCGAAAGAGAGCAATGATTGCTGTTTTCAGATCGCGAACATACCTTCCGAATGAGCAATGGGATCTTGCAAGAGCGAACTCCTTTGGTAACTCCAATCGCTAAACATCGATGAAGTCGTCACTTAGTACTGTACAAATTTAACGTTGCACGTTTGTGATATGCTGAGCGAGCAGACAAGGACGTGCAGCCTTCGTACAAACATCTTGGCGGATTGCGTGACATCGAGAGTTTTCGCCGGTATCTCGCCGAACGTCAAATTAACATCCCTTGTGACAACACACTGATCTCCGGCAGGATTTCCCCGCTCGCACAGCCAATTGACATAGGTGGCACTAAGGTCGGCAATCGGATCGCTGCTCAACCGATGGAAGGATGGGACGGCACTCCTGCTGGACGACCTACTCAATTGACCTTTCGCCGCTGGGAACGGTTTGGGGCGAGCGGCGCAAAGCTCATCTGGGGAGGTGAAGCCGTTGCCGTGCGACACGACGGCCGGGCTAATCCTAATCAGCTCGCCATCAACAAACACTCGCCAAATGATTTAAGCCGACTTCGAAAAACCTTAGTCGCAGCACATAAGCGAAGCGTGGGTTCCGATGCGGATCTCATGGTGGGTCTGCAACTCACTCACTCAGGTCGATACAGCCGTCCAAACGCGCACGATCGTCCTGAACCGAAAATCCTGTATCACCATCCGATCCTAGACAGGCGTTTGGATATTCCGGCGAACTATCCTGTGATCACCGATCAAGAATTGAGGGAAATAATCGACGATTTTCATAACGCCGCCCTGATTGCGAAGCAAGCGGGATTTGACTTTGTCGACCTCAAACATTGCCATGGTTATCTGGGCCACGAACTTCTCAGCGCACACACACGTCCGGGCGATTTTGGAGGTTGCTTTGAAAATCGAACTCGTTTCCTGCGTGAAATCGTGAGTGCGATACGGGCAACAGATTCAACACTGCCGATTGCCGTACGCGTATCTGCGTTCGACACCATTCCGTTCCGTAAACAAGCATCATCACCGAGCGGAGCTCCCGAAGTCACGGATGACGTGCTTCCCTACCGTTGGGGATTTGGCGTAAACGTCGATAATCCACTCGAGCCGGATCTCAGTGAGCCACTTGAATTCCTGACGCTACTGCGTGACCTCGGAGTGAAGCTGGTTAATATTTCTGCGGGCAGTCCCTACTACAATCCACACATTCAGCGGCCTGCGTTTTATCCGCCCTCGGATGGTCATGCTTCACCCGAAGATCCGCTAGCCGGAGTTGCGCGGCAAATGCAGATTACACGCGAGCTGAAACAGCAGTTTCCAGAGTTAGTTGTGGTCGGATCGGCTTACAGTTACCTGCAGGAGTTTTTGCCGTATGTCGCTCAGGCTGCGATCCGTGAGGGCTGGACCGACTGCGTCGGCATGGGCCGCATGTTGCTGGCTTACCCATCGTTGTTGTTGGATGTTATTGAAGATCGAGCGATGCAACGTAAGAAGGTGTGCCGAACGTTCAGTGACTGCACCACGGCCCCACGCGCCGGGCTGCCATCTGGCTGCTATCCACTGGACCCTCGCTACAAACACTCTGCTAATGCAGATCGTTTGAAAAAGTTGAAGGCGGCGCTGAAGTGAACATTGAAAAGATACTGGGCCGCATACGACCACGTCGAAAGATAACCGGAATCGCCGCTGCATTACTGCCCTTTGAAAACGATGGAACCGTAGCTGTCGAAGCATTTCAGAAGCATCTGCTGCGAACCCATTTCGCCGGCCTCATCAACGCCGTGAACATGGACACGGGTTACGTCAATTACTTTTCCGACGACGAGCAACAACAGATATTGAAATGGACACGTGAAGCGCTACCTGCGAATACAAAGTTTGTCGCAGGTGCGTACATCGAGCGACTTGAGGGTAATGTCGTTGCACTCTATCGCCGGAAAATCGATCTGATAATCGCGCATGGAGGAACGCCAATCATTTTCCAAACCGCGCGTCTGCATCGTCAACCCGCGAAAGAAAAGATCAAGTGTTACCAGGAGATCTGCCGAGGTTTTCACGAAGTGCTTGGTTTTGAACTCGCCCCTGTGTTCGCTAGCAATGGTGAAATCTTTGACGAGGAAACGATGCGCGGGTTGATGCAGATTCCTGAGCTCGTTGGCTTGAAGCACTCTTCTCTCGATCGCATGAAAGAATTAGAGCGGCTGGCCTTGCGCGATGAGGTACGTCCGGAGTTCAGGATTTACACCGGAAACGATCTGGCCATCGATATGATCGAGTATGGTTCCGATTACCTGCTTGGTCTTGCGACCTTCGCGCCTGAAAAGTTCGCGGAGCGCGATCGATTTTGGGAGACTGGCAATGCTGATTATTACGAACTGTCAGATGCGTTGCAGCATCTGGGTAACGTAGCCTTTCGTGCGCCTATTCCTGCTTATAAACATTCGGCGGCGATCTTTTTAAAGTTAACAGGCCGCATACCTTCAGACAAGACACACGAGAAGAACTCAACTCGCCCCGCATGGGAAACCGAACTCATGCGCGAATGCGCCGAGCGATTGAAGTTGGAGTGACTGCCGGCCGCTTAGCCTGCCATAATCCGCGCGTGAAATCCGGAAACTTAACCGGCACACTTCCCTTTGCCACTGAGATCTGACTCAGTGGACCAGGCACACTCCAAGCCGCCGCATCGTAGACGTTAATGTCCGGTTCGATCCCGTCGCGCATGCATTGGATCAACCGGTAACACATCAGGTAGTCCATCCCGCCATGTCCACCGAGCTTTCGTGCCATCTCACCCTGATTCTTCCACAGTGGGGATTCATATTGCTCTTTATATTTATCGAGGGACGTCCAGGTGTGACCGCCCGCCTGTCCCTCAATGAAGATGCGTGGTGGATAGTCGCGGAAAATCCCTTTCGTGCCCTGAATTAGGTTAATGCGATCGTACGGACGCGGCGTGCTGACATTATGCTGCAGCACGATCGTTCGGCCTTTGGCTGTTTTAATGAGGCTGGTGTTGTAGTCGCCCGTCTTGTAAACCTCTTTCCACTTAAGATCTCCTGCCGGAACATGCTCTTTCCGGTAAGCTTCTAACCCGAGGTGCGTAGAACTCATGGAGACGAGCTGATCAAACTTGTCACCGCGATTGATATCCATGTACCGGGCCATCGGGCCAAGTCCATGAGTTGGATAGAGATTGCTATCACGAAGTGTGTGATGTCGACGGCGCCACAAACCTTCATCCTTGTTCTCAAACAAGATTTCCCGCAGGTCGTGGTTGTAAGCACACTCGCCATGGACCAGATCTCCAAAAACCCCCGCATGCACCATATTCAGCACCGTAGTTTCTGAATCGTCGTAGCAACAATTCTCCATGATGAGACAGTGTCGTCGTGAAAGTTCAGAAGCGTCGACAATCTTCCAGCAATCTTCAAGCGTGTAGGCGGCGGGAACTTCAGTGCCGGCGTGCTTGCCGTGTTTCAAAGCAGCGAGCACTTGCGGAACGTGCCACTCCCAGGGCGTGGCAATATAAACGAAGTCCAGATCATCACGAGCAACAAGTCGTTCAAAGTCTTGCTCGCCGTCGGCGTAGATTCCTGGTGTTTTCTGACCAGCCTTCTCAATCAGCTGGGCCGCACGCATACACTTCTCTTTCACGACATCACAAACGGCATTAACGACCACTTTGTCCACCGCAAGAAATTCCTTCAAAACCTCGGTGCCGCGCAGGCCCACGCCAACGATTCCAAGGCGCACCACATCGTGCGGTTCGAAGTGAACACCAATCATCGTTCGCTGTTGTGCGCGACGAGTTTGCGCTGCTTCTTCTGCCAACGTGTGCGCGTGTTCGAGATACGATGTACTCAGGCCTATTCCGGCGACGCCGGCGGCTTTAAGTAGTTCGCGGCGTGATAGAGTTGCGTCTTCCCTGTGTTCGCGATCGTCCATGGTCCACTCTCCAATCAACCCTGTAACTGTTTTCTGCCGACCTCCTTTATACGCTCGTCAGGCCACTTCTCGAGATAACTGTATTCAGGATGATTTGCTCGACCCTTGCACGGGTTGCGAGCTGCGTTGTAACAGCAGATCAGTGACCAACGCGGGTGAGGGCTACGATTCGCATCCGAACGATGTAAGAGGTTTGAATGAAAGAAAAGAGCACTGCCCGGCTCCATCTCACAATACACAAGCTCCAAATGCTTCAAAGCTTCGTTGACGCGATCCATGTCAGCACCGGTTTGATCGCCAGCCTTGTTGTGGTCTATGCGACCCATCAGATGCGAGCCTCTAATCAGCTGAAGACAGCCATTCTCTCTGCTGGCCCGATCAACTGCTACTAAACAACTTGCCATGTAGGGAAACAGACAGTTATTCAAATACCAGTAACCGTAATCCTGGTGCCACTCCCACGAGCCGCCGACGAACGGTTCTTTCAACATCATCTTATGATGGTAATGATAAATCTCTCCGCCCAACACTTGTTCGAGCGGTTCGACAATGCGCAAACAACGCACAAAGGCACTGTAGATATCATCTTCGAGTGCATCTGTTAACCAGAGCTTGCTGGTTCCCGCATGAGCGTCGCGGCGCTGCAAAGCTTCTTGTTCCAACCGCCGGTCATTTTTGGCGATGGCTATCAGCAGGTCCATCTCCTCGGCATCAAAAAGTGCCGGCTTCATCAGGTAACCATCGCGGTTGAACTGGCTGATCTCTTGTTCTGTGAATTTAGACATCACGATTTTGGCACTCGATGATCTGTAAAGACAATCTCACCCATTCTGGATAAGACATGAAAATCGTTTTGTAACGTCGGCGACCAGGCGAGCTCCGCAATGTTTGGCTTCTGCTCAACACGATATAAGTTCATTCGCCAGCGGTCGCCAGGTTGCGGCGGATTGTGCGTGGCCGTCGCGATGTCCTCGAGCTCATAGCTCGGCACTGGTTGCGCTCGTGCGCCCCAGCAATACAGACATACAAACAACAGAGTCAGTGAGATCCGCGACAACATCAATTGATCTTTCCTAAGCGACATCGGTCACTTCTGTCGTTGCAAATGGCCATTGCTTCGTCTGGTGCGACCAGAGAACGAAACACAATAATCCCAATGCGAGCGTACCCAAGCCGAAGGAGATGATTCGCCAATCCGTCGTTGCGAAAACAAATATCCAGCCGAACAGGGCGAGCAAGTTTGGTAACGGGTAAAGCCAGATCCGATACGGGCGTTTCAAGTCCGGCTCATTTCGCCGCAACAACGTTACGGCTGCAATCTGACCTATGAACTGAATGAGAATCCGCGTCGTGATCAACGCGTCGATGACCATGCCGAGGGAAAAGAAACTGCAAATGATCGCAATTACGCCGAGCACGACAAGTGAGACATACGGAAAGTTTTTCTTTGGGTGAAGCCGGCCGAAAATCTTAAAAAAATAGCCATCAATAGCGGCCGCATAGGGCACGCGCGAATATCCCAACAAGAGAGCAAAGACTGAACCGAATGCGGTCCAGAGGACCATCGCAGTGAAGAACGTGGCTATTTTTCCACCGTAGATGCGCTCCATGAAAATCGAAACGACGAAGCTTGACTGCGTATGCTGGTCAGCCGGCACGAACTCGCGCCACGGCACCACGCCGATGACGGAAAAGTTTATAGCGACATAGATGCAAGCCACGGCGATCACGCTGATGATAACTGAACGTGGAATGGTCCGTCCCGGTTCTTTAACTTCGTCTCCGATGTAGCAGATGTCGTAATAGCCAAGATAATCAAAAATTCCGATGCGCGTAGCCGCGCCCAGTCCCAAAAAGAAGCCGAGTGAAAAGTTGAAAGCACCCGGCGGAAAATCAAAAGCAATACGCGAATTAAAACTGAAGATTCCGGTGAGGATCACGGCCAGCGTGGTCAGGATTGTTCCAACCCACAAACTCACGGTTAGCTTGCCAATGAACGTTATACGCCGGTAAAGGAGTGCGGTATTCAAGGCGCCAAGCGCAACAACTACTGCGAGAGATTGAGGCCGGCCCATGTCTTTCCAGATGTAACCGAGGTACTGGGTGAAGCCGATGTAACCAGAAGCGATCTCCAAGGGCCCGCTCAAAATGAACTGCCAGATAAACAGAAACCCCATGAGCCGTCCAAACGTCTCACGTCCAAAACCCTCGCGCAGGTAAATATACGAACCACCCGATCCTGGCATGGCGGCGCCAAGTTCACTCCAGATCATTCCGTCTGAAATCGTTATAACCAGCGCGACGAGCCAACCGAGCATGGCCTGTGGTCCACCCAACGTGGATAACAACAACGGGATCGTAATGAACGGACCAATACCGATCATGTTCGTCATGTTCAGCGCGGTTGCTTCGAGCAGTCCGAAGCGCCGCAGCAAGTGCGGTTGTTCCGTTTGTTTGCCCAGCTTTGATTGATCAGCGCTCATCTGGTTTGGACAAGTTGAGCGAAACCCCTCTTCCCCTTACCTGCGATCGTGCAGTTGCCATCCACGTCTCGTAGTTGGTCCCCGTTCCGCCGGCCAATTTGGGATCGGCTTTGCTAAAACCGGGTTCCTTGTTGGGATCGGCCAGTCCACCGACTGGTATGTCGCCGCCTTTGTTAAAGAAGATGTTGTCGTGGTGAGCGAAGGAGTTGACTCGTACGCCGTCGCCGGTGATTTGATACAGCATGGTTTCGTCAACTACACCCGAGAGGCTGAAGATGTTGTTTTGCAGTACGAGATCGTCGGTTTGAGTTAAGCGAACGGAACGTCCACAACCCTGTGGCGGACTATCAACTTCGTTGCCCGGCCGAATCAACAACACGCCGCGCTCACCGATTCCCACAAAGGTGTTGTGTTCGATACGCGCGTTTTTTGCGGCCCAAATCGAGATTGGTTCGACCGGACGCTCACCAGGACGAGTGGAGACCACGAAATTGTTCCGAGCAGTCATGTCGTACGATTCATATCTCGCAAACGAGCAGGGCTCGCCGTAGCGCCCATCAATAAACAGATTCGGATCCGTTGAGCCGCCTGAAAACGCCGATCCTGAATTATCGATGAACACATTTGCCTCAATCAGAACACGCCTTCCTCCGCCTTTGGAGACAACCCCGCGATGGCTGTTGCGAATAAGATTTCGCCGAATGATCACGTCGTCGGTGCAAGGCAGATCGATCGCTGGTTTGCGTTGATAGTTCTTTCCATCGAAGAGCTCATTGTCTTCGATGCTGATGTGGTGCGACTGATTGAATTTGATCAGGTAGAGGCGGTCATCATCCTGCATCGGATCGTAGGCGGGAGTACACCCGCCTGGCGGACAGTCGTAATGCACTCTGCAATTCCGAATGGCGATGTAACTGGTCCAAAGGCTTCGGTCATACCAGGCCGCGGTATAGCCACCCGGCGGATCGTTTGTGTTTACGTGATTGAAGGAATCTTCTGGCTCATAAACGCTGTCACCATGGATTCCGTCTCGACGTGAATTCAACTTCTTGCCTGACGCGTCTCGGTAGTAAGGATTTGGAAAAATGTCGAACCCATCGATAACGATGCCTTGCGCGAGATGAAAGCGAATGTGATCGATGATGACACCGTACTTCGATTCAGCACGGATGGTGAGAGGTTTTTTCGCATCGTAACGATAAATGCCGGTCGCATCAGGACGGCTGGTAACAGCCGGGTGAGGATCATCTGTTTGCAATTCATCTGCGAGCGTCAGCGTTAAGTTGAGTCCGCCCCATCTTGCCTGCGCCCCAGCTTTACGATAATCGCCATTCTTAGCGACGATCGTGTCACCACTGCCAACATGCTGGAGTGCGATTCGCCAGGAGTTAAAAGGCCGCACGTACGACCCATCGGCATTACTCGCAGCTACCGCAAGTAGATCGACGTAGACTGTTTTTGCTGATGTTCCAGACGCGGCCGCTGCAAGCACTAACAGGAGAATTGCGTAGCGAAAGGCGTCGAGTTCAAGCTTCATTTGCTCTCGCCTTCGGCCCGCTCCCAAACGCCGTTGAGCATCACTCGCTTGATACGGCGCATGTTCCTAATGTCCTTTAAAGGATCGCCGTCAACCAGAACGAGGTCCGCAAGTTTTCCGGCTTCGATGCTGCCTAAACGATCCGCGATGTGAAAGTAACGAGCGTTTTCCATCGTTCCGGCGACGATGGCTTGCATGGGTGTGAGACCCGATTCGACGAGCAGCTCGAGTTCACGTTGATAAGCCCACCCTCGTTTTGCATGTGGCACGTCCGAGTGCGAACCGACAACAATCTTCGCTCCCGCCTTATTAGCCAGTCCGACAAATGCCTCCATCTGTTTGAAGCCATGCACGTGAATTTCTGTTGTGTCTTTATCGCCGCGTTGCCGTTCGAAAACGGCAAGAGTTGGCGACACCACAACGCCGTGCTCTACAACCAGCTTGAAGAGAGCGCCGGCCTGCGCACTGTTCAGATTTATCGAATTCCAAACCTGGTAACGGCCTTCACGCCTGGCGTTGTTGTCGGCCAGGACAGACTGTCGGTATTTCTCCGCATCGCGAAGTGGGAGTAAGGCTGTGCCAAATGACGTCGCGTGCTCAATACCATCAATTCCGGCGCGGATGGCGTCACGTGCATCGACGATCTCGAGATGGCCCATCACCGGGACGCCTCTCGCATGTGCCGTTTCAATCGCAACCTTCACCAAGGCGAGCGGCAGACGGTAATAAACCTTGATGCCCGAAGCACCGTCGTCTACAAAGCGATTCACCGCCAGCCGCGTCTCATCCGCATCGCGAACGATAAAAGAGTCCGCCGGATAAGCGGGCGGCGGTGAATCGAGATGCGGTCCGCAGAGAAACAAACGCGGAATGGGAGCTGGCGCTTTGCGGGCCGCATCGTACGCCTCTATCCACTGGCCCGGATCGCGCAATGAAGTTATACCGTGTGAGAGATATAGGGCCGGAAGTGGATCATCGCCGTCGATATGGAAATGCGAATCGATCAATCCCGGTAAAAGCCTAAGGCCCTTTGCGTCGACCACTTCCGCGCCCACGGGAACTTTCACCGCATCCCGTTTGCCCACTGAGACGATTCGATCTCCGCGAACAACGACAACCGAATCTTCGATGACAGCTCCTCCACGTCCGTCAATCAGAGTCGCGCCGACGATGGCGATCTCAGAAGTTGGCGCAGGTTGCGCGACTTTGTTGACTTCGCGAAGTGAAGTCTTCATCGCGTCACGTCGCGCTGGTTGTGCATTTACTAAAGCACCAAAAATAAGAAATGATATTGTCGTGAGAAAAAGTTTCATGCAGTAGTAATTAACGACTAGCGAGCATCCGCAGTCGCAGTCGTCCGTCCTTTTGTCCTTTGAACGGCACATACAACACGCCGGATTCGTTTGCGTTTGCGATGAACGTTCCTGCAGGAACGCCATTGAACAGACCACCGCGCCAATTAGCTCGTCCGCCGGTCATTTGCAGTTCATATTTTGCGTGTGGTTTCAAACCGCTAATCAGCAAGTTTGCCGTCTCGACATCCGGAATTGTTGCCTCACCTTCTGTAACTACTCCTTCGCCGGTTGCAAATAACACAACCGTGCCGCCTTCGACGAGGGCGCCGACAAAACCGGATCCATCAACCAACTCGACTCTTGGTGCGCGCGCGTCTCTTTTGTCTCCGATTTCAAGTACGTGAAGAAACAAATCTTCTTTTGCCGGTTTCGCAGGAGAAACTTCGACACGCCATGCAGCGGGAACAACTGCACGAGTATTCGAGGGCAACAACTTTTCAAAATCGTCTCCCCAAAATGTCTTCCACATCTTGCGCAGATAAGGATCCGCTGGCAGTGGACCACCTGCTGGTGGATCGAGGGGCCAATTCTTTCCCGATCCCCACGCGCCGCCAAATTCATCGCCAGGCGTCCAAAACTCCCAACCCGGTCCGCCTCTCGTTACCACTTCACGTTCGCGCGGAAGCAACGAGTGAACCCGTAAACGTCCACCACCGTCTTCGTAAGTGAACGTGGAAGCGTTTGAGTACTGGGTGCCGCCGTGACCAACATCTTTTCCCCTTTCTGTCGCACCAACCACCGGCTTTCCCACGCCGTGCAGCAACCACACCTTCTTAAAACTCGGATCTGTTGTTCGCACACGATCGAAGACAACGAGCACGTTATTCGCCTGCGTGTAGGCCATCTCGCGTGTGAACCGCTCCATCTTTGCCGATTGATACGCATTCGTTGCGTTGCCGCTCGCGTACACGTAAGACCCGTCGTTGATATCCGCCACTTCCATCTGAGCGGTGGCCCACAAGTCACGCGTTCGCTCGAAATCTTCTCGGCTTCGGACGGTATTCCAGTAGCGCGACGAATCCATGCGCTGACCACCGTCGTTTGCTGCGGGCCAAAGGTTCTCCGCCCAGAAGAACTTCTCGCCGGTTTGGTAAACGAGCATCGAGTTATGCGCGATGGTGCGACGGTAGTAGTTCAGATAGTGCGGACTTTCAGTGTCCGTGTAGTCTGCGCCGCTCTCAGTTGCCAGATATCCTTTGTGATAGATGACGAAATGATTGTGATCGAGATGTTGGTGTTTCGAGAGATACGGACCAGAGTTGAACTGGATCCACGTCGAGTCAGGGCCAAACCCGTCACGCATGACCAGGTTACCGATGCCGCGAAAGAAATAAGCGCGGGGAATTTCAGCGCTGGTACTGTCGGCGGGATTACGCGGAGTTACGTTTGGATCATCCCAGAGAAACTGCGTTATCGGAACGCGCCACTTTGGCTGCGCAGGCCAGCCACTCTTGCGCAGCATCCACGCGGCATAAGGATCTTTGAAACGATTGACGGCGTAACCAAAGCAAATGTTGTCTTCCCACTGGAGGTAGGGAAACTCGTTATCGTCGTCACGAGCGGTCGTCCCATCAGGCAAAACTTTGTAGAGATACGTGTCGGTGTAATGATGAAAAAGTGTGTAGCGAAGCGCCGGGTCACTATTGGCAGCGGTGCGCAACAATTCGGCCATCATCGCGAGCGGCGCGAAAGTGATGCGCTGGTAGTCCATCGATTCGTGATAGCCGCCGTCGGGTGTGATGAAGTTCGTCAGGTCGAGAATGTGATCGAGTATCGCGCGTGCGTGTTTTCTCAACGGCGCGGCCGTCGGTTCAACGGAAGGGTGGCCTTCGATTGCGGTTAACGCAAAAAGCGCAAGCGTTAAGTAGCGCACGGTGTAGTTGTGATACATCGCGAGCTGAACTTCTTTCAGCGACTGGTCCTGCAACATCTTTTCTGCGGCATGCAACAGTTCCCCGGCCACACGATCTTTCAATTCATTATCGAAACCCGGATAGTTATAGAGCCAATCAAACGTCAGCGACCACTTGACGTATTCCGGATAAGTGCGTGAACCGACCTGTTCCGGTGTGTGAGTTTCTCGCATCTTTTGCACGGCGCGTTTCGCAAAGGTCTCGTCGCTAGTGATGAGATAACTCAGTGCCCAACCATCCATGTCGTCAGGCGGACGCGCTCCCGCGTCATACCTCGCGCGCAGAACCTTGTATCCGGTTAGTGGATCGTTCTCGCCGAGCAACATGCGAGGCCGTGTAATCTGACCCGTTTCGGAAGGTGCGCCTTCCGCCTTATCGCCGCGTGCGCCTGCCAGATACTTCAGCCACTCCTTCGCCATCAACCGGTGATACGGCTCAGTCATGTGAATGCCGTCGAGGCAAATGAACTTCGACCGGTCCGGCGAGTTTTCAAGAATTGCGCCGACTTCGATTACTTCAATGCCCGCGTCTTCAGCACTCTTGCGCGCACGTTCCACTGTGCCGGGCACTACCGCAGCCGGATCGTGTACCTCGTCAAACATGTAAGCCTTGATGCCCGCTGCGCGTAATCCCTGGCCCATTTGTATCAGCGCTTCGTAGTCTTCGTCTGTTCGCGTCATGACAACGAACAAGACTTTGTCAGGCTTCCACGCGAGCACGTCCTGATAAAAACGCTTCTGTGCTCGCGACGCGGTTAGACCTCCCGCCGCGTACTGCTTGAATTCGACTCTTGGATTCTCTCGACGAAAGACGTCGATAACTACGGGTACGAAACTGGACGGTGAAGACCAATGCAAACCCATCGTGAAGGAATGGCCCACAACGGCAATCTTTTGAGCAGGCAAGGCGCGCAGCCCGGGCTCGAGACGCTTGACGTCAGGCTCTTGCAACAACTCCGCCGCAAGTACGTGCTCGTCACGAATGTGCAGATTCTTTTCGCCCCAATTCCAAATCTTTCTACCGGCTATTTGCCACTCAGCCGCGCTCGTGCCGACGGGTGCTTCACACGACTGACCTGCCAGTTTGTGACCCACTGCCAACAGGTCTGCATCGGTTCCCGGCAAGTTGAGCTGGCCCACATACACCGGCAGTCCAAGTCCGATGTAGAAAGCGTATTCCTCTTGTAGACGATCGCCATCGCGTTCAACCTCGAGCACTGTTTGATAAAGATTCGCGATGGTCCGAATCTCTACCGCGCCGGCTTGAGTGTTTTGGCGCAAGTAGTTGGTCAAGACATTTACGGGCGCGTTGTCGGGAACTCTCAGTCCTGACGAGAGAATTGGTTGTAAGTCCGCTGCCGGATCAAATGTGCTTTGACTACCCTCCACCCACAACCGCAGCTGAGCGGGATCTGACTTGAGTAACTTCGCCTGATGCTCTGAGAGTGCATTGAGCGCCGCGTCGGGTAGTGTTCCCGGTGAAAAGCACGCCTGGCCTTTTCCGGAGCTTTTCGCCAGCAACACCTGAAATGCATGAACAGCGATGACGTTGGCTTCAACGAGCTGAGCGAAGCGTGTTTTGGAAGTCTCGGGCTGCGCGTGATTCGACTGAACAGCCGTTACGACGGTGAACAATGCGACCAGACATAGTGCTTCTTTCGTTTTCATTGCGCCAGTTCCGCCGGCACGAATTCACTTGGGCGCGCGGCGATCACGGAAGGTCTCACCTACAGTTGAATTCACATCGCGCTTCAATTCCGCCAGTTGTGAAATCGCGAGTTCGTTGTGTGGATCGATCTTCAACGCGCGCTCGAGTGCAATGCGTGCTTCCTGGTTGCGTCCAAGCGCTTTCAAAGCAGCGCCGGCTAGCACGAACCGAATGGCTCCGGTTGCAGGCCAGGGCTCCGACTCGATCATTTTCTGATCGTCATTTAGCGCCGCCAGTCGTTCGAATAGTTTTCGCGCGTCAGTCTTGCGCCCGACATGTTCGAGCGCAACGGCCTTGTAAAAATAATGCTCCGACCACGGCTCCTCCGGTTGTGAAGGAGGATTCAATTCCTCAGTAGCAGCTCTTTGCCACCAACGGGCGGCTTCATCAGTTTTTTCTGCCGCCTCAAACTCCCGCGCCGCCGCGACGTAGTACTGCGCCTGCGATTGCATCGCCGGTCGCCCAACGCCAAAGTTCCGCGGAAACTCAGTGACAGATGCAAACTCAGCCGCGGCTTTTAGATGGTCGCCCGCTTCGCGATACTTACGAGCCATACCAAGATGCGCCTTGCGATAAAGTCCCAAAGCGGCATCTTCTCCCTCACCAGACGTGAAAGTCGTCTTCGCCAGTAGTGCGGCCGCATCAGTGAACCGGCCGGCGTCGATATAAGCACCAGCTAACGATTGCACGGCGCCCGACTGTGCGAGCACCACAGCCGGCGCTCCCTCCAACAACTTAATGCGACGATCAGTGGCGCCCATCTCTGCGAGTAATTTGTCGAACTCGATGTACAGACGAAAATCGTTCGGAGAAACATTGATTGCGCGTTGATACTGACGCGCTGCTTCTTCCCTGTTTCGCGACACCATCCACAACGCTCTCGCGTAGTTGCGTTGCGCAATGGTATTGGCCGGGTCGAGGCGTACCGCTTCACGCCACGCAGCCAGTGCTTCCTGGTCGCGGTTCATCGCGGCAAATACGTTGCCAAGATAGTAAGCAGCGCGGCCATCCCTGGCGTTTGCAGCGATCGCTCCTCGCAGGACTTCGATTTCTTCTACGCGATGAGGAAAAACAAAAGCAGGATCGCCTCTCATACCGAGAGCGAACTGAGTTCGTGCACGTTCCTGGTCGCCAGACTTTTGATATAAATAGCCGAGGGTGTAATGCAGCATCGGGTGAATGCGACTCTTATCAACCGCGAGGATGCCTGAGGGTCCACTCTTAATCGCCTCTTCCAGGATGTCAATCGCCTGCCGGCGTTGCCCGATAGCGGTGTAATCGAAAGCAAGTTCGAGCACGGCGTCGGGTTCACGAGACAACAGATGACGGAGTTGATCTGCGGCTGCCCTTTCGTTTGCGGCGTTACCAGCAGCCTTGTTGATTAACGACTGCTCGCTTAACGCTAGATAGTCGATCGGCAATTCATTCACAACCTGGTTGATGCGCGCGAGCGCCGCCTGAATATTTCCATTCAGCCGCTCTGCAACTGCCAATACTGTGCGCGCCTTCAGATCGCGCGGATCGAGCATGACTGCCTGCTGCAAATGCTCGAGCGCTTTTCGTGTGTCGCCATTTGCCAATGCGATCTCGCCCAGAAGGTAACGGGCCAACGACTCGCGGTAACCTGAACGCACCAGCCACAGCAGATGATCTTCGGCTTCGGATGTCTGCCCCAACGCGCGTTGCACAAGAGCGAAGTAGTAGTGCGCATCAGCCGCGTCTTTGTTGCGTACCAGTGCGGCTTCCAGATGTCTCGCAGCAATCTCGTATTCACCGCTTCTATAAAAGGACAGACCGAGCGCGACGTGCGCCGGGGCAAAACCCGGATCACGTCTCAAAGCTTCAAGATAAGCTTGCCGCCCGTCGCGTTCTTTGCTCTTTTTATCGAAGGCGAACCCCTCGACGTAACTCTGTTCCGCACTCGCGACATTCTTTGGATCCGCGATAGGCCGCGTGGCAGGTTTGAAATCCGGATTGTTATCGACTGGTGAATCCGTTCGATAGTCAAGCAGTACTTGGCCATCGTTACTCTTCAGAGTCAACTCAATGGGTTGACGCGGGGCCGGCAGGTCGATCGTGGTCGTGAAGAGCTTTGCCGGATCCAACTCAACGTGTGTTGTCTGTACCTGTTTACCACCATTTACTACGGTCAATTGAGCTTGATCGAACGGTTGATTAGCGGCGATTGAAACGGTTGCGCGATTTCCTTGCAAGCCGATTCGCAACGCTGCGTAACGTGTCGCTTCATTCCACGCACCGCCCATGCGGTTAACGCCAAACCAGTATTCGAAGAAATGTTCGACGCGATGCGCCGCAATGAATTGGTGCTCCATCTGAGTTTCAAAGCGCCCGCCTTGAAACTCCACATATTGCCCACCACCATCCGTCAGTTTATCGATCCAGATGTCGCCGTTATCATCAGTACCCCACGTCCAGGTCTTCTTTCCCGGTAACTCTCGGTGATCCGCGACGTGGACCACACCCCAGCCAGACTTCTCGTAATAGATCCCGAAATAGTCTCGTTTGGAATCGCGTGCAAACAGTGAAAGGAAGTTGGGCACTTCGTTAAACCGACTGATATCGATGCCCTTTTCGATCGGAAACTTGAAGACCGGCCAGAAGGCGTGCGGATAGGCTTCACGCATGGGATAGTTGAAACGCAGATCAGGCGCGGCGGGAGCGCCGGCAGTGGACCAATACCAATAACGTCCGGGCACGTTGCGTCGATTATTCAACGTAACCTCTGATTCAAGGACCCGCGTTCCAGGTCGCAAGCGCAGAATTACCTGCCACTGCATTCCTTGAACTCGCTCAGTGTCGCCAACCGCCACAGCCGCGCTGCCATCAGACTCGGTGCGCATCACATAATCGATCGGAGCAACGGTGGTAAGCGTATGTCCGTCAGGAAAATTCCACTCGATGCCGCCCGAAACCCAGGCGCCGCGCAATGCGACCATCGCATATTTCATGACGGGGTTTGAGTAAATGATGTCGCGATTGATGGTCTTGTCGAAGATCTCGTAGACGTGTCCGCCTAGTTCGGGAAGAACAGTGACCTTTAAATACTCGTTCTCGAGATACACGGCCTTCCACGTCTTGTTTGTTTTCTCTGTGCCGAGCGAATCGAGGAAAGGATATGGATAAACTGGCCGCCACTTGCGTCGTTGCCAATCGAGTAATGCTGGATACGGGTTTGGCGGATTAAGTTCGTATGTCGGGAGCACAAGAGGCGCCTCCCAAACACGCGGAACATCTTTCACAGACTGCGCCGCCGCCTGACAAACCATCGATAATGTCACGACGATGAGGAACAGGGATGAATGCAGAAATGAACGTTTCATAAAACTACCTTTTCGATCGCGGTCGTGTAGCGCTCAACTTTATCGCGTGCAACTTTGAATCCTATTCCCGGGCCACGCGGAACTTCAATAAACCCACTCCGGTCGATCCCGATCGACGGGTGGAGAATGTCGTCGATGTACCAACGCGACGACGCTTCAATATCAGTTGGAAACGAAAAACGTGAATGCATGGCAAGGTGCAGGCCCTGTGCAGAAGCGATTCCCAGTTCGGGCATCGTGCCGACCCAACACTGAAGGCCGGCGGCGCGCGCTTTCTCCAGCATCAACAGCGATTCACTAAGACCACCCACGCGCTGTACTTTGATATTTATGATTCGCACTGCACGGTGCTTTATTAGTTGGTCCAACGAAGTCAACGAATCCGCAGATTCATCGGCGCACAAGGGTGTCGTCAAATGTGCCTGGAGCTCGCCCGCCTCTTCGATCGCATTCGCTGCGAGTGGTTGCTCGATCATCATCAACTGAAATCGATCCAACTCACGAAAGACAGGCAACTCACCAACGGTATACGCGGCATTTGCATCGACCATCAAGGGAAGTTGCGGAAACTGAGCTCGCACAGCCGCTACAGGCTCGACATCCCAGCCCGGTTGGATCTTTATCTTGACACGTCGATAACCTTCAGCAACGTAACGTCGCACACGTTCGATTAGCTCATCTGTCGTGTCAAAGATTCCGATTGCAACTCCCGAGGGCACAATGCGCCGTTCGATGCCAAACAGTTCAGACAAAGCCATTTCTCGAGTATTAGCTAATGCGTCCCACAACGCTCCTTCCAGGCCTGCTTTTGAAAATGCATCGCCCGATTGTTCGCGCAAAAACTCATGCGTCCGGCTGACATCGACTGGACCGAGGGAAAACAACAGAGGCACCATGTGGTCTTTGAGCACCATCCACGAACTGTCAGGAGTATCGGTCGAATAAAACGATCCGGACATCGGTGACGCTTCTCCCCAACCAACGATTCCTTCGGTGGTCGTAAGTTCAATCAGGATCGCGTCCTTCTCTGACACCACTCCATTGCTGATCCGGAACGGCTCAGCAAATGGCACACGCACTCGATGGAGCAAAATGCTCTTAACGGCAATCGTCTGATGGACCGCAGATGTAGTCGTGGTCAATCTTTACCTCAGCAAGACTTCAGGTCATTGTGGCCAGCATTTCTGTCGTCACGCGATTGAGAGGTGGCTGCCCCTGCGCAAACCGAACCACTTCTGCAACGGCCATGGCTCCCATTTCGCGCCGCATTTCAATTCCGCCAGCAGCGATGTGCGGAGTAAGAATCACGTTCGGCAACTTTCTCAGCTCGTGGTTTTCCGGCAATGGCTCCAAAGGATCTGTAACATCGAGTGCGGCTATGATTCGCCCCTTTCGTAGCTCCTCCACTAACGCTTCCAGGTCGATCAGTCCGCCGCGCGCGACATTGATGAGGTACGAGCCATCCGCGAGCAGCGACAGGCGACGTCTGTCGAACACTCCTCGCGTCTCAGGCGTTAACGCGGCGCAGAGCACCACTACCGAACAAGCGCTAACGAGTTCATCCAGTTGGATCAAAGTGGCGTCGTGCGCAGTAACCGATGCTGGTTCTGCATACGGATCACTTACGAGGACTTCGACGCCGAGCGGCTTTAACAATCTTGCGAAGGCGCGACCAACTCGACCAAAGCCTACTATTCCGATTCGGCGGTCAAAGAATGTTTCACCTTCGGTGACTTGTTCGTTCGTTCTGATCACTCCGTTACGCATTTCATTTGTGTATTCAGGAATACGGCGAACGAGAGTCAGCGCCAGAGCCAAGGCCATCTCCGCGACGCCGCGAGCCATCGGATCAGCAGCGTTTGTAATGGTCACAAATTCAAAAATCTCTTCCGCAACGCGCGACTTAACTTCTCCTCCACAGTGCGCAATCAGCCGCACGCGCGGGTTTGTCCCCAACATCTCAGCGGTGAGAAATGGAGAATGCCACGTAGTCATCAGCACATCAGCATTCGCGATCTCGCTCCGTAATTGTGGTGAATCATCGCGTAAGGCAGATCTCGTCCAGCTCGCCACTTCGTCGAGCTTCGCTAAAGATGTTTCAGTAAAGAAGTGTTGGAACAAGACATCACTTGCCAACACCAGAACATTCGGTCGTGTCACTTCGATCCCCAACCCAGATTGCGAATCGTGTTAATGAAATCCGGCAGTGCAACTTCCGGTGCTTCGATTTCAGGATGCCAGTATTTTTCCCACTCGAAACTGAGATAGCCTTCGTATTTCAATTCCCGAATCGCAGCCAAAGTATCAGCGAACGACACGCGACCCTTGCCCGCTAATACCGGCAGCCAATGTTCCGATCCTCTCACTGGTTTTGCGTCTCGCAGGTGAACATGGGCCAGATGGGGTTGAACCGTTCGACCAGCGCGTTCGATCGCGTCGCCTGCGGCCATGGAATTTGCGACGTCCCAGATTAGTTTGACCTTTGAATGATTCGCAAACATCACTATCTCCGCTGCGGCTTCAGCGCGAGCAAAATCACCATGCGTCTCGAGTGCCACGTCAACGGCGGGCGGGATCCGCTCAGCAATGTCGTGCAGGCATGCTGCTATCCATTGGCGGGTTTCATCACGCTGCGACCCAGGTTGAATCTTGTCCGGGAACACACGAATCAGCGGAGCACCGAGCTTCGCTGCCAAATCAGCCTGGGCCAACGCGATACTCACTTGTTTGGTTCGCTCACTCGCATCCGGCGAATGAAATGCGCAAGACGTGTCAATGCAACAAATCTCGATACCCTCGTCAGCGAGATATGCCCGCGTCGCCGCGAGCTGTCCCGCAGCAAACTCCGCACGACTGAGTAAATCCAAACTTCCCCCAAGCGCGCGCAACTCAATCCCTTCGTAACCCCACTTGCGCGCAGCCGCGACGACTTGGCGAAGATCCCAATTAGGACAGCCAAGTGTTGAAAAAGCCAGCTTCATACAATCTGAGTTCTTCTCCGTGTCTCTGTGGTGTTTGACCAACCACAGAGACACGGAGAACACAAAGGTTAAGGCGTGTACTCGTATGCTCCTATATCGATTGCCCCAAACACCGGTCGCGGCTGGGCCGTCCCAACTGCCAGAGCAGTGTGAAGCGGCGGAATAAACGCCGGTGGAAACAAAGGACTGATGAACGGATGTCCTGCCGGACTTTGCGGATTGCCATTACCTGCATCGACCAGCGGACTGGTGGAGAGGGGGCGCACATCGTAAGTCGAGATATTAGTAAAACCGGGGTTCGTTCCGAACACTGTTCCGGTCCAAGCCGTCGGAATCAGCGCCGAACCAGTCGGAAGCCAGTTGTTGCTGCCGGTGCTTACACGGCCTGACACCCAACGCACGCGCGTCTCCAACACAACCTTATCGATCGCTGCACCGCCAACGCGGAAGAACACGTTGTTGTGCATCTCAAGACTCTCGATGCCGTTGAAGACCTCCACCGCCGGACTCGTCTGTCCCTGGCGCAGGATGAACGTGTTGTTCACGAAGCGATAACGACCATCGGTATCTCCGGTACCATCGCCACCAACGCGCGCCATGCGCGTGCCCTGCGTTGCAATGTGCTGAAACACATTTCCGACAACATCAGAATCTTCACGCGCAGTATCGTGGCTGACGTTCTTGTTGCCGTGCGGGTCTGGTCCAATCAGCTCAATTTCACCATAGAACCCCCCCGACACCCAGTTGTAGTAGATCTCATTGCGCTCGGCGCGGCTCTTGATGTTGTTACCACCGTTTTGGTCGTGCAGGTAGCAGTACTGCATTCGGAACACTGAACCCGGATGCGCAAACTCATCGGTTGCCATATAAACCGGATGTTGTCCAGTTCCACTCCCGCAGTGATAGACCTCGACGTATTCCATCAACAACGAGCCGGAGCCCGTATCCGCGCCCAGTATTCCATGCGCCGGACAATCGTGGACCACGCAGTCGCGCAGAGTAATATCGTGAGCGTGGTGGTAAATGCCTCGAAAGCTGCCGCCGGTGACGTCGAATCCTTCGAATACGTAGTGATCGGACAAACGAAATTCCACCGTGTTCGTGCCGCCCGAGATCACGGGACGCAACCCGTTAACGCGAATCCCTCGGATCGTAATTTTGCTTACGTCAGTGCCCGGTTGAGTGAATATCAAATCGCCCGGATAAGTCGCATTCCCGTCGACTTCCGCTACGTCACCAGGCTGAAGCAGCGGTGCGACATCCTGCAATTTCTTGAAAGTTCTGGTCGGGCCCACTTGATATGTCACGGCAAATGCGGTGCTACCGCAAACAGCGATTAGGAATAGTGTGGCTATGAGGTGTTTCATGGAATCTCCCTTCCTTCGCGAGGTCATGCGCCGTTTCCCTGAGCGATACGATTCCTATCCCACGACTGGAAGCGACCTTCGCCCCTATCTCGCGCTCTGCTTCGCAATCGCTTGCGCGAGTTTGTAGCGAGCACGTTCGTAATCATTTCCAGCTTCCGAAAAACCGATGGCTGGTCCTGAGTCGGAAAAAACATGGGGGACCACTGATTGGAGAACTTCGTCAACTAATGCATCAAGCTTTAACTTGCGCGCTAAGGTCAGGTATTGATGGTCTTGCAGACCACGTCGAAAATTTGCGAGCTGAATCGTTGAGATCGGTCCCGGTATGCCGCGATTCTGTTCGGGATGAAGCTTCTCTTCTCCGGGATAAATCAGAACGCCATCACCATTAATGTAACCCTGATCGTCGAGTGGTTTGTTTGGTTGGCCACGATTGTCGAAAGTAATTGGATTGGCCCAAACGTTCTGTTTGCGCTCACCGACCTTCTGACGATTATGTTGCCAATGCACGCCATGCCAGTAAAAGTAGTTGTCGATTCCGTGTTTGAAACATGCCCAGATAGTCGCTCGTGGATCTGTAGCGGGTGCATCGATGACAATCGCGCCCGCAGCCGGACGGCCGCCGTTGTAGATCCAGTACTTCCGCCCGCGTTCACGTTCCTCGTTCGCGCGTGTAATGTCATATCCCAGCGGACCTGTATCCCAGATGTCGATTGCTCCATCGAGCTCTTTAACATAGTGCTTGGTTACGAACGTCGGTAACGCCTTACCTGGACCAGGATTCGAATGAATGTTATCGGCCAGTCGGCGGATGTAGTTGTACTCGGAGCGACCCGGCTCGTCTGGCAGGTAGAGAAAAGTGATTGCGTTCGGAAACTTCGCGCGCAGGAAGGACATCCAGCTATCCGCTTCGCGCCAGGCATTTGTGCGTTCATCGAAGGTTTTGCCGGGACCGTAGAATGTTCGTGGAATGATCTCGTTTCCGACACTCTGACCCGGTCCTTCATAACCTTTTGCTTTGGTGAAATCACTCCCGTCGAACCGACCCGATGCGGCGGATACGGAATCTATGTCATAGCCGTGAACCAACTCGATGCGTTGGCGGTGTGCAAACCGGTGATACTGTGGATCGAGATCGCGTCCCTGATAGAGCTTCGGCTGCAAGCTTTCGTAGTACACCATCGCTTGCATGCTGTTTTGATCCGGCAAAGTAAAATCAAACAACTCCAACTCTATCGGTATCGTTTGCTTCCGGCCATCAGCATCGACCGTTATTGTTCCCGAATACAAACCGGCGGGGAGATCGCGATCGGTGTAGATGTCAATCCACACGGCTTGATTTTGATTGCCGGCTACACGCAGCGGAAATCCGCCCAGACCGGCACGCGCATTCTCCGGAATCAGTTGGACCGGCTTCCATCCGGTTGGATCTTTCGGAGCGGCAGACGAATTAACCTTGTAGACCCACTCGGCGTGTGAGGCGACTTCCACATTCATGTAGTTGACAGAAAATATTTGAATCGGTCGGCCAACGTAATCGCTCGGATCCAACGCCGGCGTCCTGTAGACGATCCTCGTCTTGCCACCCTTCTGCGCCAATTGTGGAATCGTTACGGCCAAACGATTAATACCATCCTGATCGGCTTCAATGATTAGCTGGAAGGCGATGATCTCGTTGCGAGCCCCAAAGATTCTTACTTTATGTCCATCCCAGGCTGAGTTCGCGCGCTTGTTCGGATTGTTGAGATCGTCGCGTTCAACTTTCTCGCCATCATTTACGGCCCAAATCGTACGAACCGAACTCAATGCGACCGGAGCGCAAAGCAGGTAAGACAGAAGTAGGCACGCAAGGATCCTGATTCTCATTTGTCGGTTACTGAAACTGGTTCTACCGCGATTGTTTCTAATCTCGTCTTGTCCGATTCCGTCGGCACTCGACCGGCGCCAATGAATGCGAGCCCGATCAGTGTTGTTACCACTGCGTAGATGGCAACGATCAAGCGATCGCGCCCGGCTGAACTCGCCGCTACAAGAAGAAAACACGCCATGCCCATGCCGGTTGTCACTTTGCCAACGAGCGCGAGTTGTCCGCGACCTGAAACGCCTGTTGCACCCAACTCCGTTGCCGGATCAATGGGCCTTCGCAACTTCTCGAAGAAAGCATCGACTCTGCGTGCAAACTCTCCTTCGGGTGCGATCAAGAACACGGGAATGAAAAACGCTACCGTTGTAGTGATTGCCGGAATGCCGATCAGGTAGGTCTCGTTAAGGCCCATCCCCAAGTGCCGATTCAGGTAGAGATTGACGAAAAGGGATGTGATTGCGCCAACAACATAGGCGCAGACAGCCGACCACCACGGTCCGCTCTTCGCGATAAATCCGTAGAGAAGAGGAAGCCCAAGTGGAATAAGAAACATCGACTCGAGAATAAAGAGCAGAGTAAAAATACCCGTAGCACCTTGCGCAAAAAGCAGAGCCACGCAAATCATCACTAAACCGACTCCGAGCGACGTCAGGCGGCTTGCAGTGAGCATGTGGCGATCCGATGCGTTCTGTCGCAAGTAACCCTGATAAATGTCTTTCGCGAAGATGCCGGTGATGATGTGGTTGTGGGCTGACAGAGAAGCCATCGATGAGGCAAGCATTGCCGCCAGCAGCACGCCGATCATTCCCGGCGGTAATACGCGCAAACCCATCGCGATGTAGGCAGCCTCGGATGGTTGCTTGAGTCCATTTGCGGCCGTACCCAGATCCGGCAACACAACACGTGCGATAAGCGGAGGCAGATAAAAGATCACACTGCCAATCGTGAAGAGAATCATGCAGAGAATCGCTATTCGTTTTGCCGATTGTTCCGTGTCGGCACAGAAGTATCTTTGTGCGTTGCCGAAGTTGTTGTAGCCGGTCGTTTGCGAAACTGTATAAGCGATCAGGAATAACCAGCCATACTCACCGGCAAACGGATTGAAGTAACCGGCGGGAGCATGGGCAACGAAGTTGTTGAATCCTCCGACATTCGCTAACGAAAGAACCATCAGCACGCAGGCAATCGGAAAGAGAAACATGAACTGAAACATGTCTGTGAAGCAGACTGCCCAGTAACCACCGAGCACTGTGTATGCCAGGACCACCAATCCGCAGATGACCACCAGGTACTCCACGGGCACACCAAGAGCGATCGACATAAAGCTCGATAAGGCGAAGAGTCGAACCGAACCAAACATCAACTGGCTTGGACCAGTCAGCCACGAGAACGTCTTGTGTGTACCTTCGCCGAAGCGACTGCGAATGTACTCAACGACGGTGGTCACACGTGAACGGCGCCACGCCTGAGCAAAAAAAACATAGCCAAAGAAAAAGGCAGGGACCGCGAGAAACATGAGGAAAACACCGATTACGCCTTGTCGGTACGCGAAGCCGGCACCGCCTGTGAATGTCCAAACTGAAAAACCGGACATGAACGAGGCCATTCCCGCGACCCACCACTCAACCCGATTGCCGCCTTTCAAAAAATCTGCGCCGACGCGCATGAAGCGCATGAAGTAGGCGCCGATGCCGGCCATCAGCAACAAGTAACAGACAAGCACAACGTAATCGATTACGTGAACTGAACCGTGCATGCTGTTCTCCTTTACAGACGACCTGATGAACGTGGGGGAGAGTTATGCGGTCAAATCATTTCTCAACGCTCCAGATACTCCGCCGAGACAATGTCGATGAATAAATGTGCGTCTGGGTGTGTGCGTAAAATGGATGCCGGGCAACTCGTGCTGATTGGCCCTTCAACGGTGTTCTTGATCGCCTGGCGCTTCGCCGGTCCCGGTGCAATGGCGAATAGTTTTGGTCTGGCCATTAACGTAGGGATTGTCAACGACAGAGCATCTCTTGGCACTTCGTCGAGGGAAGCGAAGGCGCCATCGTTAACCTGCTGGTTTCTACAAATCTCGTCGAGTTGGACCACCTTTACTGGTTCGGGATCGTTAAAGTCACAAAATGGTGGATCGATAAATGCCAAATGGCCGTTCTCACCGATTCCCAATACGGCAAAGTCGGGTGGATTCCGCGCTAACAGTTCAGCATAACGTTTTGCTTCGGCCTTCCCGTCCGGAGCATTGCCGCGCAAGCCGTGAAATTCGAGCGGCACTCTGTTCACTAGACGATCGATCAAGAACTTGCGAAACGACTGCGGCGCTTGATCGTCCATACCTAAATACTCATCCAGATGAAAGGCAGTGACGCGTGTCCAATCGATTTCCGGCGCTGCTGCCAAACTCGCGAGAAACTCATTCTGCGAAGGCGCGGAGGCCAGGATGAGAACGGCTTTGCCACGTTCCTGAATCGCACGTCTGATCTCGGCTGCTATTACTGACGCTGCAGCCTGGCCCATTTTCGGGCGCGACTCGTAGACGTATACGTTGAGTTCGCCGGCGCGAAAGTTTTTTTCGAGTCCGTCCTGCACCATAGCCGTCGATTCCATATGCCTCCAATTGTCTTTCACATCAGCCGATCTCGGCACCCGCGATCGCCACAATGAGGGGGGACGTTTTCTTACCTGGCCCACCTTTAACCATTCGAATCAGCTCGCGTTCTTTGACAAAACCACGATCGGACAACACCTGTGTGCCGGCGCGGCATTCTTTGTTGAAGTCGACGTAAACATGAGCGCCGGCCAACTGATTCATCACCTGGTCCAGTAACGTTTCGACGTGTCGCGAATCTGTCGCCACCACTGGCCCCAGGTAATTCGCTTTCGTGCCGCTTCTCGCCAACGCGTAACCGCTCAAAGCGCCATCCGCAGCTCTGAACAAAACAGGCGGAATACAAGCGGTATCGATTAGTGCTTCAATCAACTGTGATCGATCGGCGCCAAACGAAAGTCGATCGAGAATCAGTAACTCACGAACGGCATCGCGACCTAAGCCGGCGTGACTCGGCGTGTCCGGCGTCGACGAGTTTGCAGATCCAATCCATCGTTCGACTACAGACTCGACCTGGAAACCAAACTTTTCGTAAACCGGTTTGCCCAGCGACGTCGCGTCGAGTTTTGTCGTCTTGACTTTGCCGTTCAGATAATCGAGCGCGACGTTCATTAACTTCGTTGCAATTCCCTGACGACGATGCCGTGGATCGACTAACACCATTCCGATCCAGGCCAGGTCGTTTCCGTACGTGGTTGTCGTTATAGTACCGACCAACGCGCCGTCTTTGATGACGCCAAAACAACCATCCGGCTCCAGCAACAACAACCGGCGCCAATCATCCTCAGTCTGGTTCCAGCCCGCCGCTTCCTTTAATCGCATTGCTGCGGGAATATCAGATTCAAACAACAAGCGGGTTTCCACCGCCGCCGTCCTCTGCATTGCTCAACTCAATGCCGATGCGTGCTCAAGCCAAAGGTTGTTCGCCGGTTCCATGCAGAACTCAGCCATCTGCTTTATGTTCCAATCAATGGGCCATCCCAGCTGACGACGCAGATGCAAGAGCCACGCGAGCAGGCCGTCTTCGGGATGAAAGTAGAGCTCTAGCAACGCGCGTGCTGTCTTTCCTCCCGTCTTCATGCTGTACTGGCCGCTCGGTAATTGAAAGAAGGTGTGAATTTCAAAACTGCTTGCGCCCCGCAACAGATACTCGGCCGCGATTCGTCCAGAAACAATGTTGCCCGTCGCGCTGATCGGCAACTTGCAAACAGGAATCGCCCCCTGCCGTTCGAGTAACCGCAACTGGGCCAGTACGCCCAGATTCCGCGCGCTAAGATCTGGACCACCATAGGCAATGCCACGTACGCCATCGAATTCACGGTCCGGATCAAATAAACGATTGGCGTAAATAAGAAAATCAGGAACTGCATCGCCTGAACACTTCTCGTTTATGGCGCGCAACATTTCCAGTTGAAAGGCATCGTCAAGAATCGCATTAAAAACTTTCAGACCAATTCGGATCGTTGCGGGGGCTGCACCTTGCCTCATCAACGACGTCACTCGTGTTAACCATTCAATGATCATTTCAGCCTGAGCGGCGCGGTCCGAGCCGGCCAGCGTGGGACTAAAGTCTTTTTCAATCAACATCGGTGCGTCTGAATGATGACGTTGCCAGACCTCGATCAGAGACCGCGTCGTGTATTCGTACTCTCCAATCTTCCAAATAGTTTCGGCAGCACTCGGCAAGTGGTACTTGCACGAAGGCACCACCAACACCGACGCAGGCGCCGCGAGCGACAATGCCTCATCGAAAAACTCGAGGTACTTCGCGAAAGTGTCGTACCATCCTCGTCCCTTCCAGGAAACGGTCCAACCTTCCGAGTTGTCTTTAGCGACAATTCGCTCGACCACCATCCTCGTTTCTTCTATGGCCCATTCGCTCATCGACTGCGCGCCAGAAGAGTCTTCAGCAATGATGGACTTCAGCACGATAAAGCCGAGTTGCTCCTCACAATCGCGTCGCACTTGCGAGAGATTCAACGAAAGCTGACCTGATGCTTTGCCAAAAGGGTTTTTGATTACGTGACCCCCGTACTCGCTGCTCAAATCGATCTGATATCGCTGGCGAACATAGTCTTCTAACTCTTCAGGCAAGCCGCGTCGAAAACGTTCATAGTCACTCACCAGCGCTGCATGATCACTGGAGTCGATTTCTGGATGTCCGCTGATGAAAGAAAGCATTAGCCAACTTGTACGTTTAGTGTGTTCAGTACCCGGCTGATGTTGTCGATCTCGCTTGCAGTCAATGCGGGGCCCCACGGATCGTTTGCGGCATCGCGGGGAATCACTCCAAGCTTTGACAGAGCCACAAGAATGCGGCCGATGTAGCCTTCCATCGGATCGATGAAAAGCGCTTCGGCAAGTAGGTCGATGAGATCGGACAATTGTAAAAACCGTTCAGCTTTGCCTGTGAAATGCGCGTCGATCAATTCAGCCTCGAGGTCGCAGCAGACAGCGCCCAGTCCAATCAATGCCGCTTTTGCGCCGAGACGCAAGCTGTAACCAAGGAAACGATCTTCACCGCTGATAAGTAATTTGTCCGGATGTCGCGATTGGATGTGACGAGCAACTTGCTGATACGTCATCACACTGTCGAGCGTCGCCATTTTGATGCCGATAACATTTGGTAACGTCAAAAGTTCGTCCAACACGTGCGGCGTATAACAAACACCCCCGGCAGCTTCGTAGAGATAGAACAACACCAACGGTAGACCTAATTGCGAAAGATGCTCGTGGTGTTCGACGATTAGAGCGTCTCTTTGCTCGTGCTCCCGTAACCAGGAAGGTGGATAAACAAGCAGCGCATCTGCGCCGTAATCGACTGCCGCTGAAGCCATCGATAGCGCTGCACTCGTTGCTTGTTGGGGAGTTAGTTGCTGATTCGCTGTCCCCGCACCGGCAATCAAAGGCTTGTCTTCGATAGCCTGACGCCAATGTTGCATCACGCGCCGCGCCGTCTCATCATCAAGCAGCAGTCCTCTTCCCGTATGTGCCCAGACTGCGACACCGGCGATAGGCTGTGAGCTCATGAACGAAACGTATGCTTCGTGGGCGCGTTCGTGAAA
>JBKPPP010000195.1:0-8708 GCA_046733615.1 Acidobacteriota bacterium | reverse complement strand
TTCGAACGCAACGATCTGGTCGTCGCGCTCGGCGGCGGTGTGGTCGGCGATCTCGCGGGGTTTGCGGGCGCGATTTACCTGCGCGGGATCGCGGTCGTTCAGATACCCACGACGCTGCTGGCCCAGATCGATTCGTCGGTCGGCGGAAAGACGGGCATCAATCTCGCGGAAGGCAAGAACCTGGTCGGCGCGTTTCATCAGCCGGCGGCAGTGGTAATCGACACGGAAACGCTGCTTTCGTTGCCGCCGCGCGAGCTGGTGGCTGGGTTTTGTGAGATGGTCAAACAGGCGCTCATTTCCGGTCCCTCGCTACTCGACCTGACAGTCGGTTGTTTGCAGGTCGCTCAAGACCGCGACTTTCTTCTCACGTCGCAATTCGAAAAACTGATCTCGGCCAACTGTTCTTTCAAAGCGTCGATCGTAGCGGGCGACGAGCGCGAATCGACTTCTCGATCCGACGCGAAGTCGCGTCGTATTTTGAACTTCGGCCACACCACCGCGCACGCGCTCGAAGCAGTGACAAAGTACCGCGTGTTTCGCCACGGCGAAGCGGTCGGACATGGAATGTTAGTTGCCGGAGAACTCTCGCGAAACCTGGGCCTGCTCGACGCCGGGGACCTTGCTTCGTTGCGCGAAGCAGTCGCGCTTTGTGGCCCGCTGCCACGCGCCGACAATCTCGACCTCAACGCGATCATTCGCGCGTTGCAGCACGACAAGAAGAGTGTTGGCGGGCAGATCAACTGGGTGTTGCTGGAAGGGTTGGGCCAGCCGAAGATCGTCGACGGCGGGCTCATCGATAAGAAGACGTTGCGTGAGTCGTTGCGCGCCGGTTTACAACGGCGCCCGAGAGCGGGTGGTAATTGATGCGAACACAAAGATCAACTGAACGCGGCAGTGCCAGCCTGAAGTTTTTGATCGTCCTCGCGATCATCATCGCGTCCGCTTACGCCGGCTATATCTACGTGCCGGTCGCTTACAGCGCGCACACGTTCAAGGAGCTGATGCAGCACTACGCGGACGTCGCCTCCGCTGAAGGAAAGCCTCCCGCATGGGCCGGTGAGCAACTGGTGAAGAGCTTCGCCGAGTACAACGTGCCACCGAACGCCATCGTTACGCCGTTGAAACGCGACAACCGCATCGAGATCCGGGTTCAATTCGTGAAGCCCGTCGAGTTCCCCGGGTACACCTATAATTACGAATTCGACAACACCGTGAAGAGCACGGCGTTCCTCGATTTCAGCAAGTAATTTTAAATCCAAAATGAAACTAGCGCGGGGCGCCGTCGAGGAAGGCTTTGAGCTTTCGCGAGCGTGAGGGGTGGCGCAGTTTTCGCAGGGCTTTGGCTTCGATCTGGCGGATACGTTCGCGGGTGACGGCGAAGTGCTGGCCCACTTCTTCAAGCGTGTGCTCGGAGCCGGTCGTGCCGAGACCAAATCTCATCTTGATAACTTTCTCTTCGCGCGGCGTTAACGTGGCCAGAACTTCGTCGGTGATCTCGCGCAGGTTCGACGCGACCACCGCGTCCGCCGGATTCAGGATCGACTTGTCTTCAATAAAGTCGCCGAGGTGCGAATCCTCTTCCTCCCCGATCGGCGTTTCCAACGAGATCGGCTCCTGCGCGATCTTCAGCACCTTGCGCACTTTCGAAACCGGAATGTCCATCTTGCGCGCAATCTCTTCGCTGGTCGGCTCGCGGCCGAGCTCCTGCACCAGCGACCGCGATGTGCGAATCAATTTGTTGATCGTCTCGATCATGTGCACCGGGATACGGATCGTACGCGCCTGATCGGCGATCGCGCGCGTGATTGCCTGCCTGATCCACCACGTCGCGTACGTCGAAAACTTGTACCCCCGACGCCACTCAAACTTGTCCACGGCCTTCATCAAACCGATGTTTCCTTCCTGGATTAGATCCAGGAACTGCAAGCCGCGGTTCGTATATTTCTTCGCAATCGAAACCACCAAACGCAGGTTCGCTTCGACGAGCTCGCGTTTGGCCTGACCCGTCTGCTGTTCGCCGGTGACGATTGCCTGCAACGATCGCTTGATCTCGACCGGCGCGACGAAATTATCGATCTCGATCTGCAACAGCTTTTTCTTCGCCGTGAGTATGCGGCGTTTCAACTCGCGCTGCTCTTCCGGTTTGACGCGCTTTGACCGCGACAGCTTCTCGTTCGCGACGTCGATCTCGCGCTCCGCTTCGCGCACTGACTTCTGCACCGCGCGAATCGCATTGATCAAACGCTGGCGCGCACGCTCGGTGAGATTCAAACGCCCGATCTCCTGCGCGATCTCCAACCGAGTTCGCGCCACGCGGCGCTTGAGCCGCGTCAACTTCTTACTCTTCTTGCCGCGATTCGCTTTCTGCTCCGCGAGCAGTTTCTCGAGCTCCTTCAGCGCCGGCTTCGCGAGCTTGGAGATATTCTGAATCCCTTCGACGGTCCAGGTGCGATACTCCTCGGCTTTGTCTTCGTCGCCGGTCAACTCAGCCTGTTCCGAGAACGTCACAGTATCCCGAATATTGATGCGTTGCGCTTCGAGATCCTCGCCGATCCTGAGCAGCTCGCGGACGGCAATCGGTGAACGCGCAATCGCCTTTTGCGTTTTCAACTGCCCGCGCTCGATCCGCTTCGCGATCGCGACTTCACCTTCGCGCGTCAACAGCGGCACGACACCCATTTCGCGCAGGTAGAGCCGCACCGGATCGTTTGTTTTTTCGAGTGCGCCGGCGGATAGATCGAGCTCAATGTCATCGTCGAGAACTTCTTCGTCGTCGTCGGAAACGTTTGCCGCGGCTTGTTCGAGGAGTCGCTCGTCGGAATCGGCGACCGGAATGTTGGAGCCTTCGAGTTTCTGAAGCACATCTTCAATGTCGTCCGGCGAAACGACATTGTCCGGCAGCTCGCGATTGAGGTCGTCAAACGTCAGGTACTTCTTGTCGCCGCCCAGTTCGAGCAGGCGCTCCATGACGTCGTCGCGATCTTTGTCTTCGATACTCATCTTCGGTTAGTCGTTTGCGGGAGAGACCAACGCATTTCGCCGCCGGGTAAGATTCAAATGCTGGATCGACAAAGCCGCCAACTTGTCGGAGTCTTGCGCGCGCTCCGCCTCGGCGAATTCCGAGTTCAACTGTTCGATCTGGTCTTGCAGTTTCATGACGCGAAAGCTGAAGACGCAATCTTCCGGCGTCAATTGCTGGTTCGCGGCATGCAATTCCCGTGTATCCCAGCGGGCGGCGCCGTCGAGAAACAGCGTCGCAATCACATCCGACAGCGAGTCGTCGGCTTCGGTTTGCCGCCGCAGATTTTCAAAATCGATCGCCTCGCCCTGGCGCGTCAGCTCGATGACGGCGCGAAAGATGTCGGCAGTCATCAAATCTTCGTAGTCTGCCGGTTCGAGCATGTCGAGGATCGCCTCACGCAATTCCTCTTTCGCAAACAGCAACTCGAGCAACCGCTGCTCCGCGATGGTCGGCTTGCGAGGCCGGCGACGAATGATCGTCTGCGCGACCGATTCCGTTTCGGCTCGTCTCATCGACTGCCATAACTCTCGGCGTAACGCAGCATCGGTGAGGCGCAGCGAGTCCATGGCCATGTCGAAATACTCGCGTTTCTGAATGCGACTCTTTACCGCCCGTATGTAGGGAAGAACTTCTTCGACTGCTTCAGCCTTCTCCGCGGGCCGGTGAAGATTACGGTCGCGCAAAGCGTTTTCGATCACGAATTGTATGTGTGGTTGTGCCTGTGCCCGTCGCCGCTGGTATTCAGTTACGCCAAACTTTCGAATGAACTCATCGGGGTCTGCGTTGTCGGGAAGTACCAGCACTTTCACTTCGAGATCTTCTGCGAGGAGAATCTCGATCGACTTCTTCGCTGCTTGTACGCCCGCGCGGTCGCCATCATAGTTGACTACAACTTTGCGCGCAAACCTGCCTAACAACTTCGCCTGGTCCGGCGTCAATGCTGTTCCCAAACTCGCGACAATGTTTCTGACTCCGAACTGAAAAGGAACTATCAGATCGAGAAAACCTTCGACCAGGATCGCGAATCCCTGACGGCGAATTTCATCTCGCGTGAGGTTTAGACCAAAAAGATTTCGACCTTTGACGTAGGCGGCGGTCTCGGGCGAATTCAGATACTTGGCGGTGTCGTCATCCGATCGCAGTGTACGGCCGCCGAAAGCGATCGCGCGGTTTTTCGCGTCGAGAATCGGAAACATCAAACGCCCGCGAAAACGATCGTAGTAAGAATTGCCTTCCGGTTTTTTCGAAACAAGACCGCTGCGCTCGATCTGCTGCTGCGTCGCGCCTTTCTGACGCAAATACGTGGAGAGCGCGTCCCAACTGTCGGGCGCGTAGCCGAGGCGAAATGTTTTCTGTGTTTCGTCAGTTAATTCGCGCTTGACGAGGTATTCGCGCGCGATCCGCGCCTCTTTGCTCGACTCGAGCTGCTGCTGCCACCACTCCATGGCCCATGAATTGAGCTCGACGACTTCGTCCGACTCCTGCCGGCGCGCTTCGAAGCGACCGTCGTCGATCATCTTCGGCAGCGGCATACCGATCTTGTCGGCGACGATCTTGATCGCTTCTGGAAAACCGACGCGCTCGATCTCCATCACGAAGTTGAAAACGGAGCCGCCTTTATGACAGCCGAAGCAGTAGAAGATCTCTTTGGTGGGACTGACGGAAAACGACGGCGTCTTCTCTTTGTGGAACGGGCAACAGGCCATCCAGTTTGCGCCCTTCTTCTTGAGCTGCACGTAGTCCTGAATGACGCGGACGATGTCTGCCTGTCGTTTGAGATCGTCGATGAATGTTTGGGGGTAACGCATTTAACTTTGAGGGTCGGGCAGTCCCTATTGTCTCAACTCGACTACGGTTGCGCCAGCACCGCCCTGATCGGGAGGCGCGGGGAGAAAACGCGCAACGTGGGGATGACCGTTTAGCAAACCGGCGACCGCGCGACGGAGTGCGCCAGTGCCGTGACCGTGAACAATTCGCACCTGGCTCAAACTCGCCAGCGATGCTTCGTCGAGAAACTTATCAACCGCATCGATCGCTTCATCAGTCGTCTGCCCAATGACGTTCAGCTCCGATCGCGCCGGCTGGTCCAAACGCGGCTCGGTTGGTCGGGCCAGACGGACTTCTGTCTTCGATGGCGGCCGCCCCTTCTCTTGAACCAGCTCCAGGTCTTCGAGTCGTTCGCGGAACCGCAACGACTTTACCCTCACATCAGCAAACCCATCTTTGATCCGATCTACAATTCCAATCGACCCGAATGAACGCAGCCTCACTTTGTCCCCAGCGACAATCTCCCGGTCAGGGACGGCTACATATTGAGCGGCAGCTTCCGCTTTCGCCGGCGCCGGCGGCGGTTCGGCGGCAAACGGTTTCACCACTCGCTGCACAGTGCGCTTCATTTCCGCTGCCTGTCGCTGCGCTTCACGCTCGACTCGAACGCGTTCGGTGCGATCTTCGATACGCGTCACCAGCTCGCGCGCGCGCTTCTCGAGCTCGGCCACCGTGCGCTGGGCCATCTGCTCAAACGCCGTCTGCCGTTCGCGCTCACGCTTCGCGGCTTCTTTGTCGAGCGACGCAAATTTCTCCGCCACCGCCGCACGTTCTTCTTCAAGCGCAAGACGCAACGCTTCAGCCTCTTCCGACTCCCGCTTGATTCGTCGCAAATACTCCGACGCCTGCAACGAAGAATCTTTAACCGACCCGGCCGCTGCCTCGACGATCTGCTGCGGCACGCCAAATCGCCGCGCGATCTCCAAACCTGACGATGCGCCCGCCAGGCCGACGATCAATCGATACGTCGGCCGCAGCGTCTTCTCGTCAAACTCGACGCTCGCATTGATCACGCCCGGCTCGTTGCCGGCATACATCTTCAATCCGCTGTAGTGCGTCGTCGCGATTACGTGCGCGCCGCACACGCGCCGGAAATGATCGACAACCGCCACGCCGAGCGCCGAACCTTCTTCGGGATCGGTTCCCGTGCCGACTTCATCCAGCAGGACCAGCGCCGGAGCGTCGCAGAGTTCGAGCATGCGCGCGATGTTCGCGACGTGGGAAGTGAACGTCGAGAGATTCGCAGCCAGCGACTGATGGTCGCCAATGTCCGCCAGCACCGTCGCGTAAAACGGAAATCGCGCGGACCGCGCCGGCACCGATATTCCCGACAGGGCCATCAACGCCAGCAGTCCCGTGGTCTTCAAGACCACCGTCTTACCGCCGGCGTTAGCGCCCGAGATCACCATCGCGTTCTTTTCGTCCTCCAGTGCAAACGACACCGGCACGACGCTAGCTCCGCTGGCGCGCAGGTTCTCTTCAAGCAACGGATGGCGCGCTTCGACAAGCTCCAGATTCCCGCTCGATCGTAATGAGGAATCGACGGTATTTATGTCGGGAATCGTGCAATTAAACCTCTGGTGGAAGATCGCCTTCGCGTTGATGAAGTCGAGCTCGGCGACGGCCTCCGCCGCGATTTCCACCGCCGGCAACTGCGCGCGCAACTCTTCCGTCAGTCCGAAAAGTATCTTCGCGATCTCGCGCGCCTCGGCTTCGTGCAGTCCCTGCAATTCGTTGTTTGCTTCGATGGTTTCGAGCGGCTCGACAAACGCTGTCGCGCCCGACGACGAATAACCGTGGGCCACGCCTTGCACGCGCCCGCGATGGTCCGCTTTCACCGGAATCACAAACCGATCGTTGCGGATCGTGACCAGCTCGTCCTGAATCGCTTCCGCGGAACGCTGCATGACGCGCTCGAGCGAGCGCGTGATGCGCGCGCGAAGAGTCGAAATCTCATGGCGAATCCGGGCCAGCTCCGGACTCGCGCGATCGTCGATTTCGCCGGTCGGCAGGATCTTGTTGCTGACGCGCGCGACCAGACTACCGAGATCTCGCGGCAGGTCCTCGACTAACGCCCAGAGCACCGGTGCATTCTCGCGTTCCGCAAGTATGGCCGCCCGCGCCGACATGGCCTGCTCGCACAAACGCGCCATTTGCAGGATCGCCAGCGGATCGAGCGTCAACGCTTCGACGCGCAAACGGGCGATCATCTCGGCTGGATCTGAAAACTCGCTGAAGGACCAGTTCACGCCACGCCGTCGCAGCGTCGCGCATTCAGCCAAGGCTGTGAGCTCACGCCGCAACTGGAAGGCGTCGGCAAGCGGCGACAGCCGCGTCGCGCGCAGCTTACCGGCTTCGGTTTGCGCGCCGCGCGTGATCAGCGCCAGCAGTTGCCCGTATTCGAGCGTGATGAATGCCTGTTCGTTCATCGGTTGGGTGAAAGGTTACAACGGTCGCCGCAAGACAAACAAATCTGCGAAATATACAATGACGGTCATGGACGAATTCGATCGATATCGCGCGGCGATGAATGAAAAGCTGCTCGACGGCGGGCACCTCGGCATCAAACGTTTCTTCGCGCTCGACACGCAGGCTTACGAAAACGGCGCGCTCGACAAACGGACCAAAGAGCTGATGGGCCTCGTGGCTTCGACCGTCTTGCGCTGCGACGACTGCATCACGTACCACATCAAGCAGTGCGTCTCTGTTGGCATCAAGCGGGAAGAGTTTCTCGATGCTTTCAATGTGGCCCTGGTGGTTGGCGGGTCGATCACGATTCCGCACTTACGCCGCGCCATCGAGCGCGTAGACGAGCTGCTGCAAAACTGATGAAAGCGCTGATCATCGCGGGGTTGTTGTTCGCGAACGCTCTGTTCGCCTGCGAGCGAGGTGTTGTTATGTCTGCACAGGATAGAGCGCGCGTGCGTGCGCCCGAGATTGAAGGCGGCCAGGGCTGGCTGAACACTGACAAGCCGCTGTCACTCGCAGCACTGAAAGGCAAGATCGTGCTGCTGGACTTCTGGACCTACGGCTGCATCAACTGCATCCACATCATTCCGGATCTCAAGAAGCTCGAAGCGAAGTACGCCAAGCAGTTGGTCGTGATCGGCGTACACTCGGCGAAGTTTCAGAACGAAAAAGAGACTGAGAACATCCGCCGCATCATCCTGCGCTACGAGATCGAGCATCCAGTTTACAACGATTCCGAGTACGCGGTCTGGCAGAGTTACGGTGTCCGCGCGTGGCCCACACAGGTTTTAATCGACCCCGCGGGATACGTGGTCGGCGGAGTTTCCGGCGAGGGAAACTACGAAGTCATCGATGAAGCGATCGGAAAACTCGTCGAAGACTTTCGCAAACGCGGCGAGCTGAACGAAGAGCCGCTCAAACTCGTGCTCGAGCGTGCAAAAGTCGGCGATCTGCCGCTCGCGTTTCCGGGCAAGATCGTCGCCGACGCCGCAGGCGATCGTCTCTTCATCGCCGATTCGAATCACAATCGAGTCGTCATTACGAAACTCGACGGAACGCTGAGCGAAACGATCGGCACCGGAGAGGTCGGCGCGGCTGACGGTCCGTTCGATAAGGCGACTTTCCACCGGCCGCAGGGACTGGCTCTTGCGGGCGACAATCTTTACGTCGCCGACACTGAGAACCACCTGATCCGCCGCGTAAATCTCAAGACGCGCAGCGTGGAAACGATCGCCGGCACGGGCGAGCAGTCGCACGATTACTTCAAGACGGGCCCGGCGCGCACGATCGCGCTGAGCTCGCCCTGGGATCTGCAACTGGCCGACAACACGCTTTACATCGCGATGGCCGGCCCACACCAGATCTGGAAACTCGATCTGGACAAGAACGA
>JBKPPP010000194.1:0-7510 GCA_046733615.1 Acidobacteriota bacterium | reverse complement strand
TCCGCGGAGATGCTCCCGCCGGAAGATTGCATCACGCGCAGGCTGAATCCGCTCTGGAGTCGAGACAGGTAGCGGCCCATCAAGGGTTGCAGGTAGGCGTTGATGACGACGGTCGAGGTGCGTTCGTACTCGCGATACTCCGGCAGGATACGACTCGAAACTGACAGGGGAAGATTCAACGGTTCGAGAGCTTTCGCAATGCGCTCTTCATGCTGCGGGTGAAGAAAGGAAAACAGTAACGAGATCGCGACCGACTCGACGTTCGCTTGCTTCAGTCTCCGAACCAATTCACTAAGCGAACGCTCGTCGAGCGGTTGCAATACCTCGCCGGATGCGACCACCCTTTCCGCAACTCCAAACCGCAGTTCATCCTCCACCAGCGGCGGCGGCTTTACTGCGTTCAGGTTGTAAAGCTCGGGCCGCGCCTGCCGGCCGATGGCGAGAACGTCTTCGAAACCCTGGGTCGTGATCAGCGCGGTGCGCGCGCCGCGCCGTTGCAGCAACGCATTCGTGCCCACAGTCGTGCCGTGCACCACGTCGAAATCTTTGCCGCGGATTTGCGCGAGTCCTTGCAGGATCGCGAGTGAGGGATCGGAAGGTGTCGAGGGAAGCTTGAAAAGTCGAATCTGGCCGTCTTCTTCAAAGACAAAATCGGTAAACGTGCCACCGGTATCAACGCCGATGCGAATCGGTTTACCCACCGATCTCCACCCAGCACCCGCTTTCATTCGATGCGCGCAAAGCGTCGAGCACTAACTGAATGCGATAACCATCTTCGAAGCTCGCCGCATCGTCGACCGTCGCTTTGCCGCCCCGTATCGCTTCAACTATCCGGCAGGCAAACTGGGTGAACCCGCGCGACCAGCTACTCTCCCGCATTCCCTGCGCCATGTGATCCTGATCCACCTGCACCGGACGCCACGTGCTCGAACCCGTCGGCGAGCGCCACAGCTCGCCCGTCTCTTCAACCATCAACGCGCCCTTCGTTCCGTAGATCTCGAGACGATTTTCATATTTTCCCGACTCCACGACGGAAAGCGCGGCGGCGCCCGTCGCGCCCTCGGTGTGTGAGCCATCGGCAAAACGGAACAGGAGCTTCGCTTCGTCGTCAGTCGTGACCGGGCGCATGCCACCGTTCGACTTGTCGGGCCGTTCCTTGATGTGCGTCGTCAACATGCCGAGCGCGCTGGTGACTTCCGTGCTCAGCATCCAGCGAAACGAGTCGACGACGTGCGAGCCGATCGCGCCGAGCGTGCCGCCGCCCATCGCGGCGTCGGACCACCAGTCCCAGCCGCGGTCGGCGATTCCGCGATAGTCGGAGCGAAAGACGTAGTTGCAATGACGCACCGTCCCGACGGCTCCGTTCTGCAACATGCCGCGCATCGTTCGCCGGCTGTTCAGGAAGCGGAGCTCGTGATCGATCAACGCGAGCACGCCGGCGTCGCGCGCCTTTTCGACCATCCGCGCCGCCTGTTCGGCGTTAAGCGCCATCGGTTTTTCGCAGAGCACCGCCTTGCGCTGCTCGAGCGCGGCGAGCGTGATCTCCATGTGGGTTGCGGGTGGTGTAACGACGCTGATGAGATCGACGTCGGGGCGCTGGACCAACTCCTGCCAATCGGCAGCTACGTGATCGATGCCAAACTCCTGTGCGACCTCCGTGGCGTGGTCGCGATTGCGGCTGGCGATCGCGACGACTTTCGCGCCCATGCAGTCTCGAAATCCGGGAATCTGCGTCGTGCGGGCAAACCCGGCCCCGACGATTCCGATCCCCACCGGTGTAGTCTTCATGGCGCTAATACTTACCACAACTCAGCCACAGATTACACACGGAGACGATTTAGTTATCGCGTCCGGCCAGTTTGGCAATCATGGAGACGAGCTGGCCCGCCGCGATGGGCTTGGCGATGTGCAGTTGGTAACCGGCGGCGAGTGCCTGTTCTCGATCTTCCTGCCGGGCGTAAGCAGTGAGCGCCGCGGCGGGCGTGCTGCCGCCCTGATCGTGAGGCAGCGAACGGATGCGGCCGATCAAACTGTAACCATCCTCGTCGGGCATCGCGATGTCGCTCAAGATCACATCCGGCCGCCACGCGATGACTTTCGCGAGCGCTTCACTGGCGGACATGCACGCCTCGACTTCGGCGCCCGTCCGCTCGACAACCGTGCTGATGATCTCGCGCGTTTCCAGCTCATCGTCCACGATAAGCACACGCAATCCCTCGAGCGAACCGATCTGCGAAACAGGAATCTCGCCGCTGTGCGCCACCGTGATCGGCTGCGTGCGATCCGTGAGCAGTGGGAACGACGCGGAGAACGTCGCGCCTTTACCGACACCGTCACTTTCCGCGCACACAGTTCCGCCGTGCAACTCGACGAGATGCCGCACGATCGCGAGTCCCAGACCCAAACCGCCAAAGCTGCGCGTCGTCGAACTGTCGGCCTGCCGGAAACGATCGAACACGCGCGGCAGAAACTCCGGATCGATTCCCTGGCCCGTATCGCTGACTGTCACTATCGCATTCGATCGATCCTGCTCGACGCGCACCGCGATCTTGCCTCCATGAGGCGTGAACTTAACGGCGTTCGACAGAAGATTCCAGATGATCTGTTGCAAACGCGCAGAGTCGGCTGAGATCGCTCCCAGGCCGTGCTGAACGGAATACTCGAGCGTGATTCCCTTCGCATCGGCTGCCGGTTGCACGACGCTGATCGCCGTACGCGTGACGGAGGCGATGTCGAGCGGCCGTACGTCCAGGTGAAGCTTGCCTGACACGATGCGCGAAACGTCGAGCAGATCGTCGATGAGTTGCGCCTGCACGCGCGCGTTGCGATCGATCGCGTCGAGTCCCTGCGCCAGAACTTTCTCATCGCGTCGCGCTTCGCGCAGCACACTCGACCAACCGAGGAGTGAAGTTAAAGGCGTGCGCAGCTCGTGTGAGAGCGTCGCCAGAAACTCGTCCTTGATCCGATTCGCGGCTTCAGCTTCGGAACGCGCGCGTTCGGCACGCAACAACAACTGCCCGCGCGCTTCTTCCGAACGTTGCAGCTCGCTGATGTACTTCGACAACTCCTGCACGTGCAGCCGCGCCGCTTCCGTCTGCGCCACCGACACTTCGATGTTTTTCAGGTACGTTTGATAAGTGAAGCAGATGATCAGGATGATCGGAACAGTGGCGACGACCGCGTAGAAGCTGTAAGTCTTAATGAGAATGGCGATGATTCCAGCCGCGGAAGCACCGGCAAAGTAAGTGACGGAAGTCCAGAGATAAAAAGTTTTCCACGTATACCAGGTCGATTCCTTGATTTTCGACGCCTTTTCGATCGCTATCAAACTCGTGTTCGCCGCGTACTGCACTAACGCCATGAGAGAGATCGCATAGAAGAAGGTCTGCGAGAAACGGTGATCGACGATCTCGCGGGACGCGCCAAAAACGAGGCTCAGCACCGTCACCGTGAAAAAGGTGGACATGGCGAGGATCGCGGAGTTGAAGAGGATCGTGCGCGGCCGCTTGCTGATGATCAACGTTGCGGCGACGCCTTCGAGCGCCGAGACAACGATGGCCGGTGCGCCGCCGTAGAGCAGCAACGTCAAAAAGACAAACGTGTCCGCCACGGTAATGCGGCCACTGACACGCGGTATTTTGATCGCGATGAGCGAGCTCGCCATCACCATCAGGCAGAGGAAGAAAAACTGCGCGTCCAGATCGACGAACCGCAATTCATACAGGGAGACAAGTACGATGGCCGCTCCCGCGATTACCAGCGACCACATGTACACTTGCCCGAATTGATCTCGATTAACCTTCACTTGTGCCGCACTCATGGCTACCTCGAGAGAATGAACACTCATAGATTGGGTTAGGCTTCCGGAATGGCAAGCCGTTGCAAACCGCCTGCGAGTGGGTGCGGTCGGTGGTCTAGTAGTCCAAACAATCAGACCCATCGTCCGATGGCGCCGCCATCATCGAACTGCTGTCACCGTTCAGCATTGCCGACTGCGCACTGGTCACGAGATCACCCGTGATCACGCCATCGCCGGTAATGACTCCGTCGCCGGTAATCACGCCGTCACCGACCAGACTACCTTCAGACAAGAGATTTTGAAATAGTAAATTTACGCCCAGGAACGAAGCACCGTCGCCAGTGATGACTCCGTAGCTGGTCAAAATCGAATCACCAGTAATCACGCCGTCGGAAAAGAAAGACGGATCGAGACTCAGAACACCGTCGCCGGTGATGACGCCCGTATTGAGTATATTGCCGTAAGCGTAACCGAGTTGATACCGCGTAATCAGATCGATACCGGTTGCATACGTGTGATTGAGAATGATGCCGCGCGACCAGGTGAAGGTCTGGTTCGCAATCGTCGTTTCCGGCGCGGGCGGCTCTGCGGTAAGCAGAGGTGAACCGGCCGCCGTCGCCGAACTCAGATCAGTGCGCACGAGTTGAGCGAGCTGCACCGCTCCCGCGATGTTCAGTTGGCCCGCGCCTTGTTCGAATGTGTTGTAGCCGGCAAGCGGTTGCGCCGTGTACATCAACAGAGCTTTAACCAGATTCGGCGTCAGGTGCGGATTCGCCTGAAGCATCAACGCCGCAGCGCCGGCGGCAACCGGCGTCGCCATCGACGTGCCGCTCAGGTACATCATCTTCCGACTGTCCGAACCGCTGACGCCCGCATCGAGCGACGGCGTTTGGGTGACGAGATAATTGTGCACCGCCTCGGCTTCGATCAGCTTGTTTCCCGGCGCGACGATGTCGGGCTTGATGATGTTGTCGAACTCTCTGTTGCCATTGTCGTCGATCGCATAGCTCCGGGTCGGCCCGCGCGAGCTGAACGACGCGATGCCGTCGTCGTCGCGCGCGTCAGTGCCGAAAGTATTTGTCGCACCGACTGTGATTGCTGACGGCTCGTTGCCGGGCGAGTGAATGCGACCATAGACCTTGTTACCGTCGCTGTCCTTGCCGTTGTTTCCCGCAGCCGCGAACACGACAACGCCGGAGTCGACCAACCGGCGCACCGCGCGGCAGATCGGATCGTTGCGATACGAATCGAGCGCCGGCATGCCGAGACTCATGTTCACGACGCGAATGTTGTAAACGGAACGATTTGCTTCGACCCAGTCGAGCGCGCGCAACACGTACGCCGTCGTGCCGACGCCTTGCGAATTCAACACCCGCAGATTGATCAGATCCGCGTTCGGCGCGACGCCTACGAATTGACTGTTTGAGACGCGGCCGTTGCCGGCTGCGAGCGCGGCCACGTGAGTTCCGTGCCCGTACGGATCGTCGGTGCGGCCTTCGCCCGTGAAGTCTTCACTGTAAACGACGCGCACGCTATTCGACCGGTTCAGAAACGAGCGATGACTGGTGTCGATGCCGGAGTCGAGGATTGCAATGCCGACGCCGGTGCCGTCGAGCGTGGTGCCGCTGGTGGTGTCGCTGCTTCTGATCTGATCGGCGCCGGTGGTGAGCGACAAGTGCCCCATCGGCTGAACGTCGCGATTGAGCGACACGTAGAACACGTCGCTGCGCGCGGCGAGTGCCACTGCCGCCTGCGCAGGAACTGTAATGATGCGCGTCGAAAAACTCTTCAGTTTGCGAATATTGCTTCCGCCGGAGAGCTCGAGTGCGTTATCGAGTGAAAGCTCCGGCTCGCTCAACGGCTGGCTGATAGTGGTGGTGGTGGTCTCTTCAGGCGCACCGTCAGACGAGAGTTCCGGCTGTTCTGCCGGCTGAATGATCACGCGGACCAGGTCTGAGCCCCGGCCGTCGCTGACCTTTTTCAGAAGGTCCTTCGAGATCTTCTTTTGGAGTTGGACGTCCGCAACGGCACCGTCGGCGTGGGTACTTCTCTCCGAAATGAGCACGGAGAAAAGAAGGAGTGAGACTAAGCCACTCCAGAGGGTAAGGTTGGAAAAACGCTTCATTTGGTACTCCAGGAAACCGCGTGGGGAGGGTTCCGTAATCTAGCGACGTCAAAAGGCTGGTGAAGAACTTCTAGCTACAATCATCTTGCATCGGGGCGACCTTGTCGGGGGAAAGAGAGTCTAACAGAGTTCAACGAAGAAAAATTGTGGAGTTTTGATGTCAAACACAGGGCTTGTGTACGCTGGAATACGCCGTTTCCTCGGAAATCAGCGGTTTTTAGACTGACCCCGGCCGGGCAGGCCCGGCTTGCGCGGGCCCTAGTTGGATTGCAGCAACTGCACAAACTGCTGTAATTCCGCGAGGTTGAGGTCCGAGACGACCCAGTAAGTCATTCCCGCCTTCGTCCAGCGAATCAAATTGTAACCCTGTTGGACGGACACTTTTTCCGCCGAATCGCCGCCCGCGCCGGCCGGCCAGACGAACAGGTTGATTGGATGTTGCCGGGTTTGATAGACGAGCGCGGCAACCGGACGGTTGTTCACGTAATCGAGGCGCCCGCCGTTCAGAACAAATCCCTGCTGGGTCAGATCTTTGACGGGCGGCGAGAAGTCGAGTTTGCCGTCGAACCACGGTTTGACGGTGTGCCGATCCGAGGAGGGAACGTCCGTCAGATGATCGGCCATCAGCGAGCGAACGTGACTGGAAACTACCTCCTGAGCGACGACGTCGCCGGTCTGTGTTTGAGTGAGAACGATCACGAGCGTCGCGATCACCAGCGCGGCAGTGATCAGCGACGCGCCCGACACGATCCACTGCCAGCGAAGTCGCGCCGGCGAAGATTCAGTTTTGTTTTCGCTCTTTCCTTCGCGGCGCAGTGTCGTGCGCAACCGCTTTTCAAACGCCGCCGGCGGTTCAAAGCGAAGCGCGCTGTCGCTGACTGCCGCACGCAACGCGCTAATGCTTCTGGAGCTTTGCGTACACGCATCGCAGTCTTCGAGATGCTCTTCGATCTCGATACTCTTCACGAGATCCAGCTCGCCGTCGAGATAGCCGTGTATCAACTCGCGCGTTTCATGGCAACTCAAGATGCGCCTCCTTGCCCATGCGTTTTACGAGCAGCGCGTGCAGGCGTGTGCGTCCACGTTTCAGTCTCGACATGACCGTGCCGATCGGAATGTCGACGATGTTGGCGATCTCTTTGTAAGACAGGCCTTCCATTTCGCGGAGCACGACCACCTCACGAAACTCAACCGGCAACTCCTGAAGCGTTTCTCTCACCAGCTTTGAATCGGCGCTCTGCATTAATAGCGCCTCCGGATCGGCGAAGTCGAGGCCGAGCTCGTCGATTTTGTCGTCGATCGGATCGGCGAGGCGGAGGAGACGATTCTGTTGCAGCCACGTGTAACAGGTGTTTCGCACGATCGTCAGCAGCCACGAACGGCTGTCGCCACCGTAGTAACCGCCGAACGATTTGAAGGCCCGCAGGTAAGCTTCCTGAACGACATCCTCCGCGTCCTGCTGGTTGTGGACCAGCCAGCGCGCGAGGTTGTACGCCGCGCCCAGGTGCTGCAAGGTGATCTCTTCAAACCGAACAGCTTTGCTTTGCTCTGGCAATGAAGTGCCTCGCTTCCAGTGCTCGTCCTTA
>JBKPPP010000193.1:0-6558 GCA_046733615.1 Acidobacteriota bacterium | reverse complement strand
TCCGCGGGCGCGTCGACCGGGCGGCCCCACTCGGTTTCGTGATGAGCCGGATCGGGAGCGTAATCCACGAGACCGTTCAGCAGCGCGCGCAAGCCGACCTGCGTGCTGCTCGAGACGGCGAACACCGGGCAAAGCTTGCTCTGCGCGATGGCGTTGTTGATGTTCGGCAGAATGTCTTCTTCGTCGAGCGTTCCCTGTTCGAAGTACTTCTCCATCAACTGATCGTTTGATTCCGCCACGAGTTCGACCAGCCGTTCGCGCGTCTTATCGACGATGTCGCGGTCTTCGGCTGGGATGTCGATCTCTTTGGCGTGTCCGTCGGCCCCGAGCTCGTAAGCTTTCATGTGGACCACGTCGACAACGCCGCGAAAGTCTTTCTCTTTTCCGATCGGCAATGTAAACGGAATGATTGCGCGGCTGAAGGTGGTTTGCGCGCTGCGCAACGCTTCGCCAAAATCCGCGTGCTCCTTATCGATCTTATTGATCACCATGACCCTGGGCACCATGAACTCGTTGGCGTAGGCCCAGGTCTTTTCGGTTTGCACTTCTACACCTTTGACTCCGTCAACGACGACGATCGCGCAATCCGCTACGCGCAGCGCCGGCCGCGCGTGCGCAATAAACGCCGCATACCCGGGTGTGTCTATGAAATTGAGTTTTGTATCGCGATGTTCGAGATGTGCAAGTGCGGTATTGAGTGTGATTTTGCGGGCGATTGAATCTTCTTCGTAATCCGTGACTGTCGTACCTTCGTCTACCTTTCCCCAACGCGGTGTGGCTCCGGCGACGTAGAGAAGAGAGCTGACAAGCTGCGTCTTCCCTGCGTCGCCGTGCCCAATGACAGCGAGGTTTCTGATAGCTTCAGTCGGATAGACTTTCATGGTGTTTTTGTCCCTTTCCAGGTGGAAGTTTGTGTCGAAGCATACCTATCCGTGTCGGTCAAAGGCAAGTTGACTCGCGGCCATCCTTTGGGCCGTTCCGCGCATCACAGACCGCGGAATAGGAGATGTCGAAAGTCATGTTTTACCGGATAGTTATGTCGTTGGCGCTGGCCCTGACGATGGCGTTTTCAGCCGTCGCTTTTGCTGCCGCCGCGCCGAAATCAAACGAAGAGAACGAGCAGCCAAGTCTGCAAACAATTGAGCCACTCAATCTGGCGATACTGATCCAGGACGACCTGATCTCGCAGGTAAGCAACGAGATTCGCGTCACGCGCGATTTCATCCGTTCGCTCCCGCAGGGATCCAGCGTCATGGTTGGTTACATCACCGCCGGCACACTGCAAGTCAGACAACCGTTTACCACAGATCTCGACAAGGCAGCGCGATCGCTGAGAGTGCCGACTGCCAGCATCACCAGCTCGCCTTTCAATCCGTACGTGGAAGTGGTCGAGGCGCTGAAGAAGTTTGACGCGGACAGCAAAAATGCCAACGCGATCCTGCTGATCTCGGACGGACTCGATACTTCGCGCGGTTTTGATTCCACGGCTGCGGGTCACACGGTCGATATCGATCGCACGATCCGTGAAGCAAACAAGCGAAACGTTGCGGTGTTCAGTTTCTACGCGCCGTCCGTCGGTTTGACGAGTCACAATCGCCTCGCGGCAAGTTACGGACAGAGCTCACTCAACCGCGTCTCGAATGAGACCGGCGGAAAGGCGTTCTTCCAGGGAACCACGGGCTTTGTAACTTTCGATTCGTACTTCGCGCGACTTCGCGAAACACTGAATCGGCAGTACGCCCGCCTTCGGTAAACTACGCTCGGTACGAAAGCAAGCCGTAGGTCCCGTAGCGATACGGGACCTATTTTATTTGGCGCGCGTAATTCGACGGTGGTAAAGTTAGCTGGTCCCGAAAGCTATTCCTCATTACGGTTCCGTCGAAGTGCGCGAATACTGTCTGATAGTCGAAGGCGCATATCTCTCCGAAGCTGAGGCGGAGCACGCTCTGCGCGATCCGTTCATTGAAGACTGGGTCGAACAGACCGGCAGCTTTCGTATTCACAACATGAACGAGATTCAGATCTGCCCGGGCGTGACGCTGGGCTCGCTAGGAGTGGTGATGCTGGATGACGAGATGTTTGAGATTGCCAGCACCGATCCCGATCATCCGTTGACCGAGCACACGGCGAAGGGTGTGGCTGAGGCGCTGCGGCGGCAGGACATGTTTGACGAAATCAGGACCGAGCCACGTCTTGCAGAATAACGAAACAGCGCAGTCGTTTCTCGATGGACGTGTCGTCGTCGTCGTGGACGATCTGACGCGCCAGGACGTGGCCGCGATCGTGAATGCCGCCAACTCTACGCTGCTTGGCGGCGGCGGTGTCGATGGCGCGATTCATCGCGCGGGCGGGCCGGAGATTCTCGAGGCCTGCCGCGACATTCGCCGCACGCAATATCCCGATGGCTTGCCGACCGGCGAAGCAGTGATCACGACGGCCGGTGGTCTGGCGGCGCAGTTTGTGATTCACACGGTCGGCCCGATTTATGGTCAGGAGCGCAATCGCGAGGCCGAGTTACTCGCCGCCTGTTATCAAAACTCGCTGGCGCTGGCCCGCGCGCACGCGCTCTACTCAATTGCTTTTCCCTCGATTTCGACCGGCGCGTTCGGTTATCCCAAGTCCGAAGCGGCCACCGTTTCCTCGCGAGCAATCAAAAAGTTTCTCGAAACTGATGAAAGTGTCGAGCAGGTACGGCTGGTGTTTTTCCAGCAGCCGGACGCGCGGACATTTTTACAGTTTCAGGAATTCGAGTAGACTCTCCCACTTTGCGATTACGTCTGGTGGAGCAAACAGCGGAAGCGAATGATTGACACGACTGAGATGGAGAAGCGCGCGGAGCAGAAGCAAGCGTTGCCGGCGCCGCTCGCGGTCCTCGAGCGGTTGGCGTGGAATTACTGGTGGAGCTGGGCGGCGGACGGCGAGAGCATCTTTCGCGATCTCGATCCGGAGATCTGGGAAGACTGCGAACACAATCCGCGGCAACTGTTAGCAAAGACTTCGGCTTTTCGCCTCGCTGAAGCTGCCAGCGATCCCGTCTACCTCGAACGCGTTCACCGTCTCGCCGAACGTTTTCAGTCGTACCTGACTCACGGCTCCGGTTGGACAGTTGAAGATCTGAAGTTGACGCCTGAAAAGCCGGTCGCGTACTTCTGCGCCGAGTTTGGCGTGCACAGCTCGCTGCCGCTCTACTCGGGTGGCTTGGGCATACTCGCCGGCGATCATCTCAAGTCGGCGAGCGATCTGCGTTTGCCGCTCGTCGCCGTCGGGTTGCTGTATCGCTACGGCTACTTCCGCCAGCGGCTGCGTAATGACGGTTGGCAGGAGGAGCACTACGGCGAAACGCGTCCCACGGATCTGCCAATCACTCTGATCAATAACTCCGACGACACGCCGCTGCAAATTGAAGTCTCCATTCGCGAGCGCAACGTGCTGGCCCAGGTCTGGCGCGCGGACGTCGGCGCCGTGCCGCTCTACCTGCTCGACACAAACATTCCGGAGAACGTCGAAACCGATCGCTGGGTGACGGGCCATCTCTACGGCGGCGATCGCGAGACGCGCATCGTGCAGGAAATGCTGTTGGGAATCGGCGGCGTCCGCCTGTTGCGCAAGCTCGGGGTGACGCCGCACGTCTATCACTTGAACGAAGGTCATTCCGCGTTTCTGACGCTCGAGCTGGCGCGCGAGGTTATTCAGTCGCAGCAGATCAAAATGGCCGAGGCTATGAATGTCGTGAAACAGCAGTGCGTTTTCACCACGCACACGCCGGTGGCTGCCGGCAACGACGAGTTCGACGCTTCGCTGGTGATGCGCGGGTTTGGGAGTGATTACGCGAAGGAGCTTGGCCTGACGGAAGACGAGTTTCTCGCGTTGGGAAGAATCGACGCCAACGACAAGACAGAGCGCTATGGTTTGACTCCGCTCGCCATTCGCATGTGTCGCTCTACAAACGGCGTGAGTCTCAAGCACGGGGAAGTTTCGCGCGCGCTGTGGCAGAAGCTCTGGCCGGAGAAGAAAGCGGAAGAAGTTCCGATCACGCACATCACTAACGGCGTGCATGCGCCGACGTGGGTTTCGCCACTGCTGCGCTATCTGTTCGAGAAATATATCGGCGCGGACTGGGAGAAGCTGCTGCGCGATCAGGAGGCGTGGAGCGCGGCTATGTCGCGCATCTCTGACGAAGAGCTGTGGATCGCGCATTCGACTTTGAAGCAGCGGCTCGTCGCGTTTGTGCGGCAACGCCTGGCGCATTCGCTTTCAGTTGCCGGCGAAAAGGCTGACGATCTGGAAGCGGCGAAGACGACGTTTGATCCGCAAGCGTTGACGATCGGATTCGCGCGTCGCGTGGCGGGCTACAAACGTTGGAACCTGTTGCTGAGCGATGAGCAGCGGTTGTTGCGGTTGATAACCGACAAGGAGCGTCCGGTGCAGTTTGTTTTTGCCGGGAAGGCGCACCCGCAAGACGAGGGTTCGAAGCTGGTGTTGCAGCAGTTGGCCCAGTGGAAGGTGGATCCGGCAGTGAGACAGCGGGCGGTTTTTCTGGAGGATTACGATCAGGAGATCGCGCGACAGTTGGTGCAGTCGGTGGATGTTTGGCTGAACGTGCCGCGCCGGCCGATGGAGGCCTCGGGCACCAGTGGCGAGAAGGTCGCGATCAACGGCGGACTGAACCTCTCGATCCTGGATGGTTGGTGGCTCGAGGGTTACGACGGCAGCAACGGGTTCGCGATCGGCAATGGCGGCGACACCGCGAACGTGCCCACCGGCGATGCCGTGGCCCATGGTGACGCGGCCGACGCCGAGTCGCTTTACCGAACGCTGGAGCAGGACGTCGTGCCGCTGTTCTACTCGCGCGACGAGAAGGGACTTCCGCGTAATTGGATCGCGATGATGAAACGAGCCGTTCAGACGCTCGCGCCGAAGTTCAACAGCAACCGGATGGTCGAAGATTACGCGCGCCGGATCTATTCCTGAGCGACCCTTTAAGCCTCTAATTCGCGCGTTTCCTTGTGTTAGACTACTCCCCCCGAAATGAAATACTGCACGTCCTGCAAAGCAAAATACGACGACAGCGTCAGCTTCTGTACGGTTGATGGTGAGGTGCTCGAGGCCGATCCGGCGTCGCTTGTCGATACCGTCCTCGACGGGCAGTACCAGATGGAGGCGCTGCTCGGAAAGGGCGGCATGGGTGCAGTCTACCGGGCGCGACACATTCTGCTCGGCGATCGCGTCGCGATAAAAGTTCTGCCGCCGGAAGTCAGAACCAACGCCGAGTGGCTGCGGCGGTTCAGGCGCGAAGGGCAGGCGGCGCGTCGCTTTCGCCATCCGAATGCCGTTACCGTTTACGATCTGCGCACCGCCACCGACGGCACCATCTACATGGTGATGGAGTACGTCGAGGGGCACACGCTCGATCTCGCCATCAAAACACGCGGACGCTTCAGCGCCGCCGAATCGCTGGAGATTCTCACGCCGATCATGAGCGTGCTCGATACGGCGCACTCGATGGGCGTCGTGCATCGCGACTTGAAACCCGAAAACATCATGATCGGCAAAGCGGAAAACGGCTCGCCCGTGATCAAGTTGCTCGATCTGGGGATCGCGAAAATGCGCGAGATCGCCGGGGACAACGGCGGCAACACTGCGCTGACGATGGCCGGCCAGGTGCTCGGCACGCCTTATTACATGTCACCTGAGCAGTGGGGCGAGATCCCGCGTGACGGAAGCACGGAGATCGACGGCCGCGCGGATATCTACAGTCTCGGACTCGTGTTCTATGAAATGATTCTTGGGCGTCGCTGTTTTTCGGGTAACACGTTACACGAGCTGCGACGCGAGCACGTAGCGACGATGCCGAAGCCGTTGCACGAGTCGCTGCCCGACGTGCCGCAAGGTTTCAGCGATGCGATTCTGCGTGCGACTGCGAAGGATCGTGGCGATCGGCCGGAGACCGCGAGCATGCTGGCGAGTGAGCTGCGCGCGGGATTGGCGAGTAGTCCATCGGCGGCTGCGCCGTTATCGGCGTCGTTTGCCGAAACGGTGGCGTTGCCGAAAGACATCGAAACCAATTCTGACGTCAACGCGCCCACTGTGCTCACGCTGGATGCGGTGGACACCGCAGCGCCGCCGCCGCAAGCAGCGCCGACGAGCGCGCCGACAGTTGTCGAGCGTGCGAAACCCGCAGCGCCGCCCCGACCAGCGAGCGTGACTGACGCGACGGTTGCCGAGTCAGCGGCGATGGCGTCGAGTGTGACTGCTGTTCCGCCTGTTCGACCGGCGCCCGTCGCAGCGCAACCTGCCTCCGCCGCAAGCGCTCAAGTTGCGCCGGCGCCGCCGCAGACAAAGAAGAGCGGCGTGGGTTTGGTTGTCGGTGCGGTGGTGCTACTGGCGATTGTCGCAGTAGCTGGAATTGCCGGCTTTTACTTCTGGAATCGTTCGCGGACGACAAACGCGACCAGCACAACTTCCGCGCCAGCCGCAGCGACGACCGGCGCCGTACCTGCTAAGCCGGTTGAAGTCACTCGTTACTGGCTCGAATTAAAACCCGCAAAGAAAGGCGCC
>JBKPPP010000192.1:0-4032 GCA_046733615.1 Acidobacteriota bacterium | reverse complement strand
GATGTAGAGTTGTTCCTGCGCGCCGGTTTCGTACTCGCCTTCGACGATCAAGTCGGCCGTGGCCCAGGCGGCGTCGACGTTTCCTTTGTCGACCAGAAACTTTTTGAAAACGTTGTCGTCGCCCCAGACAATCTCTTTCTGTGCGAGCGAGTCCGTGAGCGAGAAGACGGCGGGTTGCTCTTCGATCTCGATGCGCACGTTGCGACGCGCCTCCTCGACGAAATATTTGTCGGGATGCGCAATGAGCACGACCGGCTCTTCCGGATGGTTGACGAACTCAGCCGCCAGATAGGGTTGATCGTTGAGAATCAGCGCGACGTAGTTTGCGCCGGGAATGTCTTTGGCAGTGACGATGGTGAACTCGTCCCACGGAATGTCGCCTGCAAACGAGATGCTCTTGATGCGACCGCGTGCGGCGGGACTGCGCACGGTTGCGCCGTGCAGCATGCCGGGAAACGTCAGGTCGTCAATGTAAAGCGCCTGGCCCGTGACCTTCTTGCGGCCTTCTTTGCGGGGAAACGATTTGCCGATGGGGTGATCCGGCATGCTTTCTTTACCCGCCGATGAAGCTCATGGTGCGTGAGGGCGCCACGAAACCGGGATCGTTGATGAAATGGCGTGGTTCCTTCTTGAGAATAACCGACTCGATGAATTCGATTGTCTCGTCGCGCGAAGCGCCGCTGCGAATGACATCGCGCAGCGAGTGTTCGACAGTTGAAAACAGGCACGTACGGATCTGACCGTCCGACGTCAGGCGGATGCGCGAACAGGCGCCGCAAAATGCTTCTGTTACTGGAGCGATGATCCCGATCTCGCCGGGCCCGCCGTCGGCGAATCGATACCGCGCGGACGTCTCGGAGCCTCGCTTCACATCGACCTGCACCAGCGGGAAGCGTTCATTGATTCGTTCCCGGATCTCCCTGCCGGAAACGACGTCGGCGCGCGCCCACTCGTGGCCCGAGTCGAGCGGCATAAACTCGATGAAGCGCATCTGCACGTCGTGTTCGCGCGCAAACGCCGCGAAGTCGGCGACCTCGGTTTCGTTGTGGCCGCGCACGATGACGGCGTTGATCTTGATCGGTTCGAGTCCTGCTTCCTTCGCCGCCGCAATTCCCGCGAGCACTCGCTCCAGCACGTCGACGCCGGTCATGCGTTTGAAAACGTCCTGCTTCAGACTATCGAGACTGATCGTGACGCGATCGAGGCCGGCCTGCTTCAAGGCGTGCGCGCGGTCGGGAAGAAAGTAGCCGTTCGTCGTCAGGGCGAGATCGAGAAGCCCGGCTGTTTTAAGCTGCGATAGCTTCTCAATGATCGTTTCGATATCGCGGCGCAGCATCGGCTCGCCGCCCGTGAGCCGGATCTTCTCGATGCCGAGGCTGACGAAGATGTCGCAAACGTACTCAATCTCCTCGTAGGAGAGCATCTGCTCCTTCGGGGCAATCGGCGGCTCACCGTGCGGCAGGCAATAGAAACAGCGAAAGTTGCAGCGGTCCGTGAGCGACACGCGCAGGTCACGTATGGCCCGCCCGTACGAGTCGCGGAGCACGCGTTTGGTAAGACTTTCTGGCACGCTTGTCATAATAACTCTTGCGTGCGTGCGTGCGAAATGAGCCACGGGTGAACACGGATTAACGCGGATCTAGCTGGAAGTACCTTGTCAGCTAACGGTCGGACGATTTTCCGTAGAAGCCGTGTAAATCCGTGGCCGCAATTACACGCCCAGCGAAGCGTTGGTCAGGAACACTGAAACGGGAAAACGCTTGTTCGTCCCAGGCAGGCGGAGCGTGCGTTTGAGGACGAAATCGAACAGCAGCGGGTTGTAGTCGTAGATCTCGCGAAGCGAAGCGCCTTCGTCGGCGGTGATGTAGCCATGCTTCACCAACGGGCGCGTGCGGATCAGCACGTTCACTGCGGGCAGCGGATAATCGCTGCCGTTAACGCTCCGCTCGTGCAAATCCGCGCGCGAGAGGATCGTGCTGAGCGGCTTGCCGATGCGATTGAACTGCGTCATCGCCGAGATCTCGCCAAACACGAGCCCCTCATAACGCTTCTCATCCATCAACCGCATGAACAGCTCGAAATTGTGCACCGGCTTTCGCTCGCGGCTGTCGAGGTCTTCGTTGAAACCCAACCCCGCGCAGTGCGCCACAATCACCTTCACGCCATGATCGAGCGCGCGCCGCAGCAGCAATGGGTTCCCGAGTTTCTGATCCTCCTCAGCCTCGACTGCCTTCTCCTCGCCGCCATGACTCAGCAGGATCAAATCGAGCTCCTTCATCTTCTGGTAGAACGGATCGCAACAGGGATCTGACGGGTTGATCCCCATCGCGTTCGGCAGCCACTTCACCACGCGCGCGCCGCGCCTGGCCCAACGCTCCAGTTCGCTTAGCGCATCGGGCCGGTACGGATTGACCGAGATGTTCGGCACAAACAGATCCGGATACTGCTCGGCGAGTTTGAAAACATAATCGTTCGGAACGTAGAACTCCGTCTTGTCGAGATCGACGGATCCGTCCGGACGATAATGCTTGTCAAAAGCGAGCAGCCGGTGCTTACCGTGATTTGCAATGCTGCCGGCGAGAGCAGCGAGCCGTTGAATAACCTGATCGTCCGCGTGCTGTTCGTCGTTCGCGCCCGCCGAGCTCATGTAGACTTTGAACTTCAAACGATGAAACGGATGTTTCCACGTTCTCATCTTCGCATTGACGAACGTGTGACTGCCGTTCGTGCCGAGCCCGGCTATGTGAACGTGGTGATCGACGAGCCGTTGCGCATCGACATCTTCGAAAGCGCGTTTGATTAAGTCGGAAGCTTTCGTGCTGATCCGGCTCGACAGTTCTTGCGGGCTGTGATTGAACGCGCCACCGATGAAGTGAACGAGGCACATCGCTAATCACTCCACCCGTCGTTGCAGACACATCATTGTGCCCGTCATCGTCGCGATCAGCTCTCGCCGGCCATCGCCAGTCAAACCGTGAACATCAGCGCGCACGACGGTCAGCGTCTTGCCCGGCTTGATCACTTCCGCCGTAGCGATGAATCGTTCACCCCGGGCCGGCCGCAAGAGATTCACTTTGAACTCCACACTCAGCACTTCAGAGTTAGCCGGCATCAAGCTGTAAGCTGCATAGCCACACGCCGAATCGGCGATCGTCGCGACAACGCCCGCATGAACATAACCGTGCTGCTGCGTGAGATCGCTACGATACGGCAGCGTGATCTCGATCAGTCCCGGCTCGACGCGCGTTAGCTCCGCGCCGATCAGTCCCATGATCGTCTGCTTCGCAAAGCTCCCTCTGATCTCTTCGGCGAAAGCGGGATTGCGCGCTTGGTGTGGCATCAGCGATAGATCTTTCCATTCCAGCGTTTGATGGTGCGTTTCAACGACTCCGGATCGGCGCCTTTCTCCTCGTAAACACTGAAAGACCTGGCCAGCGTGCGGCCGCGAATAATGTTCAGCGGTTGGGCCGCGCGAGGCGGATCGTCGAGCGGGTAGGCTGACGTGATCTCGTTGGTTGGGCCATGTTCGCCGACAAACAAATTCTTCGGCACCGCTTTGTTGGTCTGCGGATCGATCGTGAAGTAGTAGTTTGTGAGCGTAGGATGGAGACCGCCGCTGAAGGTTGAGATTTCGATGATCAACTCCTTGTTCAGCATTCCGAAGCCGAGGTTTACAGGTCTGTCGGCACGCGAGAAGTAACCGTCGAGCACCTGGCTGACGACGACCTGCCCGCCTTTTCGATGAAGCACGAAAGCAATTGAGCCGCCGTATTCGCTTTGGTAACAAGGATCGCGAATCAATGCGAGGCGGTCCTGACCGTCGCCAAACAACCAGGTCCAGTAATCCCCGTCCGTAAATTGCCGGCGCTCATCGGCAGTGAGTGCGCCAGTCTTACCTTTGAGATCGCAGGCATTCAAGTCGTCTACAGTCGTCTGCCACCAGTTCGGACCGGTCAACTTCCCGAGCTCGGACATCAATACCTTCAACGCCGCAATTCTTTCCGGAGTCTTCAACTGCTTTTCGTCCCACTC
>JBKPPP010000191.1:0-8861 GCA_046733615.1 Acidobacteriota bacterium | reverse complement strand
TTGCCGTAGGGCTGGTTATCGACGCCCAGGCGTCGCTCTTCCTGCACGGCGTTGCGCTGGTTGTCGAGATTTTCTTTGGTAATCGCGAGACTGCGCATGCGATCGGCTTCGAGAAAGAGTGCGAGGTCGAGCTGGTTTGACGGCAGCACCTCGAAGTAGTTGGTGCGGTCCTCGTTGGTGGTGCCGTTCATGTTGCCACCGTTGTTGAAGACGAGGAGGAAGTGTTCACCGGTGCCGACGTTTTCGGAGCCCTTGAACATCATGTGTTCGAAGAGGTGAGCGAAACCGGTGCGGCCCTGGCGCTCGTTGCGCGAGCCGACGTTGTAGGTTATCGAAATCGCGATGACGGGCGCCGAAGGGTCTTCAACAGTGATCACGCGCAGGCCATTCTTCAGGGTGGTCTCTTTGAAATTGACTCGTACGCTGCGGGCGGTTTGAGCTTGCCCGGGGAGAACAGCGAGAGCGCAGACAAAGACAGCTAACAAAAACTTAGAGACGCGTCTCATAGATCTACTCCTTTTGATGTGGATGGTGCTCTCAATCGAGCAAGACGATGCAACGCAGAAATCAGACTGTATGGCCTGCCCCAGGCACTGTCAAGCGAGCAGCAGGATTGTGACGACTCCGCCACTCTGAGCCAACCGCCTGCGCCTTCTTGCCATCCAAAAGCCTTCGCAGCGATTCCTCCTGTCAGTGGGAACGGCTGTATAATTCGAGCAATAAAAGCCATGAAACTAATAAAGTCATTCTTCCCTGGCCTCGTCGCGGCTTTCGCCGTGGTGACCTTTACACTCCAGGGACAGGCGCAGCAGCCGGCTCCTCAACAGCCAGCCAGCCGTTTCGACGTTACGCATTACCGCATTGAAGCCCAGATTATCCCGGATCAGCACACGCTGCGCGCCGGCGCGGATGTGACGTTTACGCCCCTGGAGGCGACGCGGTCGGTCGTTTTTGAGCTCAACGGTTCACTGAAGATTGAGAGCATTGAGAAGGACGGCAAGGCCCTGACCGGTTACGTCCAGGACGCCGTCGGCGTCGGCTCGCTTGGCCCAAGCGTACGCATCGACCTCGGCCAGGTGGCGCCCGCGAATCAGCCCGTAACTTTGCGAATTCGCTGGAGCGGCGCGCTCGAATCGCCGGAAGGCGGACCGCTCGCGACCAAGCGTTTGGCGTACGTCGGCACAGAAGGCTCGTACCTGATGTATGCGTCGCGCTGGTTTCCGTTTCACGACTACGCCGCGGATCGCGCGACTTCCGATATCACGTTCATCGTGCCGTCAGGGTTACAAGTTGCGGGAACGAGCGACGACCCGGTGGCGGCAGTGCCGGACGCAAAGTCAGGCGCCGTTCGTTACCGCTTTGTGCACCGGCAGCCGGTGCTGATTGGAAACTTCGCCGCCGGACAGTACATCAATCGAAACCTCCGCTACAGCAACTACGATTTGCAGTTGTACGCGATGCCGGGCAGCGAGAAGCGGCTCGAAGCTTTCGCCGAGCTCACCGGCCGCGTGCTGGAGTTTTATACAAAGAGTTACGGCGCGCCAATCTTTGGAAAACGGCTCGTCGTCGTGCAGATCGATGATGAGAGTTTAGATACCTATTCCGGTCCCGGAATCATCTTTCTGTCGAGCAAGATGTTCGACACGACCCGTCCGATTCCGGAAGAGAAACTCGAGCGCGAGATTGCTTACCAGTGGTGGGGCCAGACAGTTGGACTGAAGTCGTTCGACGATGCGTGGATTTCGCAGGGGCTGGCCGAGTGGAGCGCGTTTGCGTATCGCGAGTCAACGCTGACTGCGGGCGGGCTCGATGCGGCGCAGCGCGAGCAGCAGGAACGCGCACTGACGTTTGAACAGACAGCTTCAATCGCGCGCGCGCCGGGTGCGCTCGACGATCAGTCGGCGGCTTACCAGTCGATCGTGTTCTACAAGGGCTCGATGGTCTTTCGGATGTTGCGCGAGACGATCGGCCGCGACAAGTTCGACGAGCTGCTGCGCACGTTCCTCAATAACTATCGCGGGAAGAATGCTTCCATCGACGATTTCGAGAAGCTCGCAACGCAGATTTCGCAGGAGAACCTGCGCTACTTCTTTGCGCAGTGGGTTGAAGGAACGGGCGTGCCGGAGTTCACCGTCGAATATCAGATCATTCGCACGCGCGCCGGAAAGTTTCGCGCTCGCGGCACAGTCAAACAGAGCCTTGAAGCGTTGCGGATGCCGGTCGAGTTGAGGTTGCGCGCGGAAGGCGACAACCAGATGACGACCGTTCGCATTGAAGGGAAGAGCGAGGATTTCGACTTCGAGTCGAATGGACAGCCGATCGAAGTGATCGTCGATCCCAACAACAAGATCCTGCGCATGTCAGACGATCTGCGAGTTTCGATCATCGCGCGACGAGGCATCGAGCAGATGAAGGAAGGAATCTACGCGGAAGCGCAGCAGCAGTTTGAGGCTGCGCTGAAGCTGGATCGATCGAACTCGTGGGTTTACTACAATCTCGGCTTGCTATACCTCGAGCAGCGCAACTGGGGACAGGCGCTGGATAATCTCGAAGCGGCGTTGATGGGAAATCTGAAACCTGAATGGATCGAGGCGTGGGCCCACATCAAGAAGGGCAACGCGTACGACGCTCGCGGCGAGCGTACGCGCGCCGTGTCGGAGTACAACAAAGCGGTGCAGTCAGGGATCGATTACGACAACGCGCAAGCGGTAGCGAAGAAGTTTCTGGCCGCCCCCTACGATCCGAAAGCGGGTCAAACCGCCGAGGCCCTCTCGCCCGTCGGCCGCTGAAAATCCGTGGCCTACACAGCCTGGCCTAAACGGCCACGGATTAACACTCAAGAGTTCCGCTTCAGCCCAGGGTGGTTTCAACCCTGGGTCTTTTCACGCCCACTTTCGTACCTGGAGTTTCCTGCCTGGACAATTGCCGCTGAAGCGTTGACGAGGCCGCTGAAAATCCGTGGCCTACACGGCATGGCCTAAACGGCGACGATCGCGATCTTCTTCTGGTCAGCCTGGCGGATCATCTCGTCGCGATCGAACATCAACGTCTTGCCGGCGGTGATACACAAACAGGTCGCGCCGGCTTCGACCATCGCTTCAATCGTCGGCACGCCCACCACGGGCACATCAAAACGCATATCCTGATTCGGCTTCGCGATCTTCACGACGGTCAGACGCCCTGACACCAGCGTTCCGGCTCGCCTGATCGTCGCGTCTGTGCCCTCCATCGCTTCAATCGCCACACACGCCTTGCCACGCACGACGATCGTCTGGCCCAAATCCAACCGCGCAATCTCACGCGCGATCTCCAACCCGTACTCGATATCTTCGCGCTCGTGCTTGTCAGGCTGCCGGCGCGTCAACGTGCCGGTCTGCGGCAGGTTCTGATTTAGGAAGTAAGTGGAATCGATCAGCTCGATCCCCTCGCTTTGCAGCTCGGACGCAATCGCGCCGATCAGCGAATCCGTGTTCCGCCGCGGCAGCTTCAGCAGCACCTTCAACATGCGCGCGTCAGGCACAGCGCGACTGAAGATCTGCACGTGCTTCACCTGCCCGGCCATGATCGCCTTCTCCACGCCCTCTTCTTTGAAGAACCGGATCATCCGCCCGAGCTGCCCGATACCAACCCACGTCACGCGATCGGCGAGCCGTTCGATCTCCGGATCCGTCTCTTCACGAATCGCAGCCACGACGAGCTCGGCGCCCGACTTCCGCGCGCCTTCCACAACCATGAACGGGAACCTGCCGTTACCCGCGATCAGTCCGAACTTCATTTGGTAACGCCGCGATTCGATTCTTCGATGAAACGAAGCACGTAAGAAACTTCGGGCGAGTCACTGATCTCGGCTTTGATACGATCCACTGCCTGGCTGGTGTTGAGTTTTGCGGAGAAGAGCAGATGAAACGCGTGATGCAGCGCGTCGATCGCCGAACGCGGATAACCGCGCCGCTTCATGCCGGTGATATTCAACCCGTAACACTTCGCATGATTGCCGACCGTCAAAGCAAACGGCAGCGCATCCTTCACGACGACCGAATAGCCGCCGACATACGCTTCCTTGCCGATGCGGCAGAACTGGTGCACGCCGGAGTAAGCACCGATGTTGGCACGATCCTCGATCACGACGTGACCGGCGAGCGTCGCGGCGTTAGCCATGATCACACCGTCGCCGACGATGCAGTCGTGCGCGATGTGCGCCTGCGCCATGATCAGGCAATCGTCGCCGATCCTGGTCAACATGCCGCCGCCGGCAGTGCCACGATGAATCGTCACAAACTCGCGAATCTTGTTTCGCGCACCGATGATGGTTTCAGACGGCTCGCCTTTGTACTTCAGATCCTGCGAGGCCATTCCGATCGAGACGAACGGAAACACATGCGTTTCGGCGCCAATCGACGTGCGGCCGTCGACTACGCAATGTGATTCGAGGCGAACGCCGTCGCCCAGCACGACTTCATCGCCGAGTGTGCAGTAAGGACCGACGAAACAGTCGTAACCGAGCTTTGCCTTCGGACTTACTACGGCAGTCGGGTGAATAGTAGCCGGATGAGCAGCGGTAGACATGTTCAAGCTAAATCCGCTTCGCGTGGCGCCACGACGCTCATGATCTCCGCGTCGGCAGCAATCTGACCGTCCACTTTCGCTTCGCCGTGCATCCGCTGCACGCGCGAGCCGATGCGCAACGCAGTCACTTCGAGCATCAGCGTGTCGCCGGGCACGACCGGCCGGCGAAAGCGCGCTTCCTTGATGCCGGTAAACAGGACCAACTTCTGATCGCGATCTTCGATCTCGCGCAGGGCGAGCACGGCGCCAACCTGGGCCAACGCCTCCACGACGAGCACGCCCGGCATCACCGGAGCACCCGGAAAATGACCTTGGAAAAAGTAGTCGTTGATAGTTACTTGCTTGATCCCGACGATCCGTTCGCGCGGTACGAGTTCGACGATACGATCTACGAGCAGGAAGGGATAACGATGCGGCAGCAGCTTTTGGATTGCCAGCGAATCGAGGACTGTTTCCATGGCTCAAACAAAAACGCGGCGGGCGAACCGAGTGGCCGCATCGCCGCGGTTGGGATGCAACTGCACCGGCGCGATCACGGTCCGGGCGCGGCCGATGCGGTAGCCGGATTCTTACTGTTGAACTCCGTGATGAAAGCGCGCGTGATGTCGATGCTTTCGGCCGCGTAAAGCAGCGGCACTTGCGCCGCATCGATAATCACGTTGATGCCGCGAGCTTTGGCGAATGCTTCGAGCGCCGTTCCGATCTCGATCTGCAACGGGTTAAAGAGTTGCTGCCGGCGTTTGTTGTAAGCGGCCTGCGCGTCTTCGGCCTTGCGTTGGGTATCTTTCTTTAATTGATCGAGCTGATCGATCTTGGCTTGCAGCGATTTCTGATCGATGGGCGTTCCTTCGGGTGCATTTTGCAGCTTATTGACTTCAGCTTCGAGCGCCGCCCCTCTCGCCTGCATGCCGTCGATTTCGTCCTTGAGTTGCTTGAACTCGCCGTTGAGCCTGGTCACCACACTACTGAATTTAGCGATGCCCGTTTTCGCGTCGAGAAATTGATCGGTGTAGATAACCGCCATCTTGCTCATCGGCAGGGCGACGCTTGCGGGCGCGGACGGAGCGGGACTCGGGGACGGTTGGGCGGCGCCGGGCGCCGCAGGCCGTTGCGCGCTGACCGAAACAGCGAAAGCCATAACGATCAACGCGCTGATTGATAGCAGATTAGTTCGAATCATGGTCGTTGGGCCATCAGCCGGTTACGGCCTCGTCAATGCCGCGGTAGCCGGGTTCTTGGCGTTAAAGTCGTTGATAAAGGCGCGAGTGATATCGATGCTGTCGGCGGCATAAACAACAGGGACCTGGCTGCCATCGACGATCACGGTGATGCCACGTGCTTTGGCGAAAGCTTCGAGGGCCGTGCCGATGTCCTTTTGCAGCGGCATGAAGAGATCCTGTCGTCGTTTTTCGTAGAGTTGTTGAGCGTCCTCACTCTTGCGTTTAAGGTCGGTATTGGCCTGTTCGAGCTGGTCGCGTTTTGCTCGCAGGGCGTTAGGGTCGGCGACGTTCTGCGTGTCGTTGATCTCTTTAGTTAAAGTGTTGATTTTGGTTTGCAGGGCCTGCAACTCGGCTTGCCGCGGCTGAAACTCCCGGTTCAGGGTTGTGAGCAAGCTGTTGAAGCGCGCGATACCGGTTTTCGGATCGAGAAACGCGTCCGAATAGATCATCGCCATCTTGCTGTCAGGTACGGCGACAGTTGCTTGAGTCGCTGGCGCGGCTGCCGGCGCTGCTGGTTTTTGTTGAGCTGAAACGGAAAATGCAACAGTCGTTAGCAGTGCGACGGCCGCAAAAAAACGGATCTTCATGACTTCTTTTGGTACTCCTTACAGTTGAGGGTGACTGGACTGTGCTTGGTATCTATCCAGTCACCATTGGTTGGCTCACCTCGTTAAAAGGTGCGCCCGACACTAAAGCGAATGACTCTCTTCTTTTCGTTAAAGAAAAACGGGAACCCGTCGATGACTTGGTTCGGACGGGCGTTGGGATTATACGCAAAGATCAAACGAAACGGTACATTGATGACCGGCACCTGCACGCGCACTTCCATGCCCAGGCTGGAGCGATAATCGCTGATACTGTCGAACAAACTCTGCGACAACCTCACTACACTGTTCGTCTGGGCCTGCCCGCGCAGGAACACATTCTGGAATCCCGGCGGCAGCAGGGTGAACGGGTCGATCTCCGAGCGGCTCGCGTCCTCAAGTTCAGCCTGGCTGACGAGACGATTGTCGCGAGCGACCAGACCAAAGAACCGCGATGCGGCGAGATTGTTGTTGTTGCATAGAGCCAGCGCGCTCAGGCTCACCGGTATCGGCGCCGCGAACCGCGAGCAGTTAATAAAGCCGACGGTCGAGAGAAACGGCTGGTCGTTCAGCAACTCGCTGGAGAACGTCTGATCGCCCTTCGAGCGAATGTTGAAGGCGCTGCCGATGTCCGCGAACGCGGCAATACTCACGGCGTCGCTGATGATCGGAATCCGGTACTCGAGATTCGCAAGCACCTGCGTGTCACCGCCGACCGAAGTGAACTGGCGCTGCAACGAGGCGACGTTGTTGCCACTCGTTCCGGTAAACACGCCGATGCTGGCCGCTGACGGCGGCAGCCCGGGAATGACGACGGGATCGCCCGACGCGTTCTCGGCCAGCACCACGTTCTGAGAAGTGATAAACGTGTCGACTGGAGCGATCGGACTGATCGAACGGACGTTGTAACCGCGAATCGTAAACTCGTCGCCCAGGAAGAACCGCTCGAAGATCGGAACGCCGTCCACGAACGCGAGCGAGTTTGCGTTCTTCACCTTTTCGGTGGTGGCGAAGCTGCCGACCGTTCCCGCGATGATGCGGAAGCCAAAGACTTCCGGCCGCTTCGACCTCTTGCGGCGCATCGGGAAATACTGCGTGTAGGAAAGCGTCGGCTGATACGTGCGAACGTCGCCGCCGAGCCCGGCGAGGGCCACGGCCGCGGAAAGCTCGCGGCCGCGCGTCGGATCGATGCTGGCGTCACGCGTGTCGTAGGTGAACGTCAGCGTGCCGCGGCTCGTCAGAATGTTCGGCTGCCTGTAGACGACCGGGATGAAGAGCGTTCGATCGTTGGGATTGCGATTCGACTCCGGATCCTTCACGCTCGACAGTGAAAGCTGGTACGAAGCGCCCACCCGCGAAAACTGCGTGAAGCGACGCTTGCGGTAAAACTCCGACAGCGGCGCGCTGACGAAGATCGAGCCGCCGTACGAGTCTCTGGTAAACAGGTTCTCTTCGTTGATGTCGTTGAAGTTGAATCCCTGGGTCAGCAGATCTTCCTGCGCGCTCAGGTTTTGCGAAAGGAACGTTCCCTCGCCGAAGAACTTCTGCGAAAACGCGAACAGCGAAAAGCCGGCGCTGATCGGGCGATCCTTAATGTACGGCTCGGTAAATGAAAACTGGAATGAACGCTGGCGATTGCCGGCGGCGAGGTTGAACGACAGCACTTCGCCGCGTCCGAGCAGGTTGTTCGTGGAGTATTCGAGTCCGAAGAACGAACCGCCGATACCCGAGATGCCGCCGTTGAACGAGATCTGCTGGCGGCCGCGCTCGCTCACCTTCAACGAAAGATCGACACTCGCCTCCTCGTCGTTCGTGCGGCGATCGACGTCCTTGTCTTTGTCGATCGGATTGAAGTAGCCGAGCTGGTTCAGCTTGACCACCGAGTATTCCCAGTAGACGTCGTTGTAGATGTCGCCTTCGTTGATGAGCACTTCGCGTCGCAGCACGTTGTCGCGCGTGAACGTGTTGCCGACGAACTCGAGACGCCGCAACGTAAACTGCTTGCCCTCGTCGATCGTCACGGTGAAGTCGACGATGCCCTCGTCCGGTTTTTGCGGATTGTCTTTGAAGGTCGGCACAGGCTCAGCGGTGTACTCGATGAAACCCTGCTGCCCGTAAAACTTCTTCAGGTTTTCGAACAGACCCTTGCTGACCTTTTCGCCGTCAGCAACGTCGCCCGGGTTGAGACCGATGACCGCGCGAATCTGCGCTTCGGAAAAGATCGAGTTGCCTTCGACCTTGAACTCGCCGAGGCGGTAAACCTTTCCTTCGACGATCGGAACTGTTACCCGCAATCCTTCGTCGGTCGACGACAGGAACGGCAACGGCAGGACCGGAAAACCGGTGCGCTTCGGACCGACGCTTTCGACTCGCGGCTCGCCGTGTCGCGCCTGCAAGTAGCCCTTCGAGCGCATGTAGTTGTCGACGAGATGCAGGTCGTATTCGAGCTTCTCGCGATTCAGGATGTCCGTATTTTTGAACCGCGTGATCA
>JBKPPP010000190.1:0-7767 GCA_046733615.1 Acidobacteriota bacterium | reverse complement strand
TCCGACCAGGTTCTTTTTCTCATCAACGCCATTTACTTCAAAGGCCAATGGCAAGTTGAGTTCAAGAAAGAGAACACCAGGCCCGACGCGTTCAAAGTTCCCGCCGGCGGCGAAAAGCGAGTCGAGATGATGTCGCAGTCCGGACAGTTCTTCTACTACAAGGGCAAAGATTTTCAATCTGTCATGCTGCCGTATGGCGCCGGCCGCGTGGGCATGTACATTTTCCTGCCCGACGAGCCGGAGGGTTTGAAGCAATTCGAGCAAAGCCTTACTCCTGAGAACTGGGACACCTGGATGAAGAGTTTCGGCTTGACGCCTGGTGATTTGATGTTGCCGCGTTTCAAGCTTGAGTGGGAGGCGGAGTTGAGCAAGACGCTGATTGCCTTGGGAATGGGCGAGGCTTTCAATGCTGACCGTGCCAACTTTTCTCTGATCCCACGGAATCCCGGCGCTGCTATGTATATCTCTGAGGTTAGGCACAAGAGTTTGTGCGAAGTGAACGAGGAGGGCACGGTGGCGGCGGCAGTCACATCAGTGGGAATGAGCACCACGTCGTATCAGAAGCCGAAAGAGAAATTCGTCATGAAAGTCGATCATCCGTTCTTCTTCGCGATACGCGACCTGCAAACGGGCATCGTGCTCTTCATGGGTTCCGTCACAAATCCCGGTTGAGTGGAAATCCAGAGCTGGGGAACTTCGCTGAAGTACGAGTGTCTAACCACACTATGACGCGGTTGCTCCTCCTCTTGGCGACCATCACTCTCGCAGGATGCGTGCGCCCCGTTGACCATCCGATCAGCCCGAATTGTATCTGGACCGAACAAGACCACCGTTCATTACAACTGACAAGAATATCGGATCGACGGCATCTGCGCTCCGACGCCGAAACGGCCGAGGACATGGCGATCCGATGGGCCGATGTGCACTTCCACCTTCTTCCGGAGTGGAATCAACGATGCTCTGAGTGCATGCAGACACTCTTCCAGGGTATTGCAGAACATCATGGCGTCGATGTTGCCGTCGTTCGTCAGTACAGTCGCGATCGAGATCCGGTTCTGGACGCAGCGGTAATGGTTAGCTTCGGCATTCTGTATGTAGTCGTGGTCTACATCTTTGCCGGACGCCTTCGTCGACGTTTTCTCACCGGCGACGACAACGCGAGCTTTTGGATAATGACATTGGTTATGGCGGCAGGTGTGAGTCTGGTCGCAGTGATGGTGGGGAGTCTTGGCTCGATCGTAATAGAAGAATTTCGACTGGGCAGTGGACACCTGAGCTTCCGGATGAACCGCATTCCGTTCAGACATCATTGGGTCATTCTGTTTGTCTGCGGCTTTGTTATCTTTTGGCTGGTGACGTTGACGCGTTCGCGCGACAAGTTTCGAACGTTACGGTAAACCACTCACCGCCTTCGTCGCGAGCGTCTTCAAAACGTCTACTGAAACTGGTGGAGTCGAAGTGCTCATCCCGATAGCGAGATACACGTTGCCTTTCAGCACCCTCATACGCGCGACCATAATGCTTTTTTTCATACTCATAGCGTTCCAGCAACCATGAAGATGGAGCTACTTCATAAACCCAATGCAGTTCGTCGCCAGGTTTCCAGTCGCTCGGATACGGCTCGTACTCGCCTCGCGAAACGCGAATCGAGTCGAGATGCTCGAAAGTGACGCGCGCCCATCCGTCTTCGTCTGTGAGGAACTTGATCGAGGTCAGCTCTCGGCCGGAGGGAAGCTCTTCACCATAAGTCACCGTTGGCCCAGCAACGGGATCGGCCATGACCGGTACCCGAATGCCACGCATTCTTGGAGCATCTGTTGCTCTGAACCTCGAAAACAATCTGAATCCCTGTAGGCGTTGATGACGTTCTACCTGGGACAGGATTGAACACAACGGCGGTGCTGTTCGTTGATGGATTGTTGACACGAGGCGCGGTCATGTCCGGTCCTACCCTTGCAAAGCTGTAACTGGCGTTTATGAGTGTCATTACAAGAGTGGACGCAAGCCTGACGTATCCCGTGCTGGCCTCCGTTGTGCCCCTTTCCTTGCGGTGTGGCATTTACGGCAAAGACAGAAGCCAGGGAAAGCAATACGGTTAGACCGAGTTTTCTTAAGTCGAAAATTAGTAGTTTCATGGTCTCTTAGTACGCTCACGAGCTATCACGCCGCGAATCGCACCTGCAATCATGCGATTCAGCGCGGCGATCGAGAGTCCTCCTTCATCAGTGGGTGGAATCGTTGCAAACCCGATCGCCGACGCCTTCGGATAACGTGTGAAGATGGCGTCGAAGAGTTTCGCGAGTTGTTCGCTCGAGGGACCGTTGGGCACCCTGTTTGGGTGACCCATAACTTCACGCGGATCGAGTACGTCCATGTCGACGTGTATGTAGATCTTGTCAGTGATACGACTGAGACGATCGAGCTGGGCGAAAACCGCGGGAGTCATGTTGCGCAGATCGTCAACGCTGAGCTGCTGGATAGACGAATGCTTGAGCAGTTCCTGCTCTAGCGGATCTATCAAGCGCACGCCGGCCATCACGATGTGCCGATCGCGAAGAGGCGGATCGAGATGCGCATCCATTCGCATGCGCTGGAGCGTGCGACCGGTTGCGACTGCGACCGGCATTCCTCCAAGTGAGCCGCTGCGCGTCGTCTCAGGAGTGTTGAAGTCAGGATGCGCATCAAGCCAGAGCATGCCGATTTTGAGTGGCTTCTTACCCGGGCCTGAGTGCTGCAAACCCGCGACTAGGCCCGGCATTGAAGGACAAGTCGCGAGCAGGCCGACAGTGAAATATCCGTCGCGCTCGTTCCGCTCCACCATTTCGGCGAAGTGACCGAGCACCATTCCGAGCCGTTTCCACGCTCCATACTCCTGCGCGTCCTCTGGAGTAAGCTCTGCTTGCTCCACGCGAAGAATCACGCCCATGTTTTCGAGAATCGGCTGGATACCACCGTCGGCCATCGTGCTCGGCCCGGCTGAAATGCCGGTCGGAGAGAAGCGTTGCTTGGCCAGAGCTACGCGCAGCCGGCCATCTGAAGTGGTGTAACGTTGCGCTTGCGTTACGGCCGGCGCGATCAGCAAAACTATCAGTGCTAAACCGATGGTCCTTCGCATTTTTTGCGATCTTCGCGGTGAATCACGGTTTCGCCGGCGTCGCGGAGGTTGATTGAGCGGTTGGTTTCGGTTTCAACTCCCACAGCACGTTGATGATTTTCCATTCACCATTGAACTTCGCGACTTGGAGGTAGTCGATCCATTCCGACGCCACAATCTTCACCACTGCGGCGTTCTGGAAGCGATCGAGAATCGTGACCTCTTTTAGCTGCTGGTCCTTCGGCGTCTTGCTGCCTCCACCGCGTCGCGTGCCCTGGACCAAAGCCATCGCACCCATGTTATTGAACACGCTGCGGCCGGATTTTGCATCGGTATAGATCATTCGTTTGGCGAGCTCGGGATGTAGCGCACTCTCCATGCGCGCCGCGTCGCCTTCGTACCAACCTTCGATGTAGTTCAGTGCGGTTTTTGTGATTGCCGCATTTTCGTCTGTCGGCGTGGTCTGGGGCGTTGTCTGGGCCACCGCCGCACCTGTGACTAAAAACGTGAATGCAATCAACGCGAATACTTTAAGCATGCGAAACTCCTTTTCCTGCAGAATGGGAGCAAGCAGATTCGTAACACTATACCTCTTGTAGCTCGCCAGTAAACGTCGGTATTAACGAAGCGTCAACACGTAAATCTCAGCGTTACCATCGCGGTTACTGACAAAGGCGAGCTTTGAACCGTCGGGAGAGTATACAGGCCGCTCGTCGAACCTGGGGCCGGCAGTCAATCGTCGGAGATTGCCGCCATCAGAATCAACCTGAAAGAGGTTTGCCATCCTGCCCAACTTCTCAACGCTGAACGATATGGTCGAACTGTCAGGCGACCAGCATGGATCAAATTTGGAGTTCGAAGTTCTGGTTATCATTCGAATGTTGCCGCCATCAGCATCCATCACGAACACCTGGATCCAGGAACTGCCCGCTAATTGTTCTGCATCGCGCCTGACGAACGCGACCCGCTTTCCATCCCTGGACCAAGCGGCCTGACGCACCCCAATTGTTGTCAACCTCGTGACATTCGATCCATCTCCATCCATCAAGTAAATTTCTCTCTGGCCGGTGCGGTTGCTGGTAAAAACGATCCTCCCATCGGGTAACCATTTCGGATACGTGTCAATCGCAGCGTCTGTTGTGATCCTCCTCTGCTCGCTGCCATCGGCATTCATTACATAGATGTTCTGGTTCCGATCCTGTGAGCGAACAAAGGCGATGCGTTTGCCGTCGGGCGACCACGCCGGCTCTGTGTCATCCGCCGATGCGTGCGTGATTTGCGACAATGCGCTTCCGTCAGCGTCGATCGTGTATATGTGTTGTTTGCCCGCCCTATTACTCGAGAACGCGATCTTGCTGCCATCGGGAGACCAATCCGGAGTGCGGTCGTCGGCCGCATCATTGGTCAGTCGCGACAACTCGCCCTCGACGCTCATCATGTAGATTTCCCAGTTACCGTCCCGGTCGGTCGGGAAAACAAGCATCGAGCCGTCGGGCGACCACGCCGGCGTCGAATTATTCGCGGCGTTGTTGGTCACTCGGAGAAGATTGCCGCCGTCGGCGTCCATGACAAAGATCTGCTCCTTACCTTCCGCTTTCCTAACGAACGCGATGTTATACCCGTCCGGTGACCAGACCGGCCATATATCTGCTCCGTCACTGTCGGGAGTCAGACTCCGCTGCCCACCGCCATCAGCATTCATCTCATAGACATCGTAGTTGCCGTTTCTCGCAGTCACAAACAGGATCTTCTGACCGTTGGGCGACCAATTCGGATCCGCATCGTACTCGGGATCATCGACGATTCTCTTTGGATTCGATCCGTCGGCATTCATCACGTAGATGTCGAAGTTATACGGATTGATGTTGTCGCGATTGCTGGCAAACAAGATCCGGCTTCCGTCAGGGGACCACGAAGCGCCGCGATCGTCGGCATGGTTCATGGTGAGTCGGGTCTGGTTCGAGCCGTCGGCGTTCATCACATAAATCTCCCAATTGCCATCCCGCTCGCTGTGAAAAAGAATTCTGCGGCCGTCTGGGGACCATCTCGGAGCGCCGTCGTCAGCCAGGTTGTTAGTGAGTCGCGAAACGTTGGAACCGTCCGCATTAATCATGTAGATCTCTGGCTTCCCATCGCGATTGCTGGTAAAGGCGATCTTGCTCCCGTCGGGAGACCATGAAGGCGTGGTATCCTGGGCGTTGTCGTTGGTCAACCTCATCAGCGTGCTCTTCGCGCGAGTTACGGGCGCAGAAGCATGCGCGTATTTCCGATAAAGCAACACTCCAAAGGCTACAGCGAGTAAAACGACAGCCCCGGCCGCCACGGCAAGTTTGACTTGTTTCCTTCGTCGCGCGATGGCGGGTGGCATAAGCGCCGCCGCCTCGATCGGTGACGGCGCCGCGGAATACACCGGCAAGTCCGTTTCCTCAATGGTTTCGCTGATGACGCGAGCATACGTGTGTTTTTCAATAACTGTGGCGCCACTCTCTATCGCCGAGGATGCGATCGGCGCGGCCTCAACCACTGACAGTTTCATCGGAGCGATAAACCGGTAACCGACCTTCGGGATGGTTTCTATGTAGCGGGGATCCGCGGGATCATCACCGAGCGCCTTCCTCAGCTCGTAAATGTTGCGCGATAGATTCGCTTCTTCGACAAAGATGTCGGGCCACACCTCCTTCATCAATTCATTCTTATCCACTACCTCGGAGGCGCGTCGTACCAGCACGAAGAGGATCTGAAAAGCCCTCGGCGTCAGACGCACAGTGACGCCGTTGTTGAGCAGAATCCGACTACGGGCATCAAGAACGAACGGCTCGAACTCGTATAAGTGATTCTCCGCCGGGGACATAACTGTTCAAAGAATTCCGTAAGTTTTCACCGAGAGTTTTCCTAAGGCATTTACAAGAAATTTCAAAGGACGGCTGAGAGTAGTCGGCTCTATCGTCCGACGCTCGGTGACGCCGATGCCGAAGGTCTTAAAGGTACACCTTCCGATCATCTTGTCGCCGGTTGGGAACTATACCAATGAGTGATCGGTCAAGGAAAGATTACGGAGAAACGCAGTGGCAGAGTCGGCCCAAACCGATCTGGGCTGTCAATAACATACGGAATGGAGAATTGAATATGAAAACGCTATTGAGTCTTATTGCAGTATGCGCCCTCGCGGTAACTTCAGTGTCAGCTCAGAAGTCAAAGACAACGAGCAAGATGGTCTACCATGGAGGTGCTGTGTTAACGGGTGTCCAGGATATTTACGTGATCTGGTACGGCGACTGGTCCGGTGGCTTCGTAGGCGACCCGCTAGCCCAGCGAGTCGTTACCGATTTCTTGTCGACAATCGGTAACACGCGGTATATGCAGATCAACTCAACTTATCCAGACGCATCCGGCCAACCCGCGACCAGTGCGCTGGTATACGGCGGCAATGTTTTTGATGCGTCGTATTCACATGGTACTGAGCTTACAGATGCGGACATCCAGGCGATCATCTCTGACCAGATCTCCAATTTTCATTTGCCGCAAGATCCCAACGGAATCTATGCCGTGATCGCTTCCGCCGACATCGCCTCAAACGACACAGGGTTCTGCATACCGGACGCGCCACCATACCACGGGCGAGCCACGATACTCGGCGCGACGATGAAGTACATCTTTCTCGGCAACCCGAATCGATGTCCGAGTCTGGCGCCGCAATTCTTTGTCAACGGCGTGCGACTGCCAACTCCACACGACAACTTTGCCGGAGATACGATAGCTTCGAACCTGGCCCATGCGCTTGATGCCATCTTGACTAATCCACTCGGCGACGGCTGGTTCGATCGAAATGGCTTGGAAAACGCTGATAAGTGTCAAAACACTTTCGGTGAAACTTATCTGACATCCAACGGTGCCCGTGCGAACATTCATCTGGGGTCAGCGGGCGACTATCTCATTCAGCAAAACTGGGTGAACGATCGCCGCAGCCGCTGTGCCATGTTTCCGTAAAAGATGTGCTTTCGTTTTACCTGAGGCCGGGGTTGATTTTGGGTCCGCCTTCGTGATCAATCAGGTACTGGAAGAGGAAGCGACCTTCGCGGGTCGCCTTCTCTTCGTCGCGGTCCCACGCGCCGCCGATTACCACTAAAACTGCTACGTGCCAAGTGTTAATTCCAGCTTGATTTCTCTTTCAGGCCTGAACCAACGACTCCACCAACGCGGGTCAACCTTGACCTTCATAAAGACTTCGTTCATTCCCGCATTCGCGCTGCGAGTGCCGGCCCTCACCAGGTACCGTCCTGAAGGTAAATGAGGAAAGCAGAAGCTGCCGTCCTTCGATGTGATGCAAGCAGCCCTACGCTCGCTTCGCCGTACTATGTCGTAAGACCGAAGGTTTTTATCTGCCGGTGTGAGTTCATAGATCTCGACCACTACATCTTCAGCAGGTTCACCGTTCTGCCGTAATCCACATGACCAATAATTCGTTTGACTGCTTTTTCCGAGTATTCAACGATCTCATTCGCACCATGCGGCAGGTCGTGTTCGAGAGCTGTTTGGCAGGAGCAGCGCTGATTGGACGAAGGGCCTGTCAGCAGCACGATCAGAATGGCAGATGAGAGTAACCTGGTCATACTCTACGATATTGTGCCGAGGGGCTAGGATAGAATTCCAACATGAGTTTGAGCTTTGATCAA
>JBKPPP010000189.1:0-24241 GCA_046733615.1 Acidobacteriota bacterium | reverse complement strand
GTCCTGAGCGTCATCACGTCAAAACGCACCGGCAAAGAGAAGGATTTCGAGCCGCCCGAAAGGTGTCCGGTTTGCAATGGACTGATTTCGCGAATCGAAGGCGAGGTAGTTCCGCGATGTGTCGCGGCGGATTGTAGCGCGCAGTTGATGGGCCGTTTGATCCACTTTGCGTCGCGGCGCGCCATGCGGATCGAAGGTCTCGGTGTTTCACTGGCGGAGCAACTCGTCTCAGAAGACCTGGTGAAGGACGTCGGCGACCTCTACTCGCTGACGCTCGAACAGGTCGCCGGCCTGGAACGGATGGCGAAGAAGTCAGCCACGAACCTGCTCGAACAGATCGACACGAGTAAACAGCGCGATCTCTCGAATCTGATCTACGCGCTGGGAATACGCCACGTCGGCGAGCGCACCGCCGGTATCCTGGCCCACGAGGCGGGCACACTCGAGCGTCTCGCCGGCATGACGGTCGAAGAGCTGGATGCGATTCCGGAGATCGGCCTCACGGTCGCCGAGAGTGTGCGCGACTGGTTTGACGATGAAGGGAATCGCGCGCTTTGTGATAGGCTGCGGGCGGCGGGAGTCAACACCGAAAGCACGCGCGCGAGCAGCGGAGCAGCGGACGAACGCTTCGCCGGCAAACAGTTTGTGCTGACCGGAACGCTCGCCACCTTCACGCGCGACGAAGCAAAGGCGCTGATTGAGACGCGCGGTGGCCGGGTGAACTCCTCGGTCAGTAAAAAGACGGATTATGTCGTCGCCGGCGAAGCGGCCGGCTCAAAACTCGACAAAGCGCAGTCCCTCGGCGTCACCGTGATCGACGAGCAAGCCTTTAAAGAAATGCTGGAGTAAACCGATGGCCAACCCTGAACCAAATAAACTGCAACTGCTCTACACGCTCTTCTGCGACGACGTGCGGCTCGAAGTGGGAAACAAGCTGTCGTTCATGGGCGTGTTTCAAAACATCATGGTCCAACAGGTGCCGGTCTCGCTGATCAAGTTTGCCGTCGTCAACCACTGGCAAGGGCAGGGAAGTTATCTTTCAGAGGTGCGCATCCTCACACCCGATCGCCAGCAGCCCGTCGTGCTCTCACAACCGACACGTTTCGAGATCGCCGGCGGCGGGTACGCCGACAACATCAGCTTCTTTGTCAATGTAACCTTCCCGACAGCCGGGCGTTACATCGTACAAACCCTGATCGATTCAAATCTTTTTCAGGAGCAGATGTTGACAGTTTCCGACGCAACCGAGCCGGAGATGCTCGGTGCGTCGGAGGCTGTGAATTAAGAGCTGGGATGATTGGCAGGTCGGCCCTAGCCAACTTCGATGTTGAAAAGCTTGATCTTCGAGTTGAGAGTGGTTGCCTTAATGCCTAGCAGACGCGCTGCCTTTGCCTGATTACCACCGGTTTCGGCGAGCGCCATCTTGATCAAGTGGGTCTCGAACCGTTGCACTTCGTCGTAAAAGCTAATCCCTCCAAGAATGTCCAACGGCTTGAGCCTGGTTGCCTCCTCAGTGAAAGCCTTGTCCCGTGCCAGAGTCTCCGCCTCTGCTAAAAGAGCGTCCGCCAGATCGACAACACGTTGGATACGGTCGCGGTCCGGCCGCTCGGCAAGTTTCAGACGCACAGTGTTATCAGGCACCGGATTGCTGATGCCTGTGGGCCTCAAATTGTCGGTTTCCTTCAGAGCTGCTTGATCGACGTTCATTAAATACTCCCCTTTCGGACTGGACCTCTTATTACGAAAACACCGGACGCTGAATATCCGTGACAAATATTTTCGTGACACGGTTAAGACGTGCCGACTTAACAATTCTTAACAAATGAAAGCGGCGAGTCCGCCGTAACAGACTCGCCGCTGAATGATTACGTTTGGTGCGGATGAGAGGACTTGAACCTCCACGATGTCACCATCACAGGCTTCTGAGACCTGCGCGTCTGCCAGTTCCGCCACATCCGCAAGGAACGGGTTGTCATTATGCGAATGGGTTTAGAAGGTGTCAACCGCTGAAAAGTTGTGTGCACCCGGACGATCTGTGGACCAACGCCGCAGTGAAGACTCGTTTGGCGGCTTGGGTTATTATCGTGACGTATCGATCTGGTGCCGCCATGACAAACGTTGAACCGGCGGAAGGTCTTGCCGCACGATTTGCGGACCTGAAAGCCCGCGTTGCCGAAGCCGCGAAGAACTGCGGACGCGCTCCCGAAGAGGTCACGCTGATCGCCATCAGCAAGACCCAACCGGCGAGTCTGATAAAACAGCTCGTCGCTCTCGGCGCGACTGACCTTGGCGAGAACCGCGTTCAGGAGGCACTAGGAAAAATTACGGAGGTCGGTGCGCGTCGAGTACGCTGGCATCTGGTCGGGCATCTCCAGGCGAACAAGGCGCGCCGCGCGGTCAACCTGTTCGACGTGATTCATTCACTCGACTCGATCGAGCTGGCGCAGCGTCTGGATCGGCTGTGCCGTGAAGTGGGAAGACAAACACTGCCGGTTCTCGTTCAGGTCGATCTCGGGCACGAAGAGACCAAGTCAGGTATAGACGAAAAAGATTTGCCGCAACTGATAGAAACCTTGCAACAGCTTTCCCGACTCGAGTTCATCGGCTTGATGACTTTGCCGCCGTTCTCCGCCGATGCGGAGCAAGCGCGCCCCTACTTTCGCCGGCTCAAAGAACTGCGTGACGAACTCGCTCGCAAGGGCGCGTTCGGCGCAGGGCGCGGCGATCTCTCGATGGGTATGACTAACGATTTCCCCGTCGCCATCGAAGAAGGCGCGACGATGGTGCGCATCGGCACGGCTATCTTTGGTGAACGCGAAACGCAAAAGAACGTACCTCGTTAACGATGCTGATCATTGCCCGCACTTTTTACTTCATCAACATGGCTGTCACGGCGATCATCGTCGCGATCATCGTCCTGATGGTCCTGCGCTTGATCGGCGACACCGCCGATTTGAATCCTTTTGGCTGGGCTTCACGTACACTCCGCAGGCTTACGGACGTTTTCGTTATTCCCGTCCGGGGCGCGTTGCGCGGGTTTGGCGTCGACCCGAAGTTTGCTCCGCTCGTTGTGATACTGCTGGCGGTTTTGTTGGGTTACTTTCTGTTGCAACTGGTGGGAACGCTGGCGAGCACCATCGCCGGAATAATTGTCAGTATCCAGAATGGCGCGATGATCTCAGTGCTGGGCTTTATTCTTTACGGGTTGATATCGATCTACATTCTGCTGATCTTTATGCGCATCATTTTTTCGTGGGGCATGGTCAGTTACAGCAATCGTCTCATGCGTTTTCTGGTCGACACGACCGAGCCGCTGCTGGCTCCGTTGCGGCGCGTCATTCCGCCGCTGGGTAGAATGGACATCTCTCCGATCTTCGCCTTTCTGATTCTGTGGCTTTTCCAGGCAGCAATCCAGGGAACGCTGTTGCGAGGCATGTCTCCCATGACATTCTGATGGACGCGAGCCAAATTTCACATTATCGAATTCTGGAAAAGCTCGGCGCCGGCGGCATGGGCGAAGTCTACCTCGCCGAAGACATGAAGCTCGGCCGCAAGGTCGCCATTAAGATTCTGAGCGAGGAGTACACGACCAACAAAGATCGACTGCACCGTTTCGAGCAGGAAGCGTCTGCTGCGTCGAACCTGAATCATCCGAACATTCTGACGATTCACGAAGTCGGCACCGACGACGGCCGTCACTTCATCGCCACTGAATACATCGACGGCGTGACGCTGCGCCGCAAAGCCGCCGCGACGCAACTCGAGATTTCGGAAGTGCTCGACGTTGCCGTGCAGGTTGCGAGCGCACTCGAAGAAGCGCACGCGGCCGGCATCGTCCATCGCGACATCAAGCCCGACAACATCATGGTGCGCCGCAACGGCTACGTGAAAGTGTTGGACTTCGGTCTCGCAAAACTGACCGAGACGCTCGATCGGACGCCGTCTGACGGCGAAGCCTCGACACGCGTGCTGGTTCACACCGACGCGGGCGTGGTGATGGGAACGTCGCACTACATGTCACCGGAGCAGGCGCGCGGCAAGGCGGTCGATGCGCGCAGCGACATCTGGAGTCTCGGTGTCGTCATTTACGAGCTGGTTGCCGGACGCACGCCGTTCGAAGGTGAGACATCCACCGATGTGATCGTCGCGATCACGCAAAAGGATCCGCCGCCGCTCGCGCGCTTCGCGCCGAACGTGCCTGCCGAGCTCGACTGGATCGTGATGAAAGCGTTGCGGAAGGATCGCGAGGAACGTTACCAGACGATCAAGGAGCTGCTGACTGACTTACGCCGGCTGAAACAACGGCTCGAGTTCGAGCAGGAGCTGGAACGTTCAGTGCCGAGTTTTACCTCGTCGCAGGTTGGTCACGTGAGCGTGCAGCCGACGGCGCCTGAGCGCGCACTGCCGACGAAGACAATGAGTCATGTTTCGAGTGCGGAATACATCGCGACCGGGATCAGGCGTCACAAGATCGCGGCCGCGATCGTCGCTTTGCTGCTCGTGTCGGTGACCGCTGTCGCGGCCTATTTTTATTACAACCGTTCCAAACCGCTGACGGATCGCGACACGGTTCTGCTCACGGATTTCGTCAACACGACAGGCGAACCCGTCTTCGACGGCACACTCAAGCAGGCGCTCGCCGTCAATCTCGGCCAGACTCCGTTTCTGAATCTATTTCCCGAAGAGCGCGTCCGCGAAACGCTGCGCTTCATGGGCCGCTCGCCTGACGAGCGGATCACGCGCGACGTGGGTCGCGAGATCTGCGAACGGCAGGGAATCAAGGCGTTGCTGACCGGATCGATTGCGAGTCTCGGCAGCCATTACGTGATCACGCTCGAAGCCTTGAACCCGCACTCCGGCGATCCGTTTGCCCGCGAGCAGATCGAAGCTGAAAGCAAAGAGAAGGTCCTCTCGTCGCTCGGCACCGCGGCTTCGAACCTGCGCCAGAAGCTGGGCGAATCGTTGAGCTCGATCAAGAAGTACGACGTCAGCATCGAACAGGCCACCACGTCTTCGCTGGAAGCGCTGAAGGCCTTTGCGATGGGAAACGAGGAGCGGGCAAAGGGGAATCCGCGCGCGTCGTTGGGCTTTTACCAGCGCGCCGTGGAGCTCGATCCGAACTTCGCGATGGCCTACGCGCGCATCGGCGTTCATTACGGCAACCAGCAGCAGATGGAGATCGCGCGCCAGTACGTGCAGAAGGCATACGATCTACGCGAGCGAGTCAGCGAACGCGAACGTCTCTACATCACTGAGAAGTATTACACCTACATCACCGGCGAGATCGAAAAGACGGTCGAAACGCTCCAGACGTGGTCCAAACTCTATCCGAACGATTTCACGCCGCACAATAACCTCTCGCTGAATTACAAAATTCTCGGCCGCTATGAAGAGGCAATGAAAGAGGGTCAGGAAGCGGTGAGACTGGGCCCGAACAACGTCAGCGCCTACGACAATCTCGTCGCCAGCTTCGTCGGACTCGACCGGATGGACGAGGCCGAGCAGATGGCGAAGGAGATGGAGCGAATCAATCCCGAGTCGTTCGGCCCGCACTATGCGAAGTATTTTTTTGCTTTCAGGCGCCGCGATCAGGCGGGGATGAATCGCGAATTCGAGTGGGCCAAAGGGAAACCTGAAGAAGCAGATATGACTGACGCCGTTGCCGCGACCGACTGCTACTTCGGCAAATGGAAAGAGGCGCAGCAACTCGAGCGACGTGTCGTAGAGATGTTCAAAGCCCAGGGTCGTAAAGAGAACGCGGCGCAGGGACTAATGGCCCTCGCAGGAAATGCGTTACTTTTCGGCAAGCCTGAAGAAGCAAAGAGCTACGCTCGCGAGGCGCTCTCTGTCGCTCGCACGCAGATGGTCATGGGCACTGCGGCGTCGGTGTTTGCCGCGTGCGACGATCAGGCCCAGGCGCAGTCGTTAATCGACGAGCTACGCAAACAGTATCCGACGAGCACGATCGTGGTCTCGATCGGCACACCCATCGTCACTGCTCAGCTCGAACGAAGTCGCGGCAACCTGGATCAAGCCGTTCGATTGCTGGAATCGATCCGCAATTACGACCTGGGCATCGTCACTGGCGTTGGCGTTAATTACATGCGCGGTCAGCTTTACCTGAAGCAGCGGCGCGGTAACGAAGCGGCGGCCGAGTTCAAAAAGATTATCGACCATCCCGGCATCGATAGTTTCTCGCCGGCACATGCGCTCGCGCTCCTTGGACAGGGCCGGGCCGCCGCATTGGCCGGCGACGCGCCGGGAGCGCGCAAGGCGTACCAGGACTTCTTTGCGTTGTGGAAAGACGCCGATGCCGATCTGCCGGTGCTTCAGCAAGCCAGAAAAGAGTATGAGCAACTGAAATAGCCCCGCCGGTTGTGATATATTCTGGCGCCTGGCGCCCACACTCCAAAAGGATCAGAACTCAAATGTCCGGACATTCGAAATGGCATAGTATCAAGCACAAGAAAGGCGCGCTCGATGCCAAGCGCGGCAAGCTGTTCACGAAGTTTATCAAAGAGATCACGGTCGCTGCGCGCAGCGGCGGCGGCGACCCGGAAGGCAACGCGCGCCTGCGCAAAGCGATCGCAGACGCCAAGGCCGGCAACATGCCCAACGACACGATCGACCGCGCCATTCGCCGCGGCACCGGCGAAGAAGAGGGCGTGAACTACGAAGAGATCACTTATGAAGGTTATGGTCCGGGCGGAGTGGCCCTGTTGATTCAGTCGATGACGGACAATCGCAATCGCACGGTGGCGGAGATCCGGCACATCTTCTCGAAGAACGGCGGGAACCTTGGCGAGTCTGGTTCAGTGGGCTGGATGTTTGAGAAGAAGGGTTACATCGTTGTCGACAAAAGCGCGAAATCCGAAGAGCAGCTTTTCGAGTTGGCAATCGACGCCGGCGCCGACGATCTTCGCGACGACGAAGACAATTTTGAGATCATCACTTCACCTGACGCTTTCGACGGCGTGCTGACGGCGGTGAAGAGTGCGGGGATCGAGCCGCAGGTCGCGGAAGTCGAGATGGTGCCGCAGAACTATATTCGACTCGAAGGCACGGACGCGCGGCAGATGTTGAAGTTGATGGAAGCACTCGAGGACCACGACGACGTGCAGAAGGTTTCCGCGAATTTCGATATCAGCGAAGCAGACATGGCCGCGGTGTGAGGCCGCCACAGATTTGCACGGATCGCACGGATCGATCCATGTCATCCGTGCAAATCTGTGGCTAGCTCTCGTTCTTCGGTCCTGACGGGTTCTCCCATCACGATCCTCACGTTATAAACCTTTTCTTGATCGGTTAACGCAACTGAGCCGTTCGGCTGCGTCACGCCGTCCACTTCCACACTCACCACACCGTGGCTCACACCGAGCGGATTCTCGACCTTGATGCGATAGACCGCACGGCCGCGCCGGTAAGTGACTTCAAACTCTCGCCACCAGCGCGGCACGCACGGATCGAGCGCAAGCTGATCGTTCCGCAGCTTGAAGCCGAGTATCGATTCGAGCCCTGCGCGATACATCCAACCGGCGGAACCCGTGTACCACGTCCAGCCTCCGCGTCCCGTGTGCGGCGGCACCGCGTAAACATCGCCCACCGCCGCGTATGGCTCGACCTTGTACTTGTGCAGTCCGGCGCGCGTCGAAGAGTGATTGATGGGATTCAGCAGCGCGAACAGCTCACCGGCGCGTTCGCCGTCGCCGAGCAGCGCGTACGCAATCAAGGTCCAGATCGCGGCGTGCGTGTACTGCCCGCCGTTCTCGCGCACGCCGGGAACGTAGCCCTTAATGTAACCGGGATCGAGACTGCTCTTGTCGAACGGCGGCGTGAACAGAATCACCAGACCATCGCCACGCCGGATCAGAAACTCCTCGACTGCCGCCATCGCACGGCCCATGCGAAACGGATCTGACGCGCCCGAGATTACCGACCATGATTGCGCGATCGAGTCGATGCGGCATTCTTCGTTGCGCGCAGAGCCGAGCGGCGTGCCGTCGTCGAAGTACGCGCGCCGGTACCAGTCGCCATCCCATCCCTTGTCAGCGAGCGCCTTTTTGAGATCCTCGAGATACTTTCGATAACGAGGGGCTCGTTCGTTGTCTTTTCGCTCCTCGACGTGCGGCGTAAACAAGTCGAGCGCCGTGTAGAGAAACCAACCGAGCCAAACACTTTCGCCTTTGCCGCCCTGCCCGACGCGATTCATGCCGTCGTTCCAGTCGCCGCCGCCCATCAACGGCAGTCCGTGATCGCCCACCTTGAGACTGCGGTCCAGCGCGCGCAGGCAGTGTTCGAAGATCGGCGCCGACTCCTCTGACTGCGCCGGCTGCGTGTAACTCTCGAGCTCTCCTTCTTTGAGCTCAGGCTGTTCGAGAAACGGCACGACCTCGTCCAACACTGACTTGTCGCCGGTGACACGGATGTAGAAGGCGGTGACAAACGGCAGCCACAGCAGATCGTCCGAGATGCGCGTGCGCACGCCGCGCCCACTCGGCGGGTGCCACCAGTGTTGCACATCGCCTTCTTTGAACTGGTGCGCGCCGGCGAGCACGATCTGCTGGCGTGTGATCGCGGGACTGCTGTAGACGAGCGCCATCACGTCCTGAAGTTGATCGCGGAACCCGAACGCGCCTCCCGATTGATAAAACGCGGTGCGCGCCCAGACGCGACACGACAACGTTTGATAAAGCAGCCAGCGATTGAGCATCGTGTCGAGCGCGGCGTCCGGTGTGCGCACTTCGACGGTCCCGAGCAGTTCGTCCCAATGGTCCAGCACTTTTTCAAACGCCGCGTTGACGGTTCCAGGCTGGCGGAAGGTGGCGACGACTGATTGCGCAGCCTCTTTCGATTCCGCTTCGCCGAGCAGGAAGATCACTTCGCGCGCCTCGTGCGGCGCGAGCTCGAGAGTCGTTTGAATAGCGGCGCACGGATCGAGTCCCGCCCCGTCGTGTCCGGCGAGACCCACGCGCCGCAACGCTGCGGGCGCTTCAAGCGAGCCGTTGCGACCGATGAACTCCTTGCGATCGCAGGTGGCGCTCGTGAGCCGCTCATTCGTCGCGACAAACGCCACGCGCTCGGCAAACTCGTTGTTGAAAGGATTACGTGCGAAGATCGTCGCCCCCGGCGCGTCGATTTCGCTGATGATGTAGGGAGCGGTGGCCGGGCGGGAGACGCCGAGCACCAGCTCGTTGTAGTTCGTGATCGTGAAGCGTCGCTTCCTCGCGGTGCGGTTGCGCAAACGCAGCAGTGAGATCTTCACCGAAGCATCGAGGGGCACAAACACCAGCAGCTCCTGCGAGACGCCGTGGCTCGTATGCTCGAAAACGCTGTAGCCCTGACCGTGCCTGATCGTGTAAGGCTCGCGCTCGCGAATCGGCAACGGCGTCGCCGACCAGACGGTGCCCGAATCCTCGTCGCGCAGGTAGACCACTTCGCCGGGCGGATCGCTCACCGCATCGTTTGACCACGGCGTCAGCCGGTTCTCCCGGCTGTTCACCGACCACGTGTAACCGCCGCCCGTTTCCGTGATCTGAAAACCGAAATCAGCGGCGTTGCCGACGACGTTGGACCACGGCGCAGGCGTCCATTGCTCCGCGCCGAGCAGCGTGACGTATTCACGTCCACCCTGATGAAATCCGCCCAGCCCGTTGAAGAACGTGAGCTCCGGAGGCGCGACTGCCGGCTCGGGATACGTTTGCGGCGCGGAGCGCGGCATGAAGAGAGGAGGCGGAGGCTCCTCGACTTGTGGCCGTTTGATCTGATCTTCGAAACTGCCACGCTCGGCGACGATGACCACGCGTGCGACAGCGTGCAACAGGATGCGGTCGGGCTCGGGTATTTGATCCGCCCGCCGAAGAAAGACACCGCCCGGCTTGTCTTGCAGCGCTTGCAGACCGCTGGTGCGAACGAAGGTTTCCAGCTCTTCGTGCAACGGCTCGAGATAGCTGCTCGGCGTGTCGTTCAGGATCACGAGATCGATTCGCAGTCCTTTGTAGTGCAGATATTCATGACCGCGCACCAGTTTCTTAATGGTCTCCATGTCCGCGGCCGTGTTGATGCGCACGACGACGATCGGCAAATCGCCGCTGATGCCGTAGGCCCAGAGACTCGACTGCGCGCGCGTGTTCAGAGCGAGCACGTGCGGACGCGGACGCAGCGACGGATCCGAATAGATGATGCGCGCTGCAAGCCTTTGAAACTGGTGCGCCTCTTCCGAATCGATCTTCAAATGGCTCATCTCGACCTGCGCCTTCGTCCAGGCGAGACGCAGCTCACGTTCGAAGATGTTCGGGTCGTGATACTTGTCCGCCAGCGCCAGCGCTTCCTCGCGCGAGTGCGCCACGGCGGTGCTGAAGGAGCAGCTCACCGTCTGATTCGGTTGAATACGAACGCGCCGGCGCAAACTGAACACGGGATCGAGCACCGCACCGGTCGTGTTTGAAAGCGGACGATCCTCCATCACCGCGATCGGATTGCTCGCGGTGCGCCCGCGCCCGAGAAAACGGCCCCGATCGGTTTCGTATTGCGCCGCGCCGACCGCACCGCCTTCGACCACGACTACGTGGATTCCCCAGATTGGTTGTTCTTCCGTGCTGCGTTGACGGCGATGGGCCAGCAGCGCGTTCTCACCGGCGATGAATTCCGTTTCGATGAACAGATTGCTGAACGCCTGGTGGGCCGCGTCGGCCGCGGGATTGGCCAATACGACTTCTGCGTAACTCGTGAGCTCGACCTCCCGCACGCGTGACGAGTGGTTCGTCAGCGAAACGCGCCGCACCTCGGCGTTGTCTTCCGCCGAGACGACAATCTCCATGCGCGTCGAGATACCGGAATCGATGCGACGGAAGTCAGCCTTGTCTTCCGAGAACGCGACGTTGTAAGCCTGTGGCCTGCGTTTGACCGGTTGATGTCCGGCGGACCAGACGGTGCCGCTCCGCACGTCGCGCAGGTAGATGAAAGCGCCCCAGTTGTCGCGCGTCACGTCTTCACGCCAGCGCGTGACCGCATACTCGCCCGAGCGTGAATAACCGCAACCGGCGGTAGTGATCATCAGGTTGTAAGTGCCGTTTGAGAGCAACTGCGTGCGCGGCGTGTCGAGGTCGGGTGATTCGTAGACGCGCGTAATCATGCCCGGCATCGTCTGCACGACGCGCCCGGTCAGCACTTCTTCCGCCCGCGGGTGAGCAGCGGGAACGCCGATCGGGACTCGCTCCTGCAACAACAACTCCGTCGCCTGCACCGCCGGGTCGCTGTGGAAACGGTTTTCCATCACGTTGTCGTGCAGCAGGTTGGCCAACGCAACCAGGCTCATTCCCTGATGGTGCGTCATGAACGCGCGGATGATCACGAACTTCTGTCCCTCGGGCAGACGTTCGGCCGTGTAATCGATCGACTCGTAAAAACCGTAACTGCCCACCGCGCCTTCTCGTTGCAGGCGGCGCAGGTTCGTCATTGCCGAAACCGGCTCGACTGACGAGGCAAGCAACGTCGCGTATGGAGCCACGACGAGATCCTCGACGAGCCCGCGTTTCAGACCGAGACCGGGAACGCCGAACGGTCCGTACTGATAGTTGAGTTGCAGATCGCGCACGTTGTAAGCGGCTTCGGAAATGCCCCACGGCACATTGCGCTCCTGGCCGTACTCGATCTGGCGTTTGACGATCGTGCCGTAAGTCTCCGCGAGCAGCGTCGCGGGATAATCGCGCATGACGAGCAGCGGCATGAGGTACTCGAACATCGTGCCGGTCCAGGAGAGCAGCGCGCGGCCGCCGTCTACTTTCGTGAGCGTCCGGCCGAGACGGAACCAGTGCTGTTGCGGCACGTTTCCATGAGCAATCCCGACGAAGCTCGCCAGCCGTGCTTCTGAAGCCATCAGATCGTAGTAGGAGTCGTCGGCACGCGAAGCGGTGACGTTGTAACCGATCGTGAACAGCTTTCGCTCGACGTCGAAGAGGAAAGAGAAGTCAGTCTCCTCGCTGATCTGATCGCAGGTGCGCGCGAGACGGCTGAGACGCGACAGCAGATCGTTGGCGGCGCCGGCGGACTGCTCCAAAGCTTTTGTCAGTGCCGAAGCTGACTGCGCGAGCTGTGGCGAGCCGTTGTGCTGCAAGGCAGAGAGTTGCACCAGCACTCGGTCGCAGAGTTGCGGCACTTCGCCGAGCGTCGGAACTGTTTGCAGCAGCTCGACGACGGTGGCCCACTCTTTGTTCCCATCTGTCGCTTTTTGCAGGTCGTGCAAGAGTCGTCCCCAGCTCACCAGCCGGTCGGCATCCTGCACTCGGCGCTGCACCTGATGCGCGAGCGCGCCGACCCACGAACGCAGCTCCTTGAAAGTGATGTCGCCGTGCTCGTGGGCCAGCGCGTTCACGATGTCGTCGATCTCGGAAGCACGGCGACGCAGCGAGTCGAGCAGCACAAACCACGACGCCAGATCCTCGCCGGGATTCTGATTGAGCAATTGCCGGCAGGCGGTGATCTCATCGCGCAGCTCTCGCACGGTCACGACTTCGGTGCGCTGGCGAAAGCTGCCGAGATTGGTTGCTTCGAGATCGAGTGCGTTGATCGTGTCGGCCAGACCGTCGATCGCACAGCGGTCGAAAAGTTTGCGGTCGGGAAGCTCGACGCAACTCTGTTTGCCCGCGATCAGGTGACCGGCAAGATTCCCGCTATCGACCGTCGAGACGTACTGCGGCATCAGCGGCTGGAGACTTTTCGTGTCATACCAGTTGAAAAAATGGCCGTGCATGCGGCCGAGTTTCGCCATCGTTCCCAACGTCAGCTCCTGACGCTCCACAAGTTCGAGCGTGCTGACGTAACCGAGGTCGTGCGCGGCCCAGGTCGCGAGCAACAGCAGGCCCATGTTCGTCGGCGAAGTGCGGTGGGCGATTACGGGTGACGGATCTTCCTGAAAATTGTCGGGCGGCAGCCAGTTGTCGTCAGGACCGACGAAGGTTTCGAAGAAGCGCCAGGTGCGGCGAGCGATCGTCCGCGCAAAACGCACGTCCTCTGCTCCGAGCCGCTTTCGTTCGAAGCGACGCAGCTTGCTGGCCCAGTAGGCGACGAACGGCGAGGCGACCCAGACCGCAGACAAGACTCCCATCACGGGCAGCGCGGCCGGTTTGAAAACCGCGGTCAGCGCGAGCGCCAGCAAAGCGAGAATCTCGGCCGGCGACAGCAGCCGCACAAACGAGCCGAGCTCGTCGCGCACGGATTTTTCCGCCTCCGCCGCCGACACCCATTCAAGCAATTTTTTGTGTGAGACAAACTCGCGATACAGCGTGCGAATGATCGCATCGCACATCAGGAACGCCTGGTAAGGAATGAAGACAAACGAGAGAGATATCTGGGCCGTGTTGGTGCGAAACTCACCCCAGACGCTCCAGAAGTGACTCGTCCACGGAATTCCTCGCGGATGCGTAAACATACCCGTCGTGACGTGCATGTAAACCGGAAACGCGATTACCGCGAGGACGAACAAGGACCAGAGCAGCGCCGATCCGGGGAAGATCGCGCACGCGACGACGAGCCACAGAAACACTGACGGAGCCACGAGGCTGCGGCGCAGGTTGTCGAAGATCTTCCACTGCGCGATCAGTGGGAGAGAGTTGTGAATCTTCCGGCCGCCGGCGTCGGGCACACGCGAAAACAGCCAGCGAATCAGTTGCCAGTCGCCGCGCGTCCAGCGATGGAGTCGCTTCGCGTAAGCTTCGTAGGAAGCGGGATACTCGTCGAGCAGCTCGATGTCGGTCGTCAACGCGGCGCGCGCAAACAACGACTCGAACAGGTCGTGACTCAGCAGCGCGTTTTCCGGCACGCGGTTGTCGAGCGCGCGCTGGAAGGCGTCTACGTCGTACAAGCCTTTGCCGGTGAAGCTTCCTTCGCCGAAGAAGTCCTGGTACACGTCGGAGACGGCGGTGGTGTAAGGGTCGATGCCGGTGTAGCCGGAGAAGATCTGAACAAACTTCGAGCGCGACGCACTGGCGAGCGAGATACTGACGCGTGGTTGCAGAATGCCGTAGCCGCGCGTGACTCGGTTGGTCGTCGGATCGAAGCGCGGACGGTTGAGCGGATGTTCGGCGACGCCGATTAGTTTGCGAGCAACATCGCGCGGGAGCTGCGTGTCGGAATCGAGCGTGATCACGTAGCGAATTGATTTCAACAACGCATCGTCAGCAGTGCGCACGACGAAACTGGTGTCGCGTGCGCCCCGCAGCAGGCGGTTGAACTCCTCCAGCTTGCCTCGCTTGCGTTCCCAGCCCATCCACTTCTGTTCGCCCGGATTCCACTGGCGCCGCCGATGGAACAAATGAAAGCGATACTCGCCGTGGCGTTGATTCAGCGCGTCGATGCCGCTTTGGGCCACGGACAGCAGCAGCGAATCGTTGGCAGTCTCTTCCGCGCCGGCGTCGGGAAAATCGCCGAGCAGCGCGAAGTAGATGTGCGGATCCTGGTTGCCGAGAAAGTGGACCTGGAGCCGTTCGACCAGTTCCTGCACTTGCGACTCGCTGAGGAAGATCGTCGGCACGACGACGAAGGTCGCCGCGGTTTCTGCGATGCCGTTGGCGGTGTCGATGCGCGGCAACAAGCGCGGTGGGAAGAAGTGCGTCAGGTCCCAGTTGATCAGCGTCAACGCGAGATCGCTTGCGGGAATGACGGCGAGCACTGCGGTGACGAGCAGCAGCGGCCAGTTTGCGCCGGCGCGGTAGTACATCGCGCTGAGCAGAAGCAGCAGCAACAAAACCGTCAACAGTGCAATCGGCGTCAGGTAGGCGCCGGTGGGATGTCGCAACAGAAAGCGGCGGAAGCTTTCGTTTAGTCGCGTCTGGTAACGGAAAGTGTCTTCGAGTTGGGCCAGGCCGGCGTCGATCAGGTAATAGCCAACGTGTTTCTTTGCTTCATCGTCTCCTTCCTTCGCGTGCTCGGCGAGGTTGACGGCGGCTGCGGCGATGTCCAGCTCGTTGTTGTGAGTGCGCTTGGCGATCCTTTCGATCACGTGGCGATAGCGATCGCGTGAAGCAAACTCCATCTGTGAGTAGACGCGTGCCGGATCTCTGCCGAGTAGCGGCTCGATCAGGCTGACCTTTTCAAAAAACTCGTTCCAGTCCAGCGTCGAGAGGAGACGCATGCTGGTGATGATGTTGCCGACGGTTACCTGCGCGGCTGCCTGGCGCTGGTGTTCGTTGTGAATCGTCTGTTCGAAACTGGCGCCTTGCTGGAGCGGTTGCTGCTCAATCCAGTCCATCACTGGCATGACCGAGGGATGTTGCTCACGCAGGCGCTGCACCAGTTGGACAAGAAACGTTTGCGGCAGCTCCGCTCGTTTTGCGAGACGCTCGCTGAGGACGGTGTTGATGGCCGCGGGTTGCAGTTTTGCGAGCTCGAGCAGCTTGTCGGCGAGCTTGTCGGCCTCTTCGCGTTCGGCGCGCGCACGCGCGATGCTGATGGCGAGGCGGCGAAGGTTTTCGACGAGCGCCAGGCGCAGGGTGATCGCCACGGCCCAGAGTTCGCCGATCGAGAGTGGCGAGACTGTTTGGTACGCGGCGATGAAGCGACGCAGTGTGTTTGTATCGAGACGCGAGTCGGTGTGAGTGATCACCTCGAGGGCGACGGCGTAGATGCGGGGGTAGCCCTTTAGTTCGCCGTTTGCGAGCTTGGGGAGCTCGTAGTAGTAACTCTTTGGCAGGTCCTGGCGAATCTCGCGGAGCTGCTCTTCGACGATGTGGTAGTTATCGACGAGCCATTCGGCTGCCGGCGAGATGGCGCGGCCTTCCCGCAGGGCCTGGACCAGTGCGCGGTAGGCGGATTCGAGTATGCGGCCGTTTTCGTCCAAGCGCCGCAGCAGGAGTTGGGCGCGGCCTTTTTGGATGACGATCTTGTGTTCGCCGGCGAGGGTTTGGGCATACTGTTCGAGACGTTCGACGCTATAGAACTCTGCGTGAAATGGCTTCTCATCGGTGTTGCGAGCCGGTTTGCGCAGTAATGACGGCAGCGATTCCAGGAGCTCACTCATGAACGTCACTAACGATTAAAAACAATAGCGGGGGTGATGGGGGATGCTTCAGAATATCACGAAGATGGAGTGTTTGTACTTGAGCGCAGAAGGCGCGGTGAGAGGGGCAGTCAGGGGTGAAACCCCTGGGACAAAGCAAAAGAATGTCAGCCCTGAAAGAGCGACAGAACGCCGGCGCAAACGTAGTATACTCTCGCGCCATGCGTGTGTTGGGCATCGACCCCGGCAGTCAAACGATGGGTTGGGGTGTCGTCGAGGGCGACGGGCGGCGCTACTCACTCGTCGCGTATGGTTCGGTGCGCGCTTCGTCGTCGTTGAGATTCCCGACGCGTCTGCTGAAGATGTGCAACGGAATCGAAGAGGTGATTGCGCAACACCGGCCCGATGCGTGTGCGTTGGAAGACGCTTTCCTCGCCACGAACGTAAAGGTCAGCATGAAACTGGGCCAGGTGCGCGGCGTGGTGCTGCTGGTGGCTGAGCGCGAAGGACTCGACATCCACGAGTACTCACCGCGATTGATCAAGCAGACCGTGGTCGGGTACGGAAATGCAGAGAAGCACCAGGTGCAGGAGATGGTGCGGTTACTCCTGTCGCTGAAAACCACTCCGTCGCCTCACGACGCAGCGGACGCGCTCGCGGTAGCGATCTGCCATTTTCATCACGCGCCATTTAAGAATCGAGTGGCGGCCATGATCTAGTCCTTAATTAAACTCACAAACCAGGAGACCAAAATGAATCCTCACAAACTCACACTGAAACTCTTTCTCTTTCTCTGTCTCGCTTCAATTTCGCCGCAGACACAAGCGGCGCAGCAACGGAAACCACCGGCCGGCGGGCGGCTGGCAGTCGTCGTCGACGAACGCCTTGCCGCGCTTCGCAGCACGCCCGAATTGACCGGACGTCTCGTGCGGCGTCTCAGTCGCGGCCGGCTGGTGGCGATCAGATCCGCGCGGAGCAGCCGCGACGGCATCGTCTTTTATCTCGTGAACGTAAGCACGCGCACTCAGGGCTGGATTCAACGCGAGGCAGTCGTTTCACCCTCGAGATCCGGCGACGACCAGAAACTATCAGCTCTAATCGCGGCCTCAGAGGGCTTCGATAGGATCGTGCGGACGAGAATCTTCCTCGATTATTTTCCGCGGTCAGCGTTGCGCGCCGAGGTCCTGCTCTTGTTCAGCGACGCCGCTGAAGCCGCGGCCGAAAAACTCTCGCGCGACGCGGCCAGGCGGCTGAACCTCGCGAGCGGCGCCGGCGACGCGCCGGAGTTCAGCTATTTCCTGAACTACACCGGCCTCGACCGCTACAATCGGCTCGGCATCAACTTCGTCTTCGACCAAGCAACCAAACGTTTTCACTACGACGGCGCCGCCGTCCGAGAACTACTCCGCCGCTATCCCAAGTCGCCACAGGCCGCCGAGGCTAAAAAGCGTTTGCTTTACTCGCAACTGCGTCGGTGATACGCTGCGTAATACCATGACACTCAAGTTAAGACCTAAAGGAGTTAGCAATATGGGCCTCACACATGTTGCGGTCAGACTCCGAAACTCTGATTCGGAGGAATCCTATACCGCAGACTTTCTTGTCGACACCGGCGCAACAGATTCCATGGCTCCGGCGTCCGCATTGAGAAGAATCGGCATCAAGCCAACCGGCCAGCGGACTTACGAGATGGCCACTGGTGAGCTACGCAACTACGAAGTTGGTTGGGCTGAATTCTCGTTTATGGATGAGGTTATACAAAGTCGAGTTATCTTTGGGCCGGACGATGTCGAACCGCTTCTAGGCGTATTCGCGCTGGAAATAGCCGGCATCGTGGTCGATCCCGTGAATCAAACTCTGAAAAAACTTCGCGCCCTGTCTCTCAAGCGCGTCGCCTGAAATCTGTAGCCTAACGCCCCCTCACTCACCTAAAATCCCACAAATTCGCTCGCACGGCTGTTAATAAATCCTTCAACCCTCCGTTTTCAGGGTGAGACGAAGGAGAAACACTCAGTGCAGGCTGCAGCTAAACCTTTACGATTAGTGAAAAACGAACCCCCTGGAGAGCTGGCAACGCTCTTCCAAACGCATCATGGCCGCGTTTTTCGCACTGCCCAACGCATCACCGGCAGTGCCGCCGACGCCGAAGACGTACTGCAAACCGTCTTTCTGAGACTGGTCAAGGGCCAGGAGTCCTACGACCTCTCGCAGAACCCCGAAGCGTATCTCTCGCGTGCGGCCATCAATGCCTCGCTCGACCTGCTGCGCAGCCGCACCCGTTCGAAGTCGGTCGCCCTCGACGAAGTTAACGCCGATACCATCGCCGGTCGCGCTCGGAGCCCAGAAGCCCTCCACGCCGACAGCGAGCTGCAAACGCTCGTCCGGCAGGCAGTGGCACGCCTCGGCAAGACTGCGGGCGAGATGTTCGTCCTCCGTTATTACGAAGGTTTCAATAACAAAGAGATTGCCGTCCTGCTGCAAACGTCGCCATTCGTGGTCGGCGTCGTGCTGCATCGCGCTCGTACAAAACTGAGAAAAGAGATTGGGCACTATTTGGAGAAACATCATGAAAAGCAATAAGGAAGAGATTCTCGACAAAGTTACCGCGGAGATCCGAAACGAGAAGGTGGATCCGGGTGTGGTGTCAGCGGCCGCAGACCGTGTTTGGGCGCGTGTCTCTGCTGCTGCGGGCGAAGCTGAAATTCAGTTGCCGGCGGTCGAACATATCGAAGGTTGCGCTGATTTTCAGTCACTGATTCCCGCCTATCTCGCCGGAAAACTTTCCGAAGCGCGCTCGCTGCTGCTGGTTGACCATACGCATGAGTGCATTCCCTGTCGCAAGGCGATGAACGAAGCACGTTCACGCCGAACCGCGAAGGTGATGCGAACGCCCATCAAGACAAAGCCTTATTCACTTCAGCCGGTCGTGATGCGCTGGGGCATTGCCGCGGCGCTCGTGATTGGTTTTGGTCTGCTTGCGGTTCCGTTCATCCAGCGTTACTGGCCCTACGGCCAGTTTGAAGCGACCGTGCAGGCTGCTGAAGGTCAGGTTTTCCAGATTGCCGACACGAAGACGGCCGCTGTCAGCACCGGAGCGAAGCTCGATCGAGGCGAGAAAGTGCGCACGGCGAAAGACGCACGCGCGGTTGTTCGCCTCGGCGACGGTTCGCTGATCGAAATGAAAGAGCGTTCCGAGCTTTACCTGACCAAAACCGGCGAGGGAACAACGATTCACCTCGATCGCGGCAGCATCGTGGTCGAAGCCGCGAAGCAGAAGGATGGCAAGTTGTTCGTCGAGAGTGGTGATTCACTCGTATCGGTGACGGGCACGATCTTCTCAGTCAACAACGGTACGAAGGGTTCGCGCGTCTCCGTAATCGAAGGCGAAGTGAATCTCAATCACAAGGGAAACGATCGCGTGCTGCGCGCCGGTGAACAGGCGACGACCAGTCCGATCATCGCCACGATTCCGATCAAAGATGAAGTGTCGTGGAGCAAGAACGCGAATCGCTACAGCGCTGTGTTGAGTGGCTTGGCAACGCTCAAGTCCGAGCTGAAGGGCGTTTCGCAGCCGCAGGTTCGCAATTCGACGCATCTGCTGGACCTGATGCCTGAGAACACGGTGGTCTACGCCGCCTTGCCGAATCTCGCCAACTCGATTGCTGAGTCGCATCGCATCATTCAGGAGCGCATCAGCCAGAACGCGGCGCTGCGCGAGTGGTGGGAGAAAGAGCAGTCGGGACGCTCGCAGAACATGGATCAGGTCGTGGAAACGATCCGGCAGTTTGGCTCCTACCTTGGCGACGAGATCGCGGTGTCTGTCTCGATCGACGATCAAGGAAAACACGGCGAGCCGCTCGTTCTCGCGGAGTTGAAAGACTCAGCCGGCTTCCGCCAGTTTCTGGAACAGCAGATCGCGAAGTACTCCGGCGGCCAGAACAAACCCGAAATTCAGTTTGTCGAAAACCCGCTGAGCGCGACTGCCGACGACGCGAACGCCAAGAAAGATAAGCTCTACATCTGGATTCAAAACGACCTGTTTGCCGGCAGTCCAAACTTGCAGCAGCTTCAGAGTCTCGCGACGTTGACGGCCAACGGCGGCACGAGTAGTTTCACCGCCAATCCGTTCCGCAACCGTATCGCGCAGGTTTACCATGAAGGCGCCGGAATCGTCGTCGCGGCCAATCTCGAAAAGGTTTTGGCGCAGACCAAGGCTGAACGCATGAAGGATTCCGATGCTGAAAAGCGCGAGTCGGCGTTGAGCCAGTTGGGCGTGCTGAGTGTGAAGTATTTCGTGCTCGATCAGAAAGAGACGAGCGGGAAGACGCACACGCAGGCGTCGCTCTCGTTCAGCGACACGCAGCGCGGCATTCCGTCGTGGCTCGCAGCGCCAGGCCCGATGGGTTCGCTCGAATACATCTCGCCCGACGCGAATGTCGTCGCGGGTTTCGTAGTGAAAGATCCGGTGCGGCTGGTTGACGATCTGCTTGGCGTGCTGGAAACGGTGTCGCCCGAGTTGCGCAAAAGTCTCGACGCACAGCAGACGGCACACGGCCTGAACCTGCGCAACGACATCGCGGCGCCGCTGGGTGGCGAGTTTGCCTTCGCGATCGACGGGCCAATCTTGCCGACGCCGTCGTGGAAGATGGTGTTTGAAGTGAACGATCCGGCGCACCTGCAACAGACGCTGGAGCGTGTGGTGGGTGAAGTGAACAAAGAGGCGGCGAAGTTTGGCAAGACCGGGCTGACCTGGGAGCAGACAGATGTCGGCGGCCGCCTCTACTACACGCTCAAGTCGCCTGAGTTTGGTCTCGTAGAAGTGAACTACACGTACGCGAACGGCTACATGATCGTCGGACCGAGCCGCGCGCTGGTGCAGCGAGCGCTCACGTCGCACGACAGTGGATCGTCGTTGTTGCGTTCGGCGAAGTTCACGGCCGGTTTGCCGGCTGACGGGAACGCGAATTTCTCAGCGGTGTTCTATCACAACCTCGGCGCGCTGGTGCCTGCCGGGTTGGCGAGTACCGCACAGAGTCTGCCGAGCGGCCCGCAGCAGGCAATGAAGGCGCTGACCGAACAGATGGCGCCGACTCTCGCTTACGCGTATGCGCAGGGCGACAGCATCACCTTCGCGGCGAACACGGAAGGCGGTCCGTTTGGTTTAAGCCCGGCGACAATTCTCGGCATGCCGAACGCGTTGGAAATGCAAAGCATCATTCAACGCGGCATGAGCGAGAAGAAATAGTTCGCGGCGCCGCAGGCGCAGATGAGCGGCGTCCCGGTGCAGATTAACCGCAGCGCCGTCGGCGATAGCGTTGTGAAGTTAGTGACAGTGGCGCGAGCGCCGGAGGCGCGGTCAGAGGGTAGCCAGGGGCAAGCGCGGAGCGTGCAGCCCCTGGAAACATTGCGCAAATATTTTTGAGCTCCGAAGGAGCGGCGGAGTTTCTGTCGCACCTTCGGTGCTGATCAGCTTTTGAAATCGGTTCCCGGGGTTGCACGCTGCGCTTCGCTCAGCGCTTCACCCCGGGCTACCTTCTCAACGCGCCTTCGGCGCTCATCGAATGAAACTCGTATCAATCTCCCTTGTGTCGTGGCTGTTGGGATTGCTGTTGCTCATGAGCACGTTCTCGCTGAGCACCGGTGATCTCAACAGCGCCACCGTCACCTCTTTAATCCTCGCCGCGCTACTCTTCTCGCTCGCCTATGCGCCGTCGCTCTCATGGCTGCGACGACGCATGGGCGGTTGCAGACCAGCGCTGCTGTTTCCACTCTCCTCCGCCATCATCCTCAACCTCCCGGTGTTCCTGATCGAGATCCTGGCAATTGGCAGAACTTTAGCGCCGGCAGAAGCGTTAGCATGCATCGGCACTTTTCTGCTGATGGGTACTGTCTTCGGTCTCGGATTTGTTTGGAATTATCAGGACACAGCGTTATAAGAACACTATGGCACTCCCCGCGACGGTTCAGGAAGAACTGATCAAACCTCAAACGGCTTTCGAAGACCCGCCGGTGATCGATCTGCACGGTTTGAGCGTCTCGTTTGGCCGTCGTCCGATACTCAAAAACCTCCGCGGCGACCTGCGCGGCAAGGCGATCGGTCTACTTGGTCCAAACGGCGCGGGCAAGACCACGCTCATTCACACGCTGCTCGGTTTTCACCCGCCATCCGCCGGCACTGCGCAGATCTTTGGTCACGACATCAGCGACCACGCGAAAGAGATCAAGTCGCTCATCGGCTACATGCCTGAGCGCGACTCGTTCATCGCCAAGATGAGCGCCGTCCACTTCGTTCGCCTGATGGGCGAGTTATCAGGACTGCCGCCCGAAGCAGCACTCGAGCGCGCTCATGAAGCACTGTTCTACGTCGGTCTCGGCGAAGCCCGTTATCGCCGTCTGGAAACCTATTCACTCGGCATGAAACAGCTTGCGAAACTCGCGCAGGCGATCGTCCACGGTCCGAAGCTGATCTTCCTCGACGAACCGACGAACGGCCTCGATCCGCCGGCGCGACTGCGCATGATCAAGCTCATCCGCGAGATTCGCGACAGCGGGCAGGCACACATCGTTCTCTCGTCGCACCTGCTGCTCGACGTCGAAGAGTGCTGCGACGAGATCCTGATCCTGCGCGACGGGCAGATCGTCGTCTACTGCAATCTCGAAGAAGAGCGAAAGTCGAATCGCAAGTTTCTCATGCTCGAGACGCGCGGCGATCAGAAGCGGTTTGTGCAAGCACTTGCGAAGCTGGGCTGTGAGTACGCGATATCGAGCGACAATCGTCTCAAGATCGTGTTGCAGGAAGGTGTGGAAGTGCGCGATCTCTACCGGCTTGCCGCCGAGACGCAGGTGCAACTGCGGCGTCTGAGCTACAAGCGCGACTCGCTCGAAGACATCTTCCTCAAGGCAATGGAGAGCGGCAATGGCGGTTTATGAGCAGACGTATAAACGCTACGCGGGCCGGCTGACTCCGGAGTGGAGCCGTTTTCTGATCGTTCCCCGCCACGCGTATCGCGCAGTTTTCAGCTCGAAACTGTTCACCGCGTTTTTTGTGATCTGCTTTCTGCCGTTGCTGGTCGAGGCGATCTTTATCTACCTGCATCACAACACCACCGCGCTCATCGGCCTGAAAATCAATGTCCGAGAGCTCATTCCGATCGACGCGTCGTTCTTCCGAACGTTCGTCAACATCCAGGGTGGATTCGCGTTCTTTGTCGCAGTGCTGATCGGACCCCCGCTCGTTTCGCGCGACTTGCGCAACAACGCGTTGCCGCTTTATCTCTGCCGCCCGTTTTCCCGCACTGAGTACGTGTTGGGGAAAATGTCTGTGATCCTGATTCTGCTCTCCGCGATCACGTGGGTGCCGCAGTTGCTGCTCTTTTTCTTCCAGGCCTACCTCGAAGGTTTCACCTGGCTGCGCGATAACCTCTGGATGGCGAGCGCGATCTTCATTGCCAGCGGTGTATGGATACTCCTGCTCGCATTGATCTCGCAGACCATCTCCGCCTTGGTGAAGTGGCGCGTGATTGCGAGTGCGGCAATGTTGGGCCTGGTGCTGATTCCGTCCGTGTTTGGTGAGTTCATCAACCTCGCGTTTCAAACGCGCTGGGGCAATATCGTGAGCATCTGGGCCTTGATGACCAACGTCACCAACGGTCTGTTTGGCCTGTTCGATCGCGTCTCCGGCCGGCTCCAAATCAGAGACTTCGACGACAACATCGTCAGGGAAATACTGCTAATCGAGCCGCCCCTGTGGGCTTCCTGGACGATGCTGTTCCTGATTTCCGCCGTTTGCCTCGCCGTGCTCAGCGCGAAAGTAAAAGCTTACGAGGTGGTGCGCTAGGAATCGATGACCACTGCTCCGAACCAACTGATCGTCTTCGACAACGTCTCCAAGTTTTACGGAGAGATACTCGGAGTGAATCGCGTCAACTTGCAGATCGCTCCCGGCATCACGAGCCTGGTCGGGCCGAACGGAGCAGGGAAGTCGACGTTGATGAACTTGATGACCGGTCTGTTGCGTCCGACGCGCGGCACGGTTTCGCTGCTCGGCATTCCTACGGATCAACCGGAGGTGCTGTTTCGCAAGGTGGGTTACTGCACGCAGTTCGATTCGTTCCCGCGCGGCATGACCGGGCGTGAATTCATCAACTCGTTCCTGCTCGTTCATGGCTACGATCGCAAACGTGCCAACGAGCTGACTCACGTCGCGCTCGAACGCGTGAATCTGCTCGATGCGGCCGATCGAAAGGTCGC
>JBKPPP010000188.1:0-14812 GCA_046733615.1 Acidobacteriota bacterium | reverse complement strand
GTGCGCGAAGCCGCGCGGCCTGATTCTCGTGACCGGGCCAACCGGCTCCGGTAAATCGACGACGCTCGCCGCAATGATCGACAAGATCAATCGCGACCGGCACGAGCACATCCTGACGATCGAAGATCCGATCGAGTTTCTGCACAATCACAAGGGCTGCTTGATCAACCAGCGCGAAGTGAACGCCGATACTCACGGTTTTGCCGCGGCGTTGCGCACTGCGTTGCGCCAGGACCCGGACGTGGTGCTGGTGGGCGAAATGCGCGACCTGGAAACGATCGAGTCGGCACTGCGTATCGCGGAAACGGGCCACCTGACGCTCGCCACGCTGCACACGAACTCCGCCGCCTCGACCATCAACCGCATCATCGACGTCTTCCCTTCCGATCAGCAGGCGCAGATTCGTGCGCAGCTCTCGCTGGTCCTCGAAGGAATTCTCTGCCAGGCGTTACTGCCGCGTGCTGAGGGAACCGGACGCGCGATGGCCCTCGAGGTCCTGGTGCCCAACGGCGCCATCAGAAATCTGATCCGCGAAGACAAGGTTCACCAGATCTACTCCATGATGCAGACGGGCCAGGACAAGTACGGCATGCAGACTTTCAACCAGGCGCTGGCGACGCTCTATCACAAACGCCAGATTACGCTCGACACCGCGTTGCAACGGTCGTCGAACGTAGACGAGCTGCGCGAGCTGATCGATCGCGGCTCGGGCGTGAACGCGTCCAACGCGAAGCCGCATGCCAGTCCGTATGCCCAGGCGAGGCCGATTGGTAGCAGACCAAACGTAAATAGATAAGCCACTGGAGCTGACCGCTATGCCAACGTACGTCTTCAAAGGCCGCAACAGATTGAACGAGATCGTTGTCGGCGAACGCGTAGCCGATAACCGGGAAGCGCTGCGCCAGATCCTGCGCCGCGAGCAGGTCACCCTGACTTCGGTGAAGGAAAAAGGCCGTGAGATCGGCATTCCGAAGATCGGCGGCCGCAAGAAGGTCAAGTCGAAAGACCTGTCGGTCTTCACGCGCCAGTTTTCGGTAATGATCGACGCGGGTCTGCCGTTGGTCCAGTGTCTCGAAATCCTGGCCCAACAGCAGGACAACAAATACTTCCAGCAGATACTGCTTCAGGTCAGACAGGACGTTGAGGAAGGTTCGACGTTGGCGGCGGCGATGGGACGCCATCCGCGCGTCTTCGATCAGCTCTACGCAAACATGGTCGAAGCCGGCGAGACGGGCGGCATTCTCGATCTGATTCTGCAACGTCTATCGACGTTCATCGAGAAGATCGTGAAATTGAAACGCGACATCATCTCCGCGATGATCTATCCGTCGGCGGTGATCCTGCTCGCGATCGTCGCGGTCGCGGTGATCATGATCGTCGTGATTCCGCAGTTCCAGCAGATCTTTCTCGGCTTGCTTGGCCCGGGCGAACAACTGCCGCTGCCGACACGCATCGTCGTCGGCATCAGTAACTTTCTCGCCGGTTGGGGCGGAGCCGTCATCCTGGCATCAGTCATCGCGATTGCCGTCACCGTGCGCTTCTACTACAAAACACCCGGCGGCCGGAAGAACATCGATCGCGTGTTGCTGAAGATCCCGATTCTCGGCGACATCTTCCGCAAGATCGCCGTCGCGAGATTCTCTCGCACGCTCTCCACGCTGCTTTCTTCCGGTGTGCCGATCCTGCAATCGTTGGACATCACTGCGAAGACGTCCGGCAACGTCATTATCGAAGAGGCGATCACGAAAGTGCGCGCGGGCGTGGAACGCGGCGAAAGCTTCGTCGATCCGCTGAAGGCGACGGAAGTGTTTCCGCACATGGTCGCGCAGATGATCGGCATCGGCGAGCAGACGGGCGCACTCGACGCGATGCTCGGCAAGATCGCGGACTTCTACGAAGCGGAAGTCGATTCCGCCATCGCCAACCTGCTCACACTGATCGAGCCGCTATTGATCGGATTTCTCGGCGTGACGATCGGCTCGATCGTCATTGCCATGTATCTCCCGCTGTTCACACTTATTGGCAAGCTCTCGCAAGGCCATTGAGGTTCATCACGCATCCTTTGCAGGGCGGCCCCGCGGCCGCCCTTTTTTTTGCGCCCAAAACTGGTAGGTGCCTTACTCACATTCCCTTGCTATAATCGCCTCAACCCCGCTTACCCCCCGGTAATAGCACTCCCCATTGGCAGCGCGTAGTACAGTTGTATGTCCCGAACAGCAGCACCTGAAGGCGGAGCCGTGGACGGCGGTTCCACGGATCAACTTACAAACCTGAAGAGTCCCGAGCTCGCCGCCTACTGGCTGACCGCTCTGATCGACTCTGCCGACGATGCCATCATCAGCAAGACACTGGACGGCATAATCACCAGTTGGAACAAGGGCGCCGAACGTATCTTCGGCTACACACCGGAAGAAGCCGTCGGTAAGTCGATCACGATGATCATCCCACCCGATCATCTGGACGAGGAGCCCGCCATTCTCGCGCGGCTTCGCGCGGGCGAGCGCATCGAGCACTACGAAACGGTGCGGATGCGAAAAGACGGGCGACTACTCGACATTTCCCTCACGGTTTCACCGATCAAGGGTCCCAACGGTCACATCATCGGCGCCTCCAAAATCGCTCGCGACGTTACCGAGCAGCGGCAGGCGCGCCGCGCGCTTGATGAAGCTTCAGAACGTTTGAGACTTGCTTTGGCAGCTTCTAATCTCGGCGACTGGTCGTGGGATGCCAGGTCCGACCTCGTCACATTGTCCGAGACAGCCGCAAAGATTTTCGGTGTAGAACCCGGCGCCCACACGACGTGGACGGAGCTCAGCAGCCTGCTGCACAGCGAAGACGGTGAACGCGCGCGAAACGCTGTCGAGAAGGCGCTCGCCACTCATACCGATTACGACATCGAGTATCAGGTCATTCGTCCCGACAAATCAGAGACCTGGGTTTCGGCCAAAGGCAGAGGCGTATACGACGACGATGGTTCCGTCGTGGGCATGCTGGGTTTCGTTCAGGACATCTCCCTGCGCAAGAACAACGAACAGAAACTGCGCGAACAGGCCGACGCACTGCGCACACTCAATGAAATCGGCCAGGTGATCTCAGCCGAACTCGATTTACACAACACCGTGCAGGCGGTGACCAATGCGGCCACCGCTCTGACCGGCGCACGGTTCGGCGCGTTCTTCTACAACGTGCTCAACGAAGAAGGCGCTTCCTACATGCTCTTCACGCTCGCGGGCGTGCCGCGCGAAGCGTTCGAGCATTTTCCGATGCCGCGTTCCACCGACCTGTTTGGTCCCACGTTTCGCGGTGAAGGGATCGTGCGCATCGGCGACGTGAAACAGGATCCGCGTTACGGCAAAAACTCTCCGTACTACGGCATGCCCGAAGGTCACCTGCCGGTGACGAGTTATCTGGCGGTGCCGGTTGTTTCGCGTTCCGGCGAGGTGCTGGGAGGTCTGTTCTTCGGTCATCCGAAGCCGAATGTTTTCACCGAGCGCGACGAAGTCACGGTCGCGGGCCTGGCGTCGCAAGCGGCGATCGCGATGGACAACGCGCGGCTTTACGAAGCGGCGAAACGAGCCCGCAGTGAAGCGGAAGCGGCGGCGGCGGAAAATGAGCGCCTCTATCGCCAGGCGGAAGAGTCAAGCCGTTTGAAGGAAGAGTTTCTGGCGACGATCTCGCACGAGCTGAGAACGCCGCTGAGCGCGATCCTCGGCTGGGCGCGAATGCTGCGCATGGGTCAATTGTCAGACGAGAACGCAGCCAAAGCGCTCGACACGATCGAACGAAACGCTCGTGCGCAGGCACAACTCGTCGACGACCTGCTGGATGTCTCGCGCATCATCACCGGCAAGTTGCGGATGGACGTGCAACCAGCCGATCCCGATATGTTCATCGATGCGGCTGTCGAAGCGCTGCGACCGGCGGCTGACGCGAAAGGCGTGCGCGTGCAGAAGGTGATCGACACCGGACCGATCGCGATTCCCGGCGATCCGGTGAGACTTCAGCAAGTCGTCTGGAACCTGCTCTCGAATGCGATCAAGTTTACGCCGCGCGGTGGCCGCGTACAGATTCGTTCGGAGCGAGTCAATTCACATCTCGAGATCGTGGTCAGCGACACCGGTCAGGGCATCGCCTCTGATTTTTTGCCGTACGTTTTCGATCGCTTCAGGCAGGCGGATCAAAAGACGAGCCGGCAACACGGCGGGATGGGATTGGGTCTCGCGATCGTGCGTCACCTCGTCGAGCTGCACGGTGGATCCGTTCGCGCCAACAGCGAGGGCGAAGGCAAGGGCGCTACGTTCACGGTAATGCTGCCGATCACGCCTGTCTATCAGGTCGATTCGTCCGGCGGACGAGTGCATCCGGCGGCAAGAGATCTGCTGCCTGCGGGTGACGATTGCACCGATCGGTTGGATGGTTTGCGGATCCTGGTCGTCGACGACGAGGCAGATACGCGTGACCTGTTGAAGCAGGGACTCGAATACTGCGGCGCGAAAGTGAAGACTGTGGGAACCGCCGCCGAAGCTGTGACCGCACTCTCCGCAAACCTGCCCGACGTCCTGATTAGCGACATCGGCATGCCGGGCGTCGATGGTTACGAGCTCATCCGGCAAGTCCGCCGTCTGCCCAGCAACCAGGGCGGCAAAATCCCAGCCATCGCTTTAACTGCTTACACGCGAACTGAAGATCGTCTACAAGCGTTGCGTGCGGGATACGACATGCACGTGCCGAAGCCGGTCGAGCTGGCCGAACTCGTCGCAGTGGCGGCAACGGTCGTGCGCCGCAAGAACTGATGCGTGTTCTCAAGATGAGGGCGGTCGCGGGTCGACGTTCTTCTGAAAGAGGTTGAAGATATTGAAAATTGCCGGCAGTCCGGCGGCGATACTTGTCACAGCGACCAGAGTCGAATTGTAGAGGTCGCGCTGAGTGGAGAATAGAAACAGCATCAACACGGCCACTGCGACTATCAAGGCCACTTTCATATACTGCCACGAGCTGCTCTTCCGAGCCTGGCCTTCCGTTTCCGCAACGTCATCGTCCATCCGGCAAACACCCAGCACGAAATAGCGGAAACTCCTGTTCATCAGACGCACTTCCGGATCGCGCACGATGAGTCCGCGGCGAACTAGTTGCGCCAGATCGGGATCGTTCGGCGACACGAAACCGTCGATTGCGAGATGCGTCAGCGTGAGCTTCTCGGTCGGCGTGCACGATTCCCAGAGCAGTTTGTAATAAGTGCTCGCCTGGATGAGCACCTCTTCGACGATCTCGTCGGCGCTCACTTTTTCGTCGCGTCGCTGCGCGATCTCGATTGCGATCTCCTGAAGTGAGGCTCGCGGAGCACACTCGGTCGTCAACAGACAACGGAATTGCTCCTCCTGCGCGGAATGGCTGGCGGCAACCGCCGGCGGCCCTCCGTTTGGCTGCGGCGCGCCAGCTTGCTGACTACCCGGTTGCGGCTGACCATTTTTCTCGGCCTCGCCGAGCTGCACCGTGCCTTTGCGAATCTCATCCAACTTCTTCCGAAAAGCTTCAGCACTATCGCCCGTGTCTTCGAGATAGTTGATCCAAAACTTACTCATGATGCCGGCCCAGCGCGCTGCCGCGTCGTTGATTCGCTGCTGGTTGGCGTCCTTCTTCGCCTTCTCAAACACGTAGTCCATCGGGTCGGCCGTGGAAGTCACGAGCAATGTCCCCTGGTAACTCAGGAATTTCTCCAGCAGAGTGAGTTTCTGAAGGTTTTGCTTCGGGTCGTCCATCCGATGTTCGAAGCTGTCGATCGCGATCGATTGGGTCGACACCTCTTTGAGGAACTCTTCGAGTTTGAATTCGTCGGCCCAACGATGGCCCACCGCCTCAGTTTTGAGATCGAGCACTTTGAAGTCGGACGCGGGCCGCAATTCCCTTCGGCGCGTGTAGGGCGAACGGAGTACGAGAAACCGCTTCCACTTGCCTGAGGGAACGGCCGGTTGCATCGCCAGGTCCGACATCTTCACGGCGTCCATCAGAAAGACGCGCTTGATCACCATGCGGAGTATCAGGAACAGGACCAGCACCATGATCGCGACGAAGTACAACCAGGAAAGCCGCCGCAACCAGAAGTGAGGCGTGATGCTGACCACCTGGAAAACTGTCTTTTTCTCGTCATCCTTGCTCTCGGCGATGAGAGCGCCGATGGCCCCGGTTGTTCCCGGCTTTTCTACTTTGTGACGCGGACTGTTTTGCGGCGCGCGTAAAATCAATTGGCTGTTTTCTGCCTGACGCCATTGCCAGAGACCGTCATCGCTTCGACTCCGGATCAGACCGTGACGAATGACGCTGCTTTGACTTGCAAACGGCAGCATCTGGCTAAGGCTCACGAGTAACCCGTGTTGAGGCTCCGGCGCGACCTCCTCGTTCGGAGTCTCCTCGACGGGCTTAACACTGGTGGAAAAGAAAAACCCGTCGTACGTGTCGAGTGATTCTTTCAATCTGCCGGTGAGAAAAGTGTCCGCCGCCGCGGTATTGTTTCCAAAAAGGCTGATCGGATATGCCGCACGCAGGCGAGCTTCGCGATCGTTTAAGCTGTTGACCAGCGTGACCTGTCCATACTTCGTGAAGAGATCCATCTGCTCGTTGTACGCGAGCCGGAAGAACGCGGCTGACGGCAACACTGCAATCACGAATACCAGCGGCACCAGGGAAAGCGTGAAGAAGAATCGCTCGTTGAGCTTGAAATGGTTGAGTTTGAGTTTTTTTGGCAGGCCCTCCAGAAACCCGGCCAGCTTCTCGAACGGACTGAGCACCCACCTATTTTTCAACTGCGCCATCATCAGCAACAGCGCCAGCACTGAAAGCAGACTAAGCGCCACGATCAGAGTGCGGTCCGAAAGACGAAACGAGAGCCCGTAAGCAGCGAAACTCAACAGCACGCTGATCGGAATCGACTGAATGTAGATGCCCGCATTGTCTCGTGACGGCCACATCCATTTCCGTCCTACATGCTTGAACGGAACGACATAAAACAGGAACGCCAGCGTCAACAACAACACCGTCAGGTAGATCGCAAACAGCAGCGACGAAACCGCGACCACCTCCAGGTAGCTGCTTCGCAGCGGTTCCTTATCGCGGAAAACCACGATCGTCCACTCGGGCATGCCCGTCAGGGGCCTCACGTAGACGCGTGCGTCGCGCCCGAGGTACATCACGCTGACGTAATCCTTCAGGTGGCCCGAGACCGCGGAGCGCAAACGCGGATCGTTGTCGCATTCGACAATGAAGTTTTCCTTCAGGTTCGGGAAAACGACGTTTCCATTCGTGTCGATGATGCGGTAGCTAAAGCCGCCGACAATCACGGGCTGCATGAACGACATCAGGTTGGTGTCGAGCACCGCGACGCCGGCGCCCTGCGCACCCGGAGCTTTTGTTCTCGTTGAGAGTGCTACCGTGAAGGCGCCGGTATTACGGGAGACGACCGGGTCCACCCAGAAGCGCCCACCGTCCAGCTCACGGAAATAACCATTACGCGGTTTCTCGTAATACCCGCGCCCGCTGACGTTAATGAGCCTCGTGGTTTGGCTGTAGATGGACCACTTCGCCACCTGGTCGCCTTTATCGTTAACCCAGAAGACGCTTTTGAAATATGGATACGGATTCTGCTTTTTGTCGCAGTTCCCGCTCGGACAGATGTCCGAGAGAAGGTTCGGCCGGTTGAGAGCGCTGGCATTGTCCGGCGTGTGGTCCGCTTCAGTTTTGAAGTTGAGGCGGTTCTCATCGAGGGTTTTGAGTTGTGCGACTGCGCTTTTGACTTCGGCCTGAAAGTGCTCCTGAAACGTTTCCGCCAGTTTTTCGAGTTGGGCATCGAGGGTTTTCTCGACGTTTTTGTAGCTTACGCCGAAGAGAAGGAAGAGCGTCAGCAACGAACCGGCGACGACGATGGTAACCGCCAGCACACGCGTTTCCGCGGGACGCAATCTGTCTTTTGGCCCAATGAAGAGTAGCTTGAGAAAGAACCAGCTCAGGATGAGCAAGCCCGCCACGAAGCCGCTGATGATGAGCACGGTGTAGGAGATGGCCCACGTTTGATAGCGAAAGCGGCTCGCATCAACCAGCCCGCAGATGACCCAGAGTGTCTCTGCATTCTCGCCTTTCGTCGGCAACGCGATTTCGATCGGCTGGACGTAGAGCTTGTAACGCGCGCCGGCGATGCTGACGTCTACACCGTCGGTCGTTTGACTTCTGTTTTTGAGATCGAAAGTCTTGTCGGGTGTGTCGGCCAGGACGATGTGCTCGAGCGAGGTGACATTCAGATTGCCGGTGGTCTGTTCAAACAGCGTCTTCCCGTCATCGGCGCGGGCGATAATGATGTGATCGAAGTCGCGTTTGTCATCGCTTTGCGGCTGACCGTCATCACCCTTGCTGAGCAACGGGTCAATCACGCGCGGAAGGTTCGTCCTGGCTGAGGCAGTGATGGTTCCGTTTGAGCCTTCGAAATTCAACCATGTATCCGAGTCTTCATTGGTGATGTCGATGTTGACTTTCACATCTTTTGCGACGGTCGCGTCAGCGGGGTTGAGCGTTCCCTTAGAAAAGTCAGCGCCATCGGTTTTCAGCACCTCGAGGTACGCCTGGAAGTCGCCGTGGCGGTCTTTCGAAGGCTGATCGACGTATCTCTCGACTGCATTCTTGAACGCCGTGCCCAGACTGTTAATCCGCCCGGAGACCTGCCCACTGAAGCCCCTCAACTGGCGAAAGTTGCGATCGTTGAAGTAACGAATGCTGCTGGTGACGTGCATGCTGAAGTACAAGAACAGCGGCACGACCAGCAGCGTGACGCTCATCAGGAACACTCGTACCCGGGCGTTCTGGGCGTAGTCTTTAGTTTTACTAAACGCACGCAACATGTGAGCTTAAATCGAACAGCGGCAGGCCCGACTTTCCGGAAGTTTCCGCAAAGACAGGCGCTGATTCATGGTCGCTCTTCAAACTAACGCGGTACTTCCTATGCGACGCGAGCGAGGCGGCGATGAAGAATCGTGGCGGAACCCTTAGAACTGCACCCATCTATACTCCCGGGATTCGGCCCTGTCAATAGTCATGCCGCAAACCGAATTTTTGTGTCTCCAAGCCCCGCTATCCGTCAGAGCGTCGCCGCCAGGCCGATGCTTTGACAATCTAGGCTTGCGGTTCGTATGATGCCTACCGTTTCTAGGTATCACCGTTCAACGCGAAGGAGACGGAAGTGGCAAAGGACAAGGCCGATCTATTGCAGGGCACACTCGACATGCTGATCCTCAAATCGCTCTCGCTGGGGGAGCTCCACGGATACGGCATCATTCAACGCATCCGCCAACTATCGGACGAGATGCTGCGCGTCGAGCAGGGCTCGCTCTATCCCGCGCTTTATCGCATCGAGCAAAAGGGTTGGGTCTCCGCCAGGTGGGACGTTCACCAGACCGGCCGCGAAGCGAAGTTCTACAAATTGACCCGCGCCGGACGGAAACAACTCGAGAGTGAAGAGGCGAGCTGGGATCGTCTCGTACTCGCCATCGCCAAAGTTCGACAGGCTACATAAGGGATTTAGCAATGAAGTGGTTCAACGTACTACGGGATAGACTGCGCGCGCTGTGGCAGCGTGAAGAGGTCATCGACGATATCGATCGCGAGATGCGCTCGCACGTCGAGCTGCAAATTGAAGCGAACATCAGGGCGGGAATGTCGCCTGCGGCAGCTCGCGAGAAAGCGTTGCGAAGTTTTGGCAACGTGAGCAAAGTTCGCGACGACGCTTACGACGTGAAAGGTGGTGGACTGTTCGAGACGCTGGGCCAGGACATCCGCTACGGCGTTCGCATGCTCACCAAGCACAAAGCGTTCACCTCGATCGCCGTCGTAACACTCGCACTCGGCATCGGCGCAAACACGGCGATCTTTTCCGTTGTTAACGAGGTCTTGCTGCGCCCGCTTCCCTTCCGCGACGCCGATCGGATCGTGATGTTGTGGGAAGTCACTCCTGAAGGCCGCCACCAAAACACGACTTCACGCGCAAACTATCGCAGTTGGCGCGAGCAAAGCTCTAGCTTCGAACACATGGCCGCGTTTACCGATCAGCGTTTCAATCTCACAGGCATCGGCGAGCCCGAAGAGCTGTCGATACAGTTCGCCACGGCCGACTTTTTCAAGGTGCTCGGCGTCGACGCGATGCGCGGCCGGACTTTTGTGCCGGAAGACGACAAACCTGAGAGCCCTGCCGTTGCGGTGCTGAGTTATGGTCTTTGGCAACGCCGCTTCGGTGGGCAGTCGAGCGTGATCGGGCAGCCGATTACCTTGAATGGCGAGAAGTTCACGATCGTCGGCGTTATGCCGCCGAACTTCCAGTTTCACATCCAACATCGTTCGGGAACGGGCCGGCCGGCCGAGCTTTGGACGGTGTTGCCGATAACGGCAGCCGGCAATCAGCGCGGACGTTTTCTTTCCGTCGTGGCGCGTTTGAAAGATGGCGTGTCGGTCGACCAGGCGGGCGCGGAGTTGCGCACGATCGAAGCTCGTTTATCTGACGAGGCGCCGGAGTTCAACAAGAACTACTCGACGGAAGCTCTGCCGCTGCGTGAACAGTTCTTCGGGAATGTTCGGCGGCCGCTGTTGTTGATGTTGGGCGCAGTCGGTTTTGTGTTGCTGATCGCGTGTGCGAACGTCGCGAACCTGCTGCTCTCGCTGGCAACGTCGCGCGAGAAAGAGATCGCGTTGCGTGCGGCACTCGGCGCGCGTCGCGTGCGCATTGTGAGGCAGTTGCTCACGGAGAGTTTGCTGCTGGCGCTCTTCGGCAGCCTGCTCGGATTGGCGTTCGCGTGGGTCGGTATCAAGGCGTTGGTCGCAATCAGCCCGCGCGATCTCGTCAGCTTGCAGAGCGTCGGACTGAACCTGTCGGTGCTGCTGTGGACGCTCGGCGTGTCGTTGTTGACGGGACTAATCTTTGGGCTCGCGCCGGCGCTTCATATTTCGCGGCTCAATCTCAACGACTCACTGAAGGAAGGCGGCAAGTCGGAGTCGGGCCAGGCGAGTGGCAGTCGTCGTTTGCGGAGTGCGCTGGTGGTGGCGGAGATTGCGCTGGCAGTCGTGTTGTTGGCGAGTGCGGGTTTGCTGATCAGGAGTTTCATTCGTCTTCAGCAAGTAGACCGAGGCTTCAGCACTGACAACATTCTGACGATGGTAGTGCGCTTGCCCGACGCCGCATATCGCGAGGATCCGCAGGTCGTGCGCTTCTTCGATCAAGCGATGGAAAGAGTTCGCACACTGCCGTCGGTGCGCGCAGCCGGGATGATCAACTTTCTGCCGCTCTACGGTGGTTTGGGTTCCGCGACGGGTTTCAAGATTGAAGGCCGCCCGGAGCCGCCGCCGGGCCAGGGACCATCGACGGACGTGCGCGTGGTTGACGCGGGCTACTTTCAGACGATGGGTATTCCTTTGCTTCGCGGCCGCAACTTCTCGGACGCGGAGTTGAAGGAACCGAAGCATGTCTTGTTGATCAATGAGGCTTTGGCGCGGAAGTATTTTGCGGGTGAAGAACCGCTCGGGAAGCATCTCGATGTCGCGATGTTTGAGAAGCCTACGCCAGCCGAGATCATCGGCGTCGTCGGCAACGTGAGGTACGACAGTTTGATCGATGAGTCGCCGCCGGCGGTCTACTTCCCGCATCCGGATCTTGCGTATTCGTTCATGACGCTGGTGGTTCGTACTGACAACGATCCCGCGGCTATTGCGCCGGCAGTGCAGCGCGAGATACGCGCGTTGGATCCGAATCAGCCGGTTTCGGACGTGCGCACGATGGATCAGGTGATGTCTGAGTGGGTTGCGCGTTCGCGTTTCAACACGCTGTTGTTGGGACTGTTTGCCGGGTTGGCGACGCTGCTGTCAGCGGTTGGCATCTTTGGAGTGATGAATTATTCGGTGGCGCTGCGCACGCGCGAGTTGGGATTGCGGTTGGCAATCGGCGCGCAGCCGCGGCAAGTGTTGCTGCTGGTCCTGAAGCAGGGACTGCTGTTGACAGTTTTCGGCGTGGTCCTCGGACTCGGGGCGGCGTTTGCCTTAACGCGCTTGTTATCGGGCTTGTTGTTTGGAGTTGAAGCGGTGGACGTGACGACCTTCACAGCGATCTCATTGTTGCTCGTAGTCGTCTCGCTGCTGGCCTGTTACCTCCCCGCCCGCCGGGCCATGCGCATCGATCCGTTGCAAGCACTGCGCTACGAGTGAGCGAGGACGATTTAGGTAAAAATTAAAAGGAAATAAATATATGTGATACGCTCTTCGCCCGATGACGAGACGGGCGCATACCGCTGATTCTGGCCGGACGGCGGGGTCGAAACTCGGGTGGCTCATTGCCAGCAGATTGGTTACCGCTCTCCTCCTCAGCGTTTTTGGAATGCTCTGGACCACGACCGGCGAGCCACAAAACGCGATCAATAAAAGCCTCGCTCTACTCACTATCGTCGCCTGCCTCACGATCGTTTACGCCATCATCTTTCGACTCTCGAAAAACATCATCAACCAGGCGCGCTTCCAACTCGCCATCGACGTACTGCTCGTCACGTGGCTCGTCTGGAACTCCGACGTGCTCCAGTCTCCTTACATCGCTCTCTACATCCTCATCATCGCCATCTCGAGTCTCTTTCTCGGCCCGCGCGAAGCACTCGTCACTTCAGTCGGCTGCGCCGTCGCTTTCACCGCCTGCGCGCTCGAGATCACGGGTCTACTCGCACCCACTCGTCCCACACGACTCGTCGGCGGCTCGCTATCACAAACAGTTCAATGGGTCGGACTCTTCGACGTCGCCTTCCTCGTCGTCGGTTTACTCTCCGCGCGTCTCGCGGAACGGCAGTCGCGCTCTGACGTTCGCCTGCTCGCGGCCACACAATCGCTCGCCAACCTCCGCGCGCTGCACGAACGGATCGTCGAATCAATTCGCTCGGGCGTAGTCACAACGGATCTCGCCGGCCGCATCTACACCTTCAATCGCGCCGCCGAAGAGATCACCGGCTATCGCGAAGAAAGGATCCGCGGCCAGGACGCCTCGATCCTGTTTGGCGAACTGAAAGATCAGATCGCCGAATCCCTAAAGCCATTGGAAAACAACCAGCGCAGCCCGCGCTTCGAAACAAACTGTCTGACTGCCGAAGGAATGCGCCTGCGCCTCGGCTTCAGTATTTCGCCGCTATCTTCCGAAGCAGGCGAGACGACTGGAATGGTGATCACGTTTCAGGATCTGACTCAGGTCAGAACCCTCGAAGAGACTTCCCGCCGCCAGGACCGGCTCGCCGCGATCGGACGCATGGCGGCGTCGATCGCCCACGAGATTAGAAACCCACTCGCTGCGATGCGCGGTTCGATTCAGATGCTGCGCTCGGAGTTGGACAACGACTCGTCGCAAGTTGAGTTGATGGAGATCATCCTGCGCGAGTCTGATCGGCTCAACCGCATCATCACCGACTTCCTGAGCTACGCGCGGCCGCGTTCACTCGCGCCGGCCCACGTCGACGTGGGCGATCTGATGCATCAAACGTTCGCCCTGCTGCGACACAGTCCCGAGATCGCGCCGAACCAGACAATCAGCGAAGAACTTCCTCCCGAGCCAATCTTCGCACACGCCGACGAAGGTCAACTCAAACAAGTCTTCTGGAACCTGGCCCGCAACGCGCTGCAAGCAATGCCGCAAGGCGGAACGTTGCGCGCGACACTCAAACAGAACTCCGACAACCGTCTGCGTATCGCTTTTTCCGACACCGGCCGCGGCATGTCGCACGATCAAGTCGAACATCTATTCGAACCGTTTTCCTCGACGACGGGCGGCACCGGCCTCGGACTGTCAATTGTTTATCAAATCATTCGCGATCATGGTGGTACAATCAACGTCCGCAGTCGCGAGGGACAAGGCACGACGATCACCCTCGAGTTACCAATGGCACTGACAAACGGCGAGGCGGTCGCCAGTCCCGATTAATCGGCTCAAACGAAAAGCTCTATGGCCAATCTCCTGATCGTTGACGACGAACTCGGAATGCGACAGTTCCTGACTCATCTGCTCCAGCGCGAAGGCCACACCGTGCGTCTCGCAGAGAAGGGGGAACAGGCGTTGACTCTGCTGCGCGAGCAAGCTCCGGATCTGATCATCTCCGACATTCGGATGCCCGACATGAACGGCGTCGATCTGTTGCGCGCCGCGAAAGAGCTGCTGCCGGACGTGGAAGTGATCATGATGACGGCATTCGCCAACGTCGATACGGCGCGCGAAGCGTTTCTGCTCGGCGCGTACGACTTCGTGCAGAAGCCGTTCGACAACGATCTGTTGAAGGAGACGGTAGCGCGCGCGCTCGAGAAGATCTCGCTGGTCAAAGAGAAAGAGGCGCTGCTCGAAGAGAACAAGGCCCTGATCCAGGGCCAGCGAACACGCGGCAAACTGGGAAACATCATTGGCCGTAGCAACCGCATGCTCGCGCTGTATCAGATGATTGAGACTGTCGCGCAGGTGCAGTCAACAGTGCTCGTCACGGGCGAGTCCGGCACCGGCAAGGAGCTGGTCGCGCGGGCGATTCACGATCTGAGTCCACGCGCGGAAAAACCGTTCGTCTCCGTAAACTGCGGCGCGTTCACCGAGACGTTGCTCGAGTCGGAGCTCTTCGGTTACGTGAAAGGCTCTTTCACCGGCGCGAGCGCCAATCGCAAGGGACTCTTCGAAGCAGCTAACAGCGGCACGATCTTTCTCGACGAGATCGGCGAAATGTCGCCGGCGATGCAGGTAAAACTATTGCGAGTTTTGCAGGAACGAAAAGTCAGACCGGTCGGC